>DATJEI010000378.1:0-28329 GCA_035496735.1 Bryobacteraceae bacterium | reverse complement strand
CGGGCGGAACTCGCGCCGGGATACGTGGGCTTTTATCTGGTGGAAATCGCCGTCCCCCGGATCAGCAACTACGGGCCCGCGGAATTGTACCTGGACGTGGATGGTGCCTCGAGCAATCGTGTGCGGGTGTATATTGAGCCGTGATGCGACGGCCCTTCACATGCCTGCTGGCCGCGCCTGCAGCCCTGGTGCTCGGGCTCTGGGCGCAAGACAAAGCCCAGCCGGCCGGCGACGCTAAAATCGCGCCGTATTTCCCGACGCCGCAATCCATCGTGGATAAAATGCTGCAATTGGGCGAGCTCAAGGCGGGCGAAAAAATGTACGACCTGGGCTCTGGCGACGGCCGCATCGTCATCATGGCCGCGCGCAAGTACCGCGCCGACGCCACTGGAGTGGAACTGGACGACACGCTCTATAAACAGAGTGCGCTGCGCATCAAGACCCTGGGCCTGGAATCCCGCGCGCGCATCATCCACGGCGACCTGCTGCAGCAGGACTATTCTTCCTACGATCTGCTGACGATCTATCTGCTGCCGGTGGCCATTCAGAAAATAACACCGATTTTCGAGAAACAGCTCAAGAAGGGCACGCGCATCGTCGCGCACGATTTCGAATTCCCCCAGTGGACCGCGGCGAAGATTCTGGATATCGACGACGACGGCGAAGGCCGCAGCCATCGCCTCTATCTCTACCGGCGGTAACATCATGATCCCCTATCAGGGCCGTGCCGCCATACGCGTTGCCCGAGTGGTGCTGGCGTTCTCCTGCCTGGTCTGGTATCCGTTCACTGGCGCGCGCATTACGTCGTCCCTGGCGTTCCTGATTGCTTACGCCATCTTCTCAGTGGGCGCGCTATTCGAAACCAAGTTCGATGCGCCGCCGCGCGCAGTGGTGGCGCTGGTGATCGACTTCGCGTTCTTCACTTTCTGCAAGTGGCTGCTTCCGGTCGACTGGGCTTCCGCGCTGGCGTACGGATTCCTGCTGGTGTCGGCCGCGGTGCTGCAGCCGTTCGCCGTGGTGTTGGCGGTGGCCGCGGGCGCGATGATCCTGATCGTGCTGCTGACGGCGCCCGGCGCAGGCGTGGTGTGGGCGGATTGGGCGGCTGCCGCCATGGCCGTCGTCTTCTCGCTCTATAAGCGCTACCTGGAGCGGCGGATGTCCAACACGCTGCGCTACAACATGATCATCCGCGCACAGTCCGAAGGGGCCCGCGAAGCCGAGCGCGAGCGCATCGCGGCGGATTTCCACGACGGCCCGTTACAGAGTTTTATCAGCTTTCAGATGCGGCTGGAGATCGTGCGCAAGCTGCTCGCCCGCGACATCGACGCGGCCACCAGCGAGCTGCGCCAGTTGCAGGAGTTGTGCCGCGATCAGGTAACCGAGTTACGCAGTTTCGTCCGCAGCATGCGTCCGGTGGAGGATGGCGCGTCCCTGAGCGCGTCGCTGAGCCGCATGACGGAGCAGTTTCAGCGTGACACCGGCATCGCAGCGACCTTCAGCAGCGCCGAGTTTCACGATCCCGCGCAGACCGAAGTGTCGCTGGAACTGCTGCAGATCGTGCGCGAAACGCTGAACAACATTCATAAGCACTCCGGCGCCTCGCGCGTGGCCCTGACGCTGGGCAAGAACGGCGGGAAGCTGGAAGTGCGCGCCGAGGACAACGGCGGCGGCTTTCCTTTCAGCGGCGTGTTTACGCTGGAGGAGCTCGAGCTGCTGCGGACAGGTCCGGTGAGCATCAAACGGCGCGTGCGCATGCTGGGCGGCGAGCTGATGCTGGACTCACGGCCGGGACAGGGATCGAGTTTGGAGATCCGGGTGCCGCTGTGAGGCCGAAGGCCGAACGATGTGCTTACAGTGCACCGATTTGTTAAGCCAATAGAGATACATACTTCCTCTGACCTGCGCGAATTGGTCGAGCGAATTACTCCGTTCACTTCAAGCAGAGCGTTGGTAACAGTTCAGGAAAGTTCACCTCTCGCAGAGATCGTTCGAGACGGGGCTATTCGTGACACGTATTTCTATGCATTTAGATGCTCCCGATGCAATCGAGAATTCCAACTCATTGCAGACCTTCACCATGGTCGTGGGTCCTGAAAGTAACGACGACCCTAAACACAAACAGCCCAGCGCGCTCTCAGGGGCGTTTGCACCCGTCGTTCTGCGCTGATATATCTTATGCACCCGTTTCCGGCGGTGAAACGGGCCGCTCGCGGCAAGGTGCAATCCAAAACGCGAGCATATTCGTAGTGACGTTTGTGCGTTCTAGAAAACAAGTTTAGGAAAAGGAGAAAAACACATGTCTGGTGAAAAGATTGGCGAAGGCAACGGGCAACGCGGCATGCGAAAGGTGCTGTCGACACTGCCGAATTTCAAGGTCGAAGTCTCTTTTGAAGAGCACTCAAAATTACTGGGTGTCGAAGGCATGAACATGGGCACCTACACTGCCATCACCAAGCCCGACGGCAGCCTGGAGGGTGTCGGCGAAGGCGTATTCGCGACCCTGGATGGTGAATTCGTGACCTGGCGGGGGATGGGCGTAGGGCACTTCGTCGAGGCTGGGGCCGTGCGCTACACCGGCATGCTCAGCTATTCGACAACGTCCGCGAAGCTCGCGAAGCTGAACGCGATCGCCGCGATGTTTGAATTCGAGGTGGATGCGGCCGGGAAAACGCGCTCGCAGATCTACGATACGTCCGCCAAAGCGGCACACGCATAACTACGAGCAGGTGCGGACGCCGGTGTGCAGAGCGAATTATTGTACGCCGTCGTCCGACTGCGCACCCGCCACTGCCTTCGCGTACCAGCGGTGCGCCTCCTCGCGATCCACCGGCACTCCGAGCCCGTATTCATAGAGCACGCCGATGTTATAGGGAGCCGTGGTGTTGCCAAACTCTACCGCCTTCTTATACCAGCGCATGGCTTCCCGGTAATCTACCGGAACACCTTGGCCCTTCTGATACATCACACCAATGCTGTTCATCGCCAGACTGTTTTCGCCGGTCGCGGCTTTGATAAACCAGGTCATCGCCGCCGTGAAGTCCGCAGGAACGCCCAGGCCGTCTCTGAACATCACGCCGGCGTTAAACATCGCCTGGGAATTGCCGGCCGAGGATCCGTCACGGAACCATCGCAGAGCCAGGTCATATCTTTTCGGGACGCCCACTCCGCGGTAGTAGAGAATGCCGAGATTGCACATAGCCTGGCCGTCTCCGGCATTGGCGGCTTTGGTAAACCAGACCATAGCCTGTGCGGGGCTCGGCGGAGTGCCCTGCCCCGCCGCCTGCATCGTCCCCACGTACATCATGGCCTCGACGTTGCCGGCTTGCGCGGCTTCGCGGAACGCACGCAGGGCGTTGCTGTAATTCTTCGCCTTATACATATCGAGGCCGCGCTGGAAAATCGCCTGTTGATCCGCGGGCGGGCCGCCGGCTGAGGGCGGAGCCTGCTGCGAATAGGCTTCGGAGGCGAGAAGGAAAAGAGGCAAAAGGAACGCGAGCCGCACAAACCTATCATGACGCACGCGCGTCAACCGTGGTTCCGATCCCGTCAATTCGCTGCTTTCTTGAAGACTACGCTCCTCTCGCCGCCGCGTCCACCGCGGCCGCCCTTGCCACCGAAGCCACCACCGCCACCCATCGAGACCGTCAGTTTCAGCTCGCCTGCGTCTGAAAGCGTGCCCTGGTATTGCTGCGTGAACTGGTTGCCATTGAAATCGCGGATTACTTTGAACGACACGTTGTTGCCATCGATTGTGCCGTCGGAAATATCCACTGCACCGCCGCGGGCACCCTCGAAAGAACCGGCCAGGGTGCTGCCAGACGCCTTCAAGACCAGAGTTTGGGTTACGGTACCCCTTCTTCCTTCCACCTCGGCCGTCCACTTGCCGTCAATATCCGCCGCCAGCGCCGCACCGGAAATTCCCAGCAGCAGAACGGCGGGTAAAATGAATTTCTTCGTCATGAGATGATCCATCCTCTCTCCCGAAAAGATGTCATCCGGCTGCTCCAAGTTACCCTGACGCGAACAGCATGCCACGCAGGCGGCAGGGGGCGCGCCTCCAGCCAATGTGTTTGCTCCACGATGGTAAGATTGCACGTGTATGAAAGCGCAGCCGGCTGGCTGGCTTTCGAGAGGGCTGAAAGCCTCATGAGATGTTGACCAATTATTTTTCGTTCATCCAGCGGTTGTTATCTGCCTGGATGGTCATCCCTGAGTTCCTGGTATCGGGTTCCCTGATATTGAGTTTTCTGGTATCGAATTCCATTGCGCCGGCGAACGGCGCCGAAAACAGCGCACCCTTGCCCGCGCCGCGAGTCATCGTAATCGGTTTCGTCGGGGGATTCGTCCGGCGCAACGACACGGTTCATCAGGAAGTTCAGCTGGCCGCTCACCTGCGGAACCAATACCCTGTCCGCATGCAGGTGCAGATATTTGAAAATCGCCAGGGCCGCGAAGCTCACCGCGCGGTCCTAGGAATGCTGGACGCGGACCGCAACGGAGAGTTATCGGATCGGGAAAAACGCACGGCCCGCATTGTCATTTACGGCCACAGTTGGGGCGCTTCGGAGGGGGTGACGCTGGCTCGCAGGCTCGGCCAGGATGGAATTCCGGTGTTGCTCACGATTCAGGTCGATAGCGTATCGAAGCTCGGCGAGGATGACAAGATAATCCCCGCGAACGTGGGGCAAGCCGTCAACTTCTATCAGCTAAATGGCTTGCTTCATGGGCGCCGGGAAATCCTGGCTGCCGACCGTTTGCGAACTCAGATTCTAGGAAATTTTCAGGTCGACTATAGAACCCGGCGGGTGAGTTGCGACGGGTTTCCCTGGTACGCCCAGATGTTTATGTCGCCGCATATCAAGATTGAATGCGACCCCAGCGTTTGGAATCAGGTGGAGTCGCTGATCCGCTCGAAGGTACCAGAGGCGAGCTATTGATGACGCAGCGGCGCGCCGTTCGCGCCGGTTACGGATACCGCCAAGGCCCCGCTCACATCCCGCCAAGGCGGCTGCCAGCCTTGCGGCGAGACCGCCTATTCTGAGCCTCTGCTAACTTGGAAGTTCAGGCCGCTCCGCTCCCCATGATTTCCTTTTCGAATATCAACAAGCAATATGGCAAGCAGTTAGTCTTTGTCGAAGCCTCCTTCCAGTTGAACCCGGGCGAAAAGGTCGGCCTGGTCGGACCCAATGGCTCCGGCAAAACCACGCTCTTCCGCATGGTAGTGGGTGAAGAGGAGCCCGACGAAGGCTCCGTCTCGCTGCCCAAGAAGCTCACCATAGGCTACTTCCGCCAGGACGTCGAAGAAATGCAGGGCCGCTCGGTCCTGGATGAAGCCATTGCAGGCAGCGGCCGCGTGGGCGATCTTCACCACGAGCTCGAATCGCTGCAGCACGCCATGGAAGACCCCACGCAAGCCGCCCATATGGACCGCACACTCGCCCGCTTCGGCGAAGCGCAGGAAGAATATGAGCACCTCGGCGGCTACACGCTCGAAGCGCAGGCCCGCGAAGTGCTGCACGGCCTCGGCTTCGCCGACGATCAGATCGATGGCGATGTTGGCGCGCTCTCCGGCGGCTGGAAGATGCGCGTGGCGCTGGCGCGCGTGCTGCTCGGACGCCCTGACGTGCTATTGATGGACGAGCCCACCAACCACCTCGACCTCGAATCCATCATCTGGCTGGAGCAGTTTCTCAAGACCTATCCCGGCGCCCTGCTGATGACCTCGCACGATCGCGAATTCATGAACCGCATCATTTCGAAGATCGCGGAAATCGACGCCGGCGAGATCATCGTCTACTCCGGCAACTACGATTTTTACGAGCGCGAGCGCACCATCCGTGAAACCAATCAGCAGGCCGCCTTCGCCCGCCAACAGTCCATGCTGGCCAAGGAGCAGCGCTTCATTGACCGCTTCCGCACTCACGCCGCTAAAGCCGCGCAAGTGCAGAGCCGCATCAAAGCTCTCGACAAAATCGAAAAGATCGAGTTACCCAAGCGCCGCCAGGTGGTCAAGTTCGAATTTCGCATCCCGCCGCGCTCAGGCGACCAGGTGGCCGTGCTCGAGAACCTGCACAAGCGCTACGGCGCGCGCGTGATCTACGACGGATTCGATCTCACCATCCGCCGCGGCGAGCGCTGGGCCGTGATGGGCCGCAACGGCGCGGGCAAGACCACTCTGCTCAAGATGATCGCCGGTGCGGCAGCGCCTGATTCGGGAACGGTGCGCCTCGGCGCCAGCCTCAACATCGGCTATTTCGCGCAGCAGTCGCTGGATGTGCTGGATCCCGATCTCACGGTGATCGAGCAGTTGCAAATGGATTTCCCACAGGATGGTCTGGGATCGCTGCGCACGCTCGCCGGCGCGTTCCAGTTTTCAGGCGAGGATGTAGACAAGAAGATTCGCTCGCTCTCGGGCGGCGAAAAATCGCGCCTCGCCATGGCGCGGCTGCTCTACAATCCGCCCAATTTCCTGGTGCTTGACGAGCCTACCAATCACCTGGACCTGGCCACCAAGGAAATGCTGGTCGAAGCGCTCAAAAATTTCGAAGGCACCATGATCTTCGTCTCGCACGATCGCATGTTCCTGCGCGGCCTGGGCTCGCGCGTGCTCGAACTCGGCGGCGAGAGCGGGCGGGAACGCGATCCGCGCGTTTATCCGGGCTCGTACACCGAGTACGTGCAGACCCTCGGCCACGAAGCGCCGGGAATTTACGCGTAACGTGCCTCAGCTTTGCTATAAATCGATACGATGCCTGAAATCCTCGTCCGCCCTGCTACTCTTGACGACACCGAATTTCTGGTGAGCGGCAACGCCAGCATGGCCCTCGAAACCGAAGGCCGCACCTTGGATACTCATACCCTTCGTGCCGGAGTCTGCGCTGTTTTCGACGACCCTGCGCGCGGCTTCTATCTGATCGCCGAGATCGACGGCCAGTCCGCCGGTCAGATGATGATCACCTATGAATGGTCCGACTGGCGCAATGGCTTCTTCTGGTGGATTCAGAGCGTCTACACGCTTCCCGAGTCGCGCGGCCGCGGCGTCTTCCAATCGCTCTACGCACACGTCGAATCCCTGGCACGCCAAAGCGGTGGCATCTGCGGTTTGCGCCTGTATGTCGAAGCCAATAACCAGCGCGCGCAAGCGGCCTATGAACGCTGCGGCATGAGGGAAGCGGTCTATCGCATGTTTGAAGTTGACTATTCCGTTGAACCTCGTCATTCCTGATCGCCCACGCTCGCCCCTGCCATAACCCGGCTCCTAAGTGGAAAGCCTTACTCGGTATCCCTCCCTAATCCTTGCGTATTAAAGGACCGATCTAAGGGCTTGGTATGTGGATTAAGTTAGGCCCCTGCGCCCTCGTTGCCTCGGCCGTGCTCGCTGGCGCGGATATTCACGGAACCATCGTCATCGACAGGAAACTGTCGCGTCACAACGTCACCGCCTCTGCGGGAATTTATCAACGAGGCATGGCCGTGGCACTGGGAGCAGACGGGGAAGCGGATCCTCTCGCGTTTGAGCGTTCCCATGTGGCCGTATATCTCGAAGGCGCTCCCAAGTCCCCTGTCACGGAACTCACTAAGGCGGCCATCGAGCAGAAAGACCGCCGATTTGTGCCGGATTTGGTGGTCATTCCGGCCGGCGCCTCCGTATCCTTCCCGAATTTCGATCCGATTTTCCACAATGTTTTTTCACTATCCAAGGCCAAGAGCTTTGACTTGGGCAACTATCCTGAGGGACAAAGCCGCCTGGTCACCTTTCCCACGCCCGGGGTGGTGGCCGTCTACTGCCATCTGCATTCCAACATGGCGGCGAGCATCGTGGTGGCTCCCAGCCGATGGGCGGTGGTTGCCGGTCGAGACGGCGTCTTCGCCCTTAAAGATGTGCCTGCCGGAACTTACACTGTTGTGGCCTGGCACAAGACCGCGGGAATATTCCGCAAGACCGTGACCGTCGGTGAAAAGCTGGATGCCGAGGTAAGCTTCACGCTTCCTTACGCCGAACCCACTGACGCTAACCACGTCGCGCACAGGTGAACATGCGGTTCGCTACCCGCACCTTCCTCAGTTCGTTCATTCCGTTCGCCATCCTTCTTGCAGTTAGTTTTTGGGCGATACGAGCGTCGGTGATGCAGACCGTCCGCGACGGCTTGCGGGCTTCCGTGCGTGATAACCAAGTCGCCCTGGCCCGCGAACAGGCCCGCAACGAGGGCCGAAATCGAAAATTATTGGAAGGCATCGGTGAAAATCCGAGCCTCAAGGCGGGCCTGCAGCTGCTGGGGGCCGATGGCGGCGCAACCGAACAGGCGCGCAATACGGTGCAGGATCAGCTCAGCGAAATATGCGACTCGCTCAGTTTCGACTTCATGATGGTGTCGGGCGCGCGCGGCGAGCCGCTGGCAGCAGTGGTCCGCTACGCCGGAGGGTTTGCTCCGGTGAATTTCACGCGCTTGCATCCGCCGGAGCAAGGCTTTTTCTCCGCCGATGGCCGGCTATACGAAGTCACCTCGGTTCCCGTGCGCGAAGCTGGCACGCAGGTTGCGACACTCACTGTAGGCGGCCGTTTCGATATCTCCCGCTTTGGCGTCCCCGCCGTCCTGCTGCACCGAGGCGCGGTGATCGAAGCACAGATGCGAGACTTGGCGCCGGCTCAGATTGAGCGTGCGCTCGCGGCATGTTCGCCTGCCGCGGATTGCGAACTTCGCATACAGGATCAGCAATATCTTTCGCTTCCCCTCGGCCAGGCCGCTGGAAGCGGCGACGAGAGTTATTCGTTGCGTAGTCTGCAAAGTGTAGATGCCGCCAGCGCACCGCTGCAAACCATTTTGCGAAAGCTGTTCCTGGTGGCTGGATTTATAGCGCTGGCTGCGATGCTGGGAATCAGCGCGCTGTCTTCGCGCTCCATCGCCCGGCCCCTGGTGGATGTGGTGACCCACTTACGTTCCTGCGCGGCCACGGGCGAGCTGCCCGAATTTCCGGAAAGCCGCGGCGGGGCGCACGAGATTCGGGATCTGACTCAGGGTTTTAATTACGCCGCAAGAGCGGTGCGCGAGAGCCGCGAGCGTCTCACTCGCGCTTACGTGCAGTTCGTTGGATCTCTAGCGCAGGCCCTGGACGCTCGCGATGCTTATACCGCGGGCCACAGCCGGCGCGTCAGTGAGTATTCTTGCGCCATTGCCAAAACTATGAACCTCGCCGAGCACGACCTGGAGATCATCCGCGTGGGCGCGTTGCTGCATGACCTGGGGAAAATCGGAATCTCGGATCTGGTCCTTCAGAAGCCCGGCCGCCTGACGCCGGAGGAGAACGAGTTGATCCGGCAGCATCCGGTCATCGGGAAACGGATTCTTGAGAACGTCCAGGGCCTGGAAGCCTATCTCAGCATCGTGGAATTGCACCATGAAAACTTAAATGGCACCGGTTATCCGCATGGTTTAAAGGGCGAGGAAACCCCGCTCTATGCCCGCATCGTCAAGGTAGCGGATGCTTACGACGCCATGACTTCGGACCGGCCTTACCGCCGCGGCAAGAGTCACGCCGAGGCGCTTGCGGTCCTCCGGAGTGTGTCCGGCTCCGAAATGGACCCGGCGGTGGTCGAGGCATTCGCGTTGCTAGGAGATCAACGCAAGCAGCAGGCGGCGCTCGCCGGAACCCAGTCGCTACAGAGTCTTTCAGAGGCAGTGCAGAGCGAAATAGCCAGGCCTGTTCCCGCCGCGACCGCGGCGTTGGAAATAGTTGCGCGCGAACGGGAGGCGTCATGAGAGCCTTCGCGTTTTTTCTAATGGTTTCGGCCGCGGCATGCGCTCAGGAAGCAGATTCGGGATTCGAGCTGCGAACCACGCTGAGCGCGGTTTCATCTTACTCGCAGAAGTTTTCGGAGGCGCCGCGCAACGGGTCCGAGGTAACCGGCGGTTTTCGCGCGATCCTCTACCCCACCTGGAAACTGAACTCGCATTGGACGATATCGGGCGTCATGCAAGTGCATTCGCGTCCTTATTTCCCAGAGGAATTCGAGACTCAGGGCTACGGCGTGAAAGGCGACCTGCTGCAACTGAACTTGGGTTACGCGCGCTTCTGGGACCACAATCGCTCGCTGGTAGTTCGCGTGGGGCAGCTATCCTCGGCGTTCGGCGCTTTTTTGCAACGCTATGATTCTGCAGACAACCCGCTGATTGGAGTTCCTTCGGCTTATGGTTACTACTACAAGCCGGTGACGTTCCAAGGCCTGGTGGGAGCCCAGGTGGACGGTACCGCTGGCAAGCTCGACGCGCGAGCTCAGTTCGTGAACTCTTCTCCGGCGAATCGGCGGACCATATTTGAAAACGATCAATACGGGAACTGGGCCGGAGGGCTGGGCTATACCATTCGCCAAGGCTTTCGTATCGGTGGTTCCGCTTATTACGGTCCGTACCTGGATCGCCAATTTCCCTTCTTTTTTCGCGGAGAGGCCAACCCTCGCGAGTTGCCGGCAACCGGCTACGGCATGGACGTCGAGTGGGGATCGGGACACTGGAACGTGTGGGGAGAGCTGCAACATTTTCGGATGGATTACCGCGCGATACCCACTTTCACGGAACACATGGGATATATCGAAGTGCGGCGAACTCTGAATCCCCGCTGGTATGCCGCGGCCCGCCTAGGATACGAGCGCTTTAGTGCAGTCCCTGGATCTCAAACCTACGAATTCGCCGCCGGCTTTCGCGCGAATACGCATCAGTTAGTGAAATTCGGCTACACCATACAGCAGGGAGCCGAATATCCAGGTGCGCGGGGGAACATCGCCGCAATCGAGTTCGTGACTACGTTCCGCGCGCTCTCGCTGGCCGCTAACTGACCAGCCGCCACTCAAAACCTAGGGCCGCACCGTTAGGATAGAGGGATGGAAATCGCGGCCGAGCCGTCCCCACTTGCGTCCCCGCCGCCTGCCGCTCCTGCCGCCCCCGCAGGCCCTCCGCCGTGGGTCGCGCTTAAAGACGAGGAACTCCTGGCGGTCCGCATCTGCGATCTCGGCGTCCGCATCGAAGGCTCCGAACTCGAGCCGCGTCTCCGTCAGTTTCACGAGGACCTGGCCCTGCGCGGCGTCGCCCTCCGCCCCGATTGCTATCTCGGCGATGAATGGTTCTCCCCCGAGGGCGCGTGTGCCATCGCCATCCCGTTCTATCTCGCGCACCCCCGCCTCAAGGCGCTGGAACTCCGATTGATGCTCGAAGTGGAAGGCGGCACTGCGGAATGGTGCCAGATGCTGCTGCGCCACGAATGCGGCCACGCCATCGATCACGCGTACCAGTTTTCCAAACGCCCCGCTTGGCACAGCATCTTCGGCAGCCCTGAGACCGAGTACACGCCCGAAACTTACACTCCGCGCCCCTACAGCCGCAGCTTTGTCCGCCATCTGCCCAACTGGTATGCGCAGGCTCATCCCGATGAAGACTTCGCCGAAACTTTCGCGGTGTGGCTCTCCTCATCTCCGGACGACTGGCGCCAGCGCTACCGCGGCTGGAAGGCTCTAGAAAAACTTGAGTACGTCGAAACGCTGATGCAGGAAATCGCCGTCACCAAGCCGCCGGTCAAGCGCGGCCGGCGCATCTCCGAAGCCCGAAAACTGCGCAGCACGCTCGCGCGCTACTACACTAGCCGCCGTAAACTCTACGCCGAAGACTTTCCGGATTTCTACGACGCCGACCTGCGCTCGATTTTCGGTCACGGCGAGCCCGACGGCGTTATTCCCAAGGAAACCGCAGCCCGCTTCATGCGCCAACACCGGGCTGCCTTGATCGCGTCGATCGTGCAGTGGACTGGGCAGCGCAAATACACGGTCAACATGCTGGTGCAGAAACTCATCCATCGCTGCCAGCAGCTCAAGCTGAAAGCGCACGCCGAACCCGCGCGTTTGTATTTCGACATCGCCTCCTATCTCGCCGCGATGGTCACCAATCATCTTTATACCGGCCGCTTCAAGAGGTCCGTCTAGCATGAAGATCCTCGCCCTTTTTGATGTCGCGCAGGCCGTCGATCCCGGTGAGGAATTCTCCCCCGAGTCGCTCAAGGAACAGGACAAGCCTACCGAAGCCTGTGTGCTCGAATGCCTGACGCGCCTGGGCCACGATGTCGAAACGCTCGCGGTCTTCGATAACGTCCCCGCCATCGTCGAAAAGCTGACCGCCTACGCGCCAGACCTGGTCTTCAATCTCTCGGAGTCTTTTCATCATGACCGCTCGCATGAGCCCAACATCCCGGCCCTGCTGGATCTGATGAAGGTGCGTTACACCGGCTCCGGACCCGACGCCCTGCTGCTCTGCAAGGACAAAGCGCTCGCCAAGAAAGTGCTGGCCTACCACCGCGTGCACTCGCCGAATTTCGTGGTCTCGAATCACGCCCATCCGCTGCGCCACCTGGCCCGCTTCAACTACCCGGCATTCGTCAAGCCTGTGGGCGAGGAATCCTCCGACGGCATCAGTAAAGCCTCCTTCGCGCGCGACGAAGCCGAAGCCATCGAACGCATCCGATTCATTCACCAGAAATTCAACTGCGATGTCTTGATAGAGGAGTACGTTGATGGCCGCGAGCTGTACCTCAGCGTGCTGGGCAACCATCGCCTCACAGTTTTTCCGCCACGCGAGATTTTCTTCGAGCAGGTGCCGGAAGACACGCCCAAGTTCGCCACCTACCACGCCAAATGGAATGAGAAATACCGCCAGAAGTGGGGCATCACCAACGGACCCGCCAAGCCTCTGCCGGACCGCATGCCCCAGCAGCTCTCGCAACTCGCCAAAAAGGTTTACCGCCTGCTCAAGATTCGCGGCTTCGGCCGTATCGATGTCCGCATCACTCCAAAAGGCGATGTCTTCGTGATCGAGGCCAACCCCAACCCGTCGCTCGCCGCCGATGAGGATTTCGCGCAAGCCGCGCTCAACGCCGGCGTCACCTACGACACGCTCATTCAAGAAATTCTCAACGCCGCGCTGGCTTAAGCTACACTAACGACTTATGCGCACAAAGAATTGTCTCTCTCTAGACGACGCCACTCGCGTCATCGCCGCCGCGAAAGCCGAGGCCGCGAAGAACAAATGGGCCGTCACCATCGCCGTGGTAGACGACTCCGGAATCCTGCTGGCTCTGGAGCGCCTCGACACCGCCACCGCGCAGTCGCCCGACATCGCGATCCTGAAGGCCCGCGCCGCCGCACTGGGCCGCATGCCCAGCAAGGCTCTGGAAGACATGGTGAAGGACCGCCCTGCGCTCGGCACTTTCCCGAATCGCGCGCCGGTGCAGGGCGGACTGCCGATCTTCTATCAAGGCGAATGTGTCGGCGGCGTCGGCGTCTCCGGCGTCAAGTCGAGCGAAGACGAGCAGGTGGCAGCGGCCGGCATCGCCGCGCTTTAACGAGCCGCAACGCGCATGGCGGCGATTACGATCTTCGCCGCCTCCATAAGAGTAGCCCGCCCCAGAACACACCTGCCGCAAAAGCGCCCGCGATCAATCGCATGTCGGGAAAAGCGATGAAGCGCGTGCCCTCTTCCGTGATTTCGAGCGCGCCCGCGGGATACGCGCGGACTCCGCCCCCTCCGCCGCCGCCTTCTCCGTGCCGGCCTTTATCGGATTCGGTTTTCCCGTGCCCGGTCCCGAAGCCGCCGCCAAAGCCATACGCGACTTTGGCCACCGGAATCACGGTGCGCCCCGCGGCATGAACCGGCTCCCCGAACACCGCCTTTACGGTAGCGCTCGATCCCAACGATTCACCAATCTGCTGCAGAATATCGGTTGCTGCCATAGACTGTCTCCTTCAGTGAACTTAGAGCAATCTCACGTCCATTCCATTTTTGCGCAAAGACGGGCCCTTCCACGCATAATGGAGGAACCGAATGTTGCTGAAGATTTCCAGCACAGCTCCACAGGCGACCGATCTCGGCTTCCTCCTGCACAAGAACCCGGCCAACCTCCACGAGATTGAGGTCGCGTTCGGCAAGGCCTACGTATTCTATACGGAGTCGAGTGCGGAGCGATGCACCGTGTGTCTCTTACTGGAAATCGATCCTGTGGGCCTCGTGCGCGGGGCCCAACGGTTCGAAGATTACGTAAACGACCGGCCATACGTATCGTCCTCCTACATGACCGTTGCGATAGGGCGGGTGTTCGGAACAGCGTTGGCAGGCAACTGCCAGAAGCGTCCTGAACTGGTTGGAACAAAACTTCCGCTCGAATCGGTCATAGAAGTCATCCGATCGCGTGGCGGTGCCGACGTACTCCGCAAATTATTTGAGCCGCTCGGATACACCGTCGAGGTATCGCAGATTCCGCTGGATGGGAACTCCCAGGAATGGGGAGAGAGTCCCTACTTCCGGCTATCGCTCCGTGCCGAGACGACGGTTCATGATCTTCTTTCCCACTTGTATGTGCTGCTTCCGGTGCTGGATGAGGAGAAACATTATTATGTCGGTGACGCCGAGGTCGAGAAACTGCTTCGCCATGGAGAAGGCTGGCTGGTAGGCCATCCCGAACGGAACCTGATCGTAAATCGATACCTCAAACGGCGGCGTTCCCTGACCGACCAAGCGTTCGCAAGATTACTGGATGAGGAAGTCGCCGAAGTTGAGACGAGAGAAACCTGGACGGAAAGGGCTGCACAGGTTGAAAGGGACCTGGAGCGCCCCATAACATTGCACACGCACCGTCTCAATCAAGTAGCGGGCACGCTCAAGGAGTTGGAAGCGAAGTCGGTGCTGGATCTTGGATGCGGGGAGGGTAAGCTACTCCGGCGCTTGTTGGCCGATCGCGCTTTCGAGCGCATTGTTGGTATGGACGTCAGCCATCGATCGCTTGAAACCGCGTCGGCGAGACTTCGTTTGGATCGGATGCCCGAACGCCAACGTCAACGAATTGAGCTAGTGCAGGGGTCCTTGCTCTACCGCGATGCCCGCTTTGGCGGCTTCGACGCGGCAGCGCTGGTCGAAGTGATCGAGCATTTGGACGCGCCACGGTTAACAGCCATGGAGCGCGTAATCTTCGAGTTCGCCCGTCCGCGCCACATCATCATCACGACGCCGAACCGCGAGTATAACGTTCTGTTCCCAACGCTGCAGCCGGGCATGATGCGGCACAACGACCATCGTTTTGAATGGACCCGAGCAGAGTTCGCGGCGTGGGCTGAACCCGTGGCAGCGAAGTTTGGCTATGAAGTGCGTTTCGCCCCGGTTGGGGGCGTGGATCCGGTCCACGGTGCACCATCGCAAATGGCTGTGTTCGCACTACCGACTGGGGGAGCCCAATGAAAACCATTGAGATCCCCGAACTGGCGTTGGTCGCCATGATCGGTGCATCTGGCTCCGGAAAGTCAACATTTGCGCGTCGGCATTTTCTGCCTACTGAAGTACTGTCATCCGACTTCTTTCGCGGCCTCGTCAGCGACGACGAGAACGATCAAGCGGCCACCCGTGATGCCTTCGACGCTCTCTATTACATGCTAGCCAAGCGCCTTGCGCGCGGACGCCTCACGGTAGTAGATGCGACGAACGTACGCCCGGATGATCGGAAGCGCTTGATCGAAAACGCTCGCCAGTATCACTGTTTTGCTGTCGCTATCGTGATCAATACGTCCGAGAAAATTTGCCTGGAACGCAACCGCCAGCGCCCGGACCGGGCGTTCGGCCCTCATGTCGTACGTCATCAATTGGCCGATCTGAAGCGCGGGCTGCGCCGATTAGAGCGCGAAGGGTTCCGCTACGTTCACATTTTGAGTGAGGAAGATATCGCGTCCGATCAAGTTGAGATCCGGCGGGTAACTCTGTGGAACAACAAGAAGGACCAGCAAGGTCCGTTCGATATCTTTGGCGATCTGCATGGCTGCGCCGACGAACTGCAGCAACTTCTAACGCGACTTGGCTGGGAACGGCATGACCTGGAAGAATCTGATGCGTTTTGGGGTCAGGAGTCCTGGCGTCATCCCGAAGGGCGACGGGCGGTCTTTCTGGGAGACCTTGTGGATCGTGGCCCCCGGGTGCTGGACGCTGTTCGCATCGCCAGAAACATGGTCAAGGCTGGCACGGGGTTTTGCATCGCCGGTAATCATGATGTAAAGCTCGTGCGCTGGCTGCGCGGCAAGCAAGTAAAGGTGCAGCACGGCCTTGAGCAGTCGATCTCTGAGATTGAATCGCTAACCCCAGATGATCGAGGAAAACTCGGGTCTTTCCTCGACGGCCTGGTTAGCCATTACGTGTTGGATGGCGGCCGATTAGTGGTAGCGCACGCGGGATTGCGCGAAGAGATGCACGGGCGTGGTTCCGCCGCGGTCCGAGAATTTTGCCTGTACGGAGAGACGACTGGCGAGACCGACGAGTTTGGATTGCCGGTGCGCTACAACTGGGCGTCCGAGTATCGCGGAAAGGCGTCCGTTGTCTACGGCCACACACCGGTACCCGAGCCGGAGTGGCTGAACAATACCATCAACATCGATACGGGGGCGGTGTTTGGCGGCAAGCTGACTGCGTTGCGTTATCCCGAGAAGGAATTTGTGTCGATTGACGCAGCCCGTGAATACGCCGCGCCGATAAAGCCCATTTCCGCACCTACAACTACGGGGCGCACGAGCCAGCAGGAACTCGATGATGTACTGGATCTTCAGGACGTGACCGGCAAGCGGCTCATCGAGACGCGCCTGTTCCGCAACATCACGATTCGCGAGGAGAACTCGATCGCGGCGCTGGAGGTGATGAGCAGGTTTGCAACAGACCCGCACTGGCTTATTTATCTCCCACCCACGATGTCGCCAAGTGAGACTTCCAGCCGGGAAGAATATCTGGAGTATCCGAGCGAGGCGTTGAAATATTTCGGCAAGAATGGCGTGGAGCGCGTCATTTGCGAAGAGAAGCATATGGGCTCCCGCGCGGTCGTGATTGTCTGCCGCGATGTGGAGTGTGCGCGGAAGAGGTTCGGCGCGGTTGATAGCCGCAGTGGTGTCTGCTACACGAGAACCGGGCGTCCGTTCTTTGCTGAACAAACTAAGGAGGCCGAGTTCATCAGCCGAGTGCGAATCGCGTTGACGGGGGCTGGATTTTTTGAAGAGTTCAAGACGGACTGGTTCTGCCTGGACTGTGAGCTGATGCCATGGTCAGCCAAGGCACGGGAATTGATTCAGCGACAGTACGCGCCGGTCGGCGCAGCAGGTGTTGCTTCACTTGAAGCAGCGATCGAAGCAATCGATCAATCGCCCGCAGCCTGTGGACTTGCGGAAACCTATCGCCACAGGCTCGGGCGGTTGCGGAAATACCGCGAAGCGTACCGCCGATACTGCTGGCCAGTTAACTCACTTGCCGATTACAAGCTCGCGCCGTTTCACTTGCTGGCCAGCGAAGGCGCCGTCCATTCCGACAAGACGAACCGCTGGCATATGGAGACATTGCATCGGCTGGCCGCCGCCGATACTGGATTCATTCTGGCCACACCGTTCCTGGAAGTTGCCTTGGCCGATGAGACCGAACTTCAGCGGGCGTGCGAATGGTGGGAAACTCTGACCGGAAAAGGCGGAGAGGGCATGGTGATAAAGCCATTGGACTTTGTGGTGCGGGGCCCGAAGGGACTGGTGCAGCCTGCGCTGAAATGCCGCGGGCGGGAATACTTGAGGATCATTTACGGGCCTGAATACACAGCGCCCGATCAGCTTCCAAGATTGCGCCCCCGTGGCCTCTCAGGAAAACGGTCACTTGCAGCACGCGAGTTTGCGCTGGGAATCGAATCTCTGGAACGCTTCGTGGCGCGTGAACCCCTTCGACGCGTTCATGAGTGCGTTTTCGGCGTACTGGCGTTGGAAAGCGAGCCGGTTGACCCACGTCTGTAACCGCTTGTCTGTAACCGCCTTGACCCCGCTATCTCATTGCCGCTAAACTAAATACAGGAGTTAGACCGTTCCCATGCTTCCGCGTAGCCGCGAACTGCTTCATGAGATCGTCGCTGCTTATATAGAGACTGGCGAGCCGGTCGCTTCGCGCTCCATCGCACGCCGCCGCGGCGACACACTTAGCGCCGCCTCGGTTCGCAACGTAATGGCGGACCTGGATGAAGAGGGCTACCTGCATCAGCCGCATACCTCGGCCGGCCGCATTCCCACCGAAAAGGCTTTCCGCAGCTACGTGCAGTCCTTGACTCTGCGCCGCATGGCCGCCGCCGAAATCGACCGCCTGCGCGCCGAGTTCGGCCGTCTCGAAACGGTGGAGCAGCGCGTCGAATACGGCTCCCGCATGCTGATGGACATGACCCGCGGCTTTGGTATCGCCGCCGCCATTCGCCAGGTCAGCCCAGCGCTGGAACATATCGAGCTGGTTTCGCTGCAGGACCGCCGCGTGCTGATGGTGGTGGTGACGCGCGATCACGAAGTCCACAACCGGGTGGTGACATTGGACGAACTGGTCACCGGAGACGAGCTCTCCACCATCCGCGACTACGTGAACCGCAACTTCGCCGGCTGGACTCTGGAGCAGGTACGCAAGGAACTCTCCGCGCGCCTGGAACACGCCAGCGCGACCTACGATGAAATTCTGCGCAAGCTGACGCTGCTATATTCGAAGGGCCTGCTCGACTTCGCCTCGGCGCCTGAGGTCCACATGGAAGGCGCCAGCAATCTGGTGGGGCTCGACCTGCACCTCACTAAGGAAAAGACCCGCGAGTTGTTCCGTGCGCTGGAAGAGAAGAAGCGCGTTCTCGAACTGGTCGACCGTTTCCTCGAGCAGCCGCCCGGCGAAATCGGGGTGCACGTGGGGCTGGCGTCTACGCATCCGTCGATGGGCGAGCTCTCGCTCATCGGCGTCCCGGTGCAGCTCGCCAGCGGCATCTCCGCGGTTATTGCGGTGCTCGGCCCCATGCGCATGAACTATGGCCGCGTGATGTCGGCGGTGCAGAATGTGGGTCAGGCGTTCGTCGATTCGTAACCGGCCCACGGGCCTTAAATCCATTCTCAGCCCGGCAGCAATGTTACGCTGGAATTGTGCGAAACGGAAAGAAAATGAGTAGCGACAGTATCACCAAAGATGAACCCGAATCGCCCGCGGCACAGACTACCGTAGCCGGCGATCCGCCCGATCCCATCGCCGCGTTGACGGCTGAGCGCGACCAACTGGCCGCGCAATTGGCGGAGTTGCAGGATCGTTTCCTGCGCGCCCAGGCGGAATTCCAGAACTCGCGCAAGCGGGCCGAAAAGGAGCGAGTCGAGTTCGCCGAATATGCCAGCACCGAAGCCGTGCGCGCCCTGCTGCCGATCCTGGACGACTTCGAACGGGCACTCAAAACCGAGTCGTCCGATAAAGAATACAGCAAAGGGATGGAGATGATCTACCAGCGGTTTTATGACTCCCTGAAGAAATTAGGATTGGAGCCGATCGTATCCACAGGGCAGCCCTTTGATCCGCATGTTCACCACGCCGTGGAAATGGTCGAGACCGAGGACGCCGCCGATCACACGGTGCTCGATGAGTATCAAAGAGGCTACAATTTCAAAAACCGGCTGCTGCGTCCTGCGATGGTAAAGGTCGCGGTCGAGCGCGGTTCCAAGTAAACGGAATTCGTATGCGGCCAAGGGTTAAGAAGTGAGCGTAACCAAACGCGATTATTACGAAATTCTCGGCGTCAGCCGGGACTGCGACGAACCGGTTCTGAAGGGAGCCTACCGCAAACTTGCGCTCGAATACCATCCCGATCGTAATCCCGGCAACCACGAAGCGGAAGAGAAATTCAAGGAAGCTGCCGAGGCCTATAGCGTTCTGAGCGACGCCCAGAAGCGTGCCGCCTACGATCGCTTCGGCCACAGGGGCGTCTCCAGCGCGGCCGGCAATGGATTCGATCCCTCCGCGGGATTCCCTGACCTGGCCGACATCTTAAGCGATGTGTTTGGATTTGGCGACGTCTTCGGAGGCGGAGGCCGGGGTCAGCAGCGCCGCCCGCGCGCCCAGCGCGGCGACGACGTTCGCTACGACCTGGAGATCAATTTCGAAGACTCCATGCGCGGTATCTCGATCGACATTCAAGTTCCGCGCCTGGAGGAATGCGGCCGCTGCCACGGCAAGGGCGCCGAACCCGAGGACGGACTCACCACCTGCCCCATTTGCCGCGGCAAGGGCGAAGTGATTTATCAGCAGGCGTTTCTTTCCGTGCGCCGCACCTGCAGCCAGTGCGGAGGGCGCGGCCAGATCATTCGCCGTCCCTGCAAGGAATGTAAAGGCGAAGGCTATCTGAAGCGCGAGCGCAAGTTGAAGGTGAACATTCCAGCGGGAGTCGACGACGGCACCCAGCTCCGCCTCTCCCAGGAAGGGCAGCCTGGCGTGAACGGCGGCGGCAGCGGCGATCTCTACGTGGTGCTCAAGGTGAAGCCTCACCCCATCTTCGAGCGCCATGAAGACAACCTGCATTGCACCGTGCCCATCAATGCCGCGCAGGCCGCGCTAGGCGCGTCGGTGGAGATTCTTACGCTGGACGGTTTGCAGACCGTCAAGATTCCGGAAGGCGCGCAAGCCGGCCAGCGCCTGCGCATCAAGGGTCTGGGCGTGCCGCACGTCAACGGCAGCGGCCGCGGCGACATGTTCGTGCATCTCGACGTGCGTATTCCCACCAAACTCTCGCGCGAGCAGCGCAGGCTCTTCGAGCAGCTTCGCGAACTTCTCCCCGCCGAAAACGAACCCAGCGAAAAGGGCATTCTGGGCAAAGTCAAAGATTACTTCATGTAGACCGTTCGCCTGCTGCAAGAACGTTTTTACAAAACCTTTACGATTGTTTTACAACCTCGCCTTAACACCGGCGTATGCTCGGGCATCCCCTATCCGAAGGAGCAACGCTCGAATGCAACGTTTTCGGTTCCCTCGTCTCGCGCCGACAATACTCGCGGCGCTCCCGTTGACCTTTTTGGCAGGCTCAGCCTCCGCCCAGCACTATACCCAGGTCAATTTGGTCTCGAATCAAACCGGCCAGGCTGCCCATACCGACACGAACCTGGTGAATGGATGGGGTATCGCCCGCTCCGCCACTAGTCCGTGGTGGGTATCCGACAACGGTACCGGAAAGAGCACACTCTACAATGGAACCACTGGGAATCCCTCCGCGCTCGTCGTCACGGTTCCGGGTGCGCCAACGGGAGTGGTCTTCAACGGATCGTCCGCTTTTTCGGTTCTGGGAGGGGCTGCAGCTCGCTTCATCTTCGCTTCCGAGGACGGGACCATCTCGGCCTGGAATGGAGGCACCCAGGCCCAGGTGGTCGTGACCACGGCGGGAGCGGTTTATAAGGGTATCGCCATCGCCACCGTCGACGGCAACCGGCGACTCTATGCTGCGGATTTTCACAATGGCCACATCGATGTGTTCGACGCCAGCTTTCAGCCAGTGACGAAGGACAAAGGCAAGGGGGACGACCACGGCAAGGGTGACGACCAAGGCGACCAGAGCAGTTCCTTCTCGGGAAAGCCACGGGGATTCTCCCCCTTCAACATCCAGAACATTGGCGACACTCTGTTTGTCGCCTTTGCGAAGAAGGAAGCTGGCGGGGACGATGAAGTCCAGGGTCCGGGCTTAGGACTCATCGGAGCCTTCACCCCTAGCGGCAAGCTGATCCGCTGGTTCGAGCATGTCAATGATCTGAACGCACCCTGGGGCATGGCGATGGCGCCCAGCGAATTCGGCGCCTTCAGCCACCATCTGCTGGTGGGCCAATTTGGCAGCGGCGAGATTCTCGCCTTCAACGCCACATCCGGCGAGTATGCCGGAAAGCTGCTGCGACCGGTCGCCGATGGTGGGCAGCCGATCAGTATCGATGGCTTGTGGGGCATCGGTTTCGGCAGCGGCGCTGCCAATTCGGGTCCTCTGACGACTCTGTTTTTTGCCGCTGGGCCGAACAGTGAATCCAACGGTTTGTTCGGAAGCCTGACGCCGGTGTCTGCAGACCTGATTCAGGGCAACAGCAACTAAGGCTTATTTTGCAGCTTAGGGGCGCGCCTTCAGCCAGGTAATGATCTGCCAGCGCTGCGCTTCGGGCATATGCGCGAAGGATGGCATTCCATGGTGCAGCGCTCCGTTGCGCAAGATCCAGAACAATGCTCCCGGCGCGGCGTCGTAGACTTCCTTTTGCCTGAGCGGCGGGGCTTTCGCCACGCCGCCGACGCCATTCCGCCCGTGACACGAGGCGCATTCGCGGGCAAACAGTTTCGCTCCCGCCTGTTGCGCGCGTTCCTGTCCATCCAGCGGGTTACTCATTACCGCGGCGGCTCGCCGTGCGTGCTCCATCAGGTCTTCACCTCGCACACATGCGACGGCCGCCAACAGGCAAGCACCTAGCAGGGATCTGCGCATCTTCACCGTACACCCCCGCGAAACAGACGACTCGCCGCGCGGCCAAACTGATCAATTTCATAAGACACTCCGAAGCGCATCAGAAATCGGGCGCTGGTGTCCGTCAGCCCAAAAGTAGGGGAGGCACTGAACCTGACCCCGTTCGCGAGGGTCCACGCCGCCGTAGGCGCGATGTAATGCGACGTATCCGTCAGTCCAAAATCCGCATGTGTACCCAGGCCGCCGTACACTTCCACACCCGCCTGAAAGTTCTCCGCGCAGAAATTGCAACGCTCCGGCTTAGCTGCCAAAGCGAGCGGCCGGCTGATTCCCACGGCGTAGCCGAACTCGAACGGCTCATGACGGACATTTTTTTCGGCGATGAAGTTTTCGGCGATGGTCCAGCCTTTGAAATAGCTCCCGAGTATCAGCTTGACCTCAAGCTCCCGCTTTTTCTCCGTCCGCGCTTCGAAGTTCGGCTCAGTAAGATCGTCTTTGCCATCCGTCCCGACGACTTCGAGCAGGCTCTTGTCCGCCCCGTTGATGTTTTCGAACTCCACATACAGCACCGGGTTAATCCAGTGTTCGCGCGGCAGCAAGCGGAACCGGTTCTCCCAGCGGTAGCCGGTGAAGAGGCTACTGTCGTTGTGCGTGCCCTGGCCATCCAGGTACACCTCGGTGGTCCACCAACCCTTCACGCCGTACTCAAACTCCAGCGCGGATCCGAGGAAAAGGCTGCCGCTTCCGGGCTTGCCGGTAATATTCTTCGTCGCAATCTCAAGATTGCCCGGTTCCTCCATTTGATGCGAGTAGGTCACGAAGAACGGCCCCTCCCCGGCGCAAGCTTCAGATTGCAAAACGATTAAGCCGATGAAAGCGAGCCCGATGCGCACGGCCGACGCGCAGTAGTTGCAAGTATGTTGCATCTGATAAAAAGAGAATACGTGAATCCACAGTGAATTGTCAATATCAGTTGTATATTTTTTGCAACTACGAGCGCCCGCTGCGCCGGGCCGCCTCGGCAAAGTACTGAGCCAGCGGCGCAATGTCTTCCACTGTCACCAGCATCTTGCGCCGCCAGTTGGGGTACTGCCAGGTGCTGCCGGGCAGGTTCTGCTGCTCGGTCTCGCCTGAGAGATCTTCCTGATTGATCACCGCCAGCACGCACGGCGTCGCTAACAGGAACCCCAGCGGATCGCCGGCGAATCCCGCGGCCCGCAACGCTTCATCGAGGCGCGATACCTCGCCTGCGCGCCGGGCCTTCTGCCGCCGGTACTCGTCTTCATCCGCCAATCCCGCCACTCTGCGGACCTCCAGATCGCGGGCCGCGGCGAACCCGGCGAGCGTGGGCAAATCGTGGGTGGTGGAGCACACCAAAGCTCTTTCGGGATAGCTATCGGGCGGCCGGAAGTTCCCCGCTCCGTCGCGCTCAAACCACAACACGCGGTAGCTCAGGACGCCGGCCTCGGCCAGCGCCGCCCGTGCTTCTCCGGTGACCGTTCCCAGATCCTCCCCGATCACGATAAAGTTGCCGCGCACGCTTTCCAGCGCTAGAACGCCCAGCAGGTCTTCCGCGTAGTCCTGCACGTAGGTACCCTGACTGGTCTCGAAGCCTTGTGGAATGGTATACAGGCGCAGGAAGCGCATCACGTGATCGATGCGCAGCGCGCCTCCGCACGCCGCGGCATTGCGAATGGATTGCGCGAATAGTTGATAGCCGTTATTTCGGTGCGCCTCGCGATGGGGCGGAGGGAAACCCCAGTCCTGCCCGCTGGGCGCCAATTCGTCGGGCGGGGCCCCCACTCGGCAACCGGTGACGAAAAATGGCCGGAGAGCCCACAGATCGGCCCCGTACTGGTCGGTAGCCAGCGCCAGATCGTGATACAAGCCGATGCTCATGCCAGCGGCCAGAGCATGGGCGTGCGCCGCGGCGGCCTGCAACTGAATCTGCCATTGCAGAAACTTGAAAAACAGAATGCGGTCCCCATGTTTTTCGGCGAACTCGCCGGTCGCGGCGGAGCGGGGATCGCGATATTCTTCCGGCCAGTCAGTCCACAGCCAGACGTTGGGATCTCGGCGATGCATCTCTTCGTCGAGCGCACAGAAGGTGGCGTAATCCCGCAGCAACTGCCCTTGCGTTGCTATATACGCGTTAAATTGATCCTGTTCCAGATGCGCTGGGCCGCGGCCCGCCAGGAACTGCTCGAAAATACGCCTCAATGCCGCTAGCTTCACCCGCGCCACACGCTCATATTCCACAAACTCACTGGCGCGCAGTTCCTCAATCTCACGCCGCATCGAGTCATCCAGATGCGCGTCGCCGATTCGCTCCACATCCAGATAGATGAAGTTGCGAAAAAACGCGCACTGCGGCAGGTAGGGGCTGGTGTTATACGGCTGGCGATTGGCGATGGCATGCAGCGGATTCAGCGCGATAAACGCAGCTCCGGCGGGCCCGAAGGCATCGATCACGGCTTCCAGATCGGTGAAGTCTCCACAACCCCAGTTGCGGCCGGAACGCAGCCCGTAGAGGCTCACCGCCAATCCGGCGCTGCGTTGCCTGGCAGCCTTGGCGTGCCGGGGACAAACGATGAAGCGCGCCTCGGCGAAGGTTTCAAGCTGCGGTTCATGCACCCACAGCAGACGCAGGTGGTGATAACCCGGACGCAACCCCGGCAGCGGCACGCGCTTGGCCAGCCAGTCGTGGCCTTCCACGCTCGCAGTTTCGAGCGTCGGCAACTCCGCCATCCAGAACCAGTGATGTTGCAACTCGCCGTTTTCCCACTCAAGTTCGACCTTCATCGAGGCGCCCTTGCGGCTCGCGGGGATATGTACCCGGAGATGATTCAGGTCTTCGCGAACCACAAGCGTCGGCTCAATCGGCTGCCGCCATCGCGCGGCTTCGCGGGCGGCCAGTCCGCTGGCGATTTCCTCGCTGCTCCTGGCGGAGAATCCCAGCGAAGCCAGCAGCGCGCGCAGCACTTCCGGAGACGTCTCATGCTCGCGCCCCCAGGTGTCGGTGTAGCGCAATTCAATGCCGTAAGCTTGCGCGGCGCGGGCCAGAAGCTCTTCGTAATTCATGGAACTTTTAGTGTAGCCGCGAGGCGGGCGGCGCTGACATGATGCGGGCCGCCGCATGAGATAATGAAGCCGTGGATTCGACCGACACAACATTTCATTTGAGCCAGCCCCCGGAGCTATTCGCGCGTGCCGATCAGGAGCCAGCGGCCGAAGAGTTCGGCGAGTCGATCATCATGACGACGCTCGGCAGCGTCGTCAACTGGGGCCGCAAGAACGCCATCTGGCCCATGAGCTTCGGCCTGGCCTGCTGCGCCATCGAAATGATGTCGATGATTGGTTCGCGCTTCGACATTTCGCGCTTCGGCGCCGAGGTGATGCGCGGTTCCCCGCGCCAGTCCGACTTGATGATCATCGCCGGGCGCGTCTCCAACAAAATGGCGCCGGTGATCCGCCGCCTGTACGAGCAGATGCCGGAACCCAAGTGGGTGATCTCGATGGGCGCCTGCGCCACTTCCACCGGCGTGTTTTCAAACTACGCGCTGGTGCCGGTGAACCAGGTGATTCCGGTCGACGTCTACGTTCCCGGCTGCCCGCCGCGCCCCGAGCAGTTAATCTACGCGATTACCATGCTGCAAAAGAAGATCGAGCAGGATACGCACGTGGTCGCGAAACTGCTGAACATCGACTAGGCCCCGCGGCACGCTCGCTCCGGACGTATTTAAAGTTGTCCACTTTCAGTTGTCTTCGGTGGCGCTGTTGGTGAAAGCAATGACCTCGGAGACCGCCGCTGGATTTCCCTTGATCTTCTTCAGCGAAGCCTGCGAAACCGCTCTCGCCTGAATTTGGCGTTCCATCCCCTGCAATGAGTTTTCGTCCGTCAGTATAATGCTCCGCTCCCGGGAAGCACCCGCGCAAAGGTTGGCTGCGATCACCACCGGCTCGCCCATCACGGTCAGACTTTGATACTGAGGGTGGCCCATGATGGCTTCGTGAAGGCGGCCGGAGGCCACACCAATCCGCGTTTGAAGCGGGCTTGCGGGGATGCCCGCGTTCAGCCAGCTGGCCTTCAGGTTCTCAAAGTCGTTCTTCATCTCGACGGCCGCCTGAATCGCCCGTACCCTGTGGTCGCGAATCTGGAGAGGCACGTTGAATCGGAACATCGCACCGTCGCCGAGAAACTTATCCACCGTCCCGCCATGTTTCATGACGATGTCGCAATTCCGTTCCAGATAAGAATTCATCAGGCTAATGGCGGAAGTGAAATCCATCGCGTCGAACAACAGCGAGGACGCCGTTAAATCGCAGAACGCTACCGTGCCCTCCAGGCTCTCCTCGACAGGCGAGAATCCCAATAATTCGAAATTGCGAACATCGGTTATGAACTCCGCGACCTTCGATCCAAGCGAATCCGCGAAACGCTCCGCGATCTGCAAATCGTGCTGCGTGAACTCTTGATTGCCGCTCTTGTTCAGAAATTGCAGGACGCCAATGACCTTTTCCGCAGACCGGATCGGCAGACACATCATATCGGTGGTGGTGTAGCTGGAGATGGCATCCATGCCCTTGAAGAATTGCTTGTCTGACCGGGCATCCACCGCAAGATAGGGCTTGCCCCGTGAAAATACGAAGCCCGCGATGCCTTTTTTGATCGAAATCACCGAACGCCGGAGCTTGGGAGCGGCGGGCCCATGTACCGACAGGAACACCAGATGCGAAGGCTCCCTTGCCGGCAACGGAACCAGGATCGAACTGGCTGTTGCCTGGAGCGCCTTCATAGCTAGCTCCAGCTCGCCGTCGATACCCGATTTAATGAGGAAAACCGCAGTGCCAGTGGCTTTGATCGCGCCCACCTCCTGAAGAAGCTCCTTGTGCTGACCATCAAGCTCGGAGTAGCGCTCCTCGAGCCGCTTCATGTCGCCCTCCATCTGCTCTTTTTTTATGAAGTAGCGGATAACGGCAACCACGGTTGCGGCGAGCCCTAGAATACCCGTGATTAAGGCAATCCACTCTCTGGTTGGCAGCATCGGGGCGATCCTCCTCAGGCCAGTGTACCCCCGGAAGGCGCTTTGAGAATGTTCGGTCGAATGATTGCCCGGTAGTGCCTCGGTTCGGAATGATACCCTGTCGCATGCCGCGGTAAACTCGAAATATGAGGATTCTGGTAGTCGAGGACGAAAAACGTATCGCCGACTTTTTGTCGCGCGGCCTCGAGAGCGGCGGCTACACAGTAGAAGTAGCCGGCGACGGCGCCACGGCCCTCGAAATGGTGCACGCCACTGAATACGATCTCATCATTCTGGATTTAGGCCTGCCGGATATGGACGGCATGGCCGTACTCAAGAAAATCCGCACGCGTAAAACCAGTCCTCCAGTCCTGATTCTGAGCGCGCGCGACGCCGTCGATGACCGCGTGAAGGGACTCGAAACCGGCGCCGATGACTACCTCGTGAAACCGTTTGCCTACGTCGAATTATTGGCCCGCGTGCGGGTTCTGCTGCGCCGCGGCCAGCCCACGCCGGAACGCTTGCAGGTCGGCGACCTGTCGCTTGACTGCATCCGCCGCAAGGTCACGCGCGCAGGCGAGAACATCGAACTTGCGCCCAAGGAATTCAGCATCCTCGAATACCTGATGCGCAATCGCGGCCGCCCGCTCAGCCGCACGATGATTGTGGAACACGTCTGGGATATGGATTACGATGGCCTCACCAATATCGTGGATGTCTACATCCGCCATCTGCGCAGCAAGATCGACGAGAAGTGGCCCGACAAGATGATTCAGACGGTGCGCGGTATCGGCTACATGCTGGACTCGGCCGAGAGGCCGGCGGAGAAAGCGATTTAAGCCATGCCAGGCAGGATGCGCGAAGCACAGAATCCTAAGCCGCGAACCGGCTTTCTGCGGAGCCTGCGTTTCCGACTGACCCTAAGCTATGTGCTGTTTTTTAGCGTGCTGCTGATCGGCATCGGTCTGCTGTTTCAAAAGACTTTGCAGCTCGGCATGGACGACGACTCGCG
>DATJEI010000377.1:0-7305 GCA_035496735.1 Bryobacteraceae bacterium | reverse complement strand
GGCTTGCCGCGCAGGGGGCGCGACTCGATTTTCACCAGATTGACATCCCGCAAGGCCAAAGTGCCTATGGAGCGGAACAATGCCCCGGGGATGTTACGCGTGGAAAACACCAGCGAAGTTTTCCAGGGATGTTTCGATGCTCCGCGCACGGTGCGTGGCTGGGCGCCGGCGGGTTCCAGCAGGAAGAAGCGGGTAAAATTCTGGCGGTCGTCTTCGATACCGCGCTTCAAAATGTGGGCGCCATAGATTTGAGCGGCCAGTTCGGAGGCGATGGCCCCGGCATCGGGAGGCCGTTGTTCCATGATCATTTTTACGCTGCCCGCGGTGTCGTAAAACGGCGTTCGCTGGATGCGCGGATGGCGGGTGAAAAAATCCAAGCATTGGTTGAGCGCCACCGGGTGCGAGTATACTTTGCGGAGCGCGGTCATCGACACCCCAGGCGGAGCAATCAGATTGTGGATCACCCGCACGCTGGTTTCCGCGGTTATCTCCAGCGAATATTTCAGCAGCAGGTCGTAATTTTCATGCACTGACCCGGCCAGGGTGTTCTCCAGCGGAATTACTGCGGCGTCCACTTTGCCGGAGTCCACTGCCGCAAAGGCTTCGTCGAAACGCTGGTGGGGGATGGGCTCGGCCCTGGGGCCCAACAACTGCAAGATGGCCTGCTGGCTGAATGCTCCCAGCTCGCCCTGAAAGGCGATCCTCATGGGCTTGGCGTGCTTCGGCTCGGCGGCCTTTTGCCTGGCGGACGTTGGCTTCCTGCGTCCAGTCTGGGGCTTACCAGGTCCGTTCGCGGACTTGCTGCGGTTCATCGCTTTCCTTCCCACTCCCGCGCGCCCTGCGACGGCGTTCCAGCCAGAGTCAGCACGCGATCCACACTATGTTCTACGATATCGGCTACGGTTTGCGGCTGAAGATAGAAGGCCGGCATGGGAGGCGCCAGGATCGCACCCATTTCGGCAAGCGCGGCCATGGAACGCAAGTGCCCCAAATGCAAGGGCGACTCGCGAACCATCAGCACCAGCCGGCGGCGCTCTTTCAGCGTGACATCCGCCGCGCGGACGATCAGGTTGGAGCTGATGCCATGCGCGATCGCCGACATGGTGTGGATCGAACACGGCGCTATCACCATGGCATCGATGGCCACCGATCCGCTTGCCAGGCGGCAGCCAATATCTTCGACTGCGTAATGGAAGTGCGCTAGCGCCTTGAAATCGGCGGCGGTTTTTCCCATCTCCAGGAACGCGGTGCGCTCGCCCGAACGCGATAACACCAGATGGGTTTCCACGCCCTCCTGCAGGCGCAATTTCTGCAGCAGCCGCCAGCCGTAGATGGAACCGCTTGCCCCTGTGACTCCAACGATAACGCGCAAATGACTTTCCACGGTTATGCGTTGCTGTCCACTGCCATTTTCATGAAAAACTCTCTCAAATCGCTCGCTTGTGGAAAATTCCGTTCTGAATTCCGAACAGACTGCTTGCTCAGGTCCCTCTTGAACGCTATAATCCTAGCCGAACCTATATTCATATATCTAGGCATATCTCTCACGGTCAGCCGGGTTTATTTGGCCGCTGTGCCATCAGTCTGGCTAATGATACTCAACCACCTATGATGGAGGAACCAGGGCAGAAACTCAAGCGCGTCCGCGAACGCCTGAATCTCCGCTTTCGCGAGGTAGAGGAAGCCAGCACCGAGATCGCCCAAAGGCGCGGCAATGACGAGTTCATCGTGGCCCTGAGCCGCCTTGCCGACATTGAAAACAAAGGCACGATCCCCTCTATTTACCGCCTCTATTCCCTGTGCGCTATCTATCGGCTGGACCTTTCCGAAGTCCTCGCCTGGTACGGCATTTCTCTTGGCATGATCCCGGCGGACGCTCAGGTTATTGAGCATGAACGCACCCACCTCATCGGGTTCCGCCCCGAAGAAGGGAACGTTCAGGTTCCTATCGCGCTCGATCCCGGGCTGGATCTCACGCGGACCGCCTTTTTGAGCCGCTTGATTCAGCAGTGGGGAACGGTTCCGCTTACATTATTAACAAATCTGGATTTGCGGAATTATCGCTACGGGTCGATCGGAACAGAAGACTGGTCTATGTTCCCTCTAATTCCGCCCGGCTCACTGGTGGTAATCGATGACTCCAAACGCCGCGTCGCCATTTCCGGATGGTCCACAGAGTACGAGCGCCCCATTTACTTCCTCGAGCACCGCGAAGGTTACGCCTGTGGATGGTGCTCCCTGCGCGATGGAACGCTGATCGTGCAACCGCATCCGGCATCCAACTGCGACCCCCAATCCTACGCTTATCCCAGTGAAATTGAGGTCATTGGGCAAGTCATGCGGGTCGCGCTGAACCTGGAAACCGCTCGCCGCCGGAATCGCTCTTAAGCAGCTCCAGCAGGATCTCCATCTCCATTTTGAACTGACGGCGTTGCGCCAAGCTGGCGGAATCCGGGACCTGGCTCAAGTAGGGCGTAGCGCGGGCCAAATAGGTGATCACCTGCCGCGGATTCTCTTGAACGTTGTGGAAATGAGCAATGAGATCGGCGCTCTTGAGAGATAACGGCAAGCTGAGCCATTCGCGAAAGCTCTCCTCATGGCTCTTCCGCAAGGCGCCTACGCTTTCTTCGCGCCCGAAAGAAGCGCTCAACCCATGATGGCGGTAAATGCCGGAGTTGGCGTCCCGCAAGGATGACAGATAAACCATCCGTCCGTAGGTGCTCGGAATCTGCGAAAGCGTGTGTTTCCATAGGTCCGCGAGCGCATTTCGCTCGAGCATCCCTTTGGGTTTGAATCGTGGCATTCGAAGTCCCGGTGCCCTCCATTGTACGCCACGGTTAGTAGTTCGGCGGGCGCTGGAGGTTGCCGTTCCGAATCCCGAAAACATCAGCAAAATCTGTCGGAAAGCCGCCCAAACCCGGTAGGCTCGACCGAGTAGAGGCGCTCAGCTCTACCCATATTTTTGGAGGTTTTGCATGATTAAGACAATCGCGATGGTATTGGCGTTGGCATTTTCGCTGGCCGCAACTGCGGGCGCCATGAGCCCCAGCTGGCAGTATCCGACCCCGCCGCCGCCCGGCGGTGGCGGCAACATCGTTCTGCAATAGCTGTTGAAGCTGCGGGAACTCACGCGGGCGTTAGCGTCGCATCGCATAAGCCCGCGTGGGACTGCCCTCCTGTGGTTGACTTGCGGTCAGCTACTCGCATGCTAGACTCGAACAAACAGTATGTCGGGGACGGAGCGGGCGCTCTTTTATCTTAACTTCGCCGCGCAGATCGTGCTCCTCTGGCGACTCATTCATAACAAGCTCTATCGAACCTACTCTCCCTTGTTCTGGTATTGGTCAATACAGACCCTGGGAGCAGTCGCGCTACTGTCTGTCTCTCTGTATTCGCGCGAATATTTGCATATATACTGGACGATGCAAACTGTCAACATCCTCATGGCAGTCTTCGTGGTGCAGGACTTGTATCGAATGGCGCTGCTTGCGCACCCCGCTTTGGCCTCTTTCGCAAGGCGTAGTGTGCTCGCGGCGCTGACGATTGCCGCGACGGTGGCTTTGTCCGGTATTAGACTCGATTTCACTATTCTCCAGGGGCAGTACCATCGCTTCTTGACGTTCGAACGCAGCATGAATTTCTTGACACTTCTATTTCTCCTCATTGTCAGCGCCCTCCTGCTATGGTTTCCGATAAGAGTCCGGCGAAATATCGTGGTGTACATATCCGGCTTTGTTTTATTTTCTGCGTCCCGCTCTTTCGGACTGTTGCTGTCCAATCTGCGCCCCCAGGATGCTCGTTTAATCAGCACTGTTCTGCTGGGTCTTACGCTGCTGTGTCTGCTCATCTGGATTGTCGGAATCGAGCCCGAAGGGGAACTCGTGACAGCCACGCCAGGTTACCGGCGAAACCCCGAGGCGATGCAACGGCTTAGCCACCAGCTTGATTCGATTAATGCTGCGTTGACGCGATTTGCACGGCATTAAGGCGGTCGGACAAGATGTATTCGATTGCATTTTCCGAAAATAGACGGTATTCTACCGAAGTATTGCGGAAATATTTAAGGTAAGCATGACTCTGGTGCTGGCTTGGGTTGTAACGGTCGGCTCGCTGGCCGGATTGCTCTGGGTGTTGACCCGGATCATATTGCGTCGGTGGCGGAGTTCCGCTACCCCGGATAGCGATGAAACCGCCGGCTTCTCGTTGGATCGTTACCAGCCTATGGGACGCCTCATGGCTGAGGAAGACCTGGTTTTTCTGAAGTCCCAACCAGGTTATCGTGCGGAGATGGGCGAGCGCTGGAAACGCGAACGCCGCCGAATCTTCCGGTTATACCTCGCCGAGCTAAAGGCTGATTTCCGCAGATTGCATGCCCACGCAAGGGAACTGGCGGCGGACTCAGAAGCGGGTTCTGCGGACTTAGTTGAAGTGCTGATGAAGCAGCAGTTCACGTTTCTGATGGCCACCACCGCACTGGAGTTCCGCCTGGCGCTGCAAGGGATCGGCGTTGGACGCGTGGACATCACGCCGCTAATCGAACTGGTCGAGGCGATGCGCGTGGATTTAGCGCAACGCACCGCGCCACACGCCGCATAAGTGCGGGACAAGCGCCGTGATAGCGCCTGGTTTCGGAGCGCCCGGTTTCGGAGCACCTGGTTTCAGAGCGCCCGCAAGAGTAACTTTGCCTCCGCGAGCCGTTCAAATTCGCGCTCGGCGAGCTTGAAATCCCGGGTATGGACGCATCTGCGCGCGCCGGTGTGCTCAGCTGGATAGCGCAAATGCAGCATCTCGTGAAACAGGACGTATTCCACCGCCAGTCTGGGAGTGTCGATGCGGTCCAATATCCGGCTCAGCACGATCGCGTTGTGCGACGGATCGTAATGTCCCAAAAGGGTTCGCGAAGTGTACGGGCTCCAGCCCAGAATGGGCCGCGCCATCAGTCCATGGAAGTAGCGGAAGTTCAACTCTTCGAAAATCTCGTACAGATTGTAGAGGACGCCCTGGGGTCCCTGGACGCGCTTGCGGCCGCGGATCTGCCGCACCACATCCAGACTGCGCCGTATGTCGCGGCGGTTGAGATAGCGGCGATACCGCAGGTTGCTCTCGGGCGGCACCGGCCGCCGAAAAAGCTTCGCGAGCAGTATTTCGGCCAGCGCCTCCATGACGGCGGCGGGCGCTCCTTCCAGGGTATCCGCCAGGCGGATGCGCAGCGTGCCCGATTCCCAGCGGACTTGTGCGTTTGCGCTGGCATACCGCCGGTATTGCACCTGCACCTCCGGCAGCGGTGTCCGCGGCCTCAACTGCCGGAACACCCGCTGATAAATTTGCTCCACCGTTTCGATGGTGCCCGCCGGCTCCGGCTGTGCGGTCAGAATGGCAGCGCCCTCGACTTGCATTTCCTCCCGAATGTAACATAGCTTAAGAGGGCCGCTGCACGCCGCTTAAGCCGGCCGCCGAGCGGGGCTTGAGAAGGCGGTTCGATAGGCGTTGTGTCAGCCACTCCGTGGGTTATCAGGGCTGCAGTGCGGGCCTCAGCGCGACTCAGGCCGGGACCGCCGGCCGCGGCTCGCGAGTTTCATTCCATTCGCAAGGAGAACGTATTGCCTGGAGCTAAGATTAGCGCCCTTGGTTGTTATGTGCCGCCGGGGGTGCTGACCAATCAAGATTTGGAAAAAATGGTCGACACCACCGACCAATGGATTCTGGAACGCACCGGCATCAGTGAGCGCCACATTGCCGCTCCCGAGATGGCCACTTCCGATATGGCGGTTGAAGCGGCGCGCTGCGCCCTGCTCCAGCGCGGCATCGACGCCACCGAGATCGAAGCCATCATTGTGTGCACGGTCACTCCCGATATGATGTTTCCCTCCACCGCCTGCCTGGTCCAGGACCGCATTGGCGCAAAGGGGGCGTGGGGTTTCGACCTGGTAGCTGCGTGTTCCGGGTTCCTCTACGGTCTGACCACCGCGGCCAACCTGGTGATAGCCGGCGCCCACAAGAAGGTGATGGTGATCGGGGCCGACACCATGTCGCGGATCATCGATTATACCGATCGCAGCACCTGCATCCTGTTCGGTGACGCGGCAGGCGCCATGATCGTCGAAGAGGCGGCGCCGGGCGAAGGCTCTATCGGCTTCCTCAATGAGGTAGATGGCTCGGGTGGCGATTTTCTGAAGATGCCGGCCGGCGGCAGCCGCATGCCTGCCAGCGCGCAGAGCGTGGAAAAACGGCAGCATTACGTCAAGCAGGAGGGCCAGCAAGTATTTAAATTCGCGGTCCGAAAGATGTATGAAATCTGCCAGACCCTGCTTGACCGCCATGGCCTTGCGGCCAAAGACGTTAAAGTTCTGGTGGCCCACCAAGCCAACCGCCGCATCATTATGGCTACCGCGGAGCGGCTGGGGATGTCCGAAGATCAGGTGATCATTAACATTGGCCGCTTCGGAAACACCACCGCGGCGACGATTCCGCTGGCGGTTCGCGACGCTATTGAAAGCGGCCTATTGACCAAAGGCGACATCGTGCTTTTCGCCGCAGTGGGCGCGGGCTTCACGGCCGGCGCCAGTTTGTGGCGCTGGGCATACTGAAAGGCGGCCACGGTCAGCGGGCAGGCAGCGGAAATTCGCGCGGTCCATCGTCCAGACCGATAATGTGCACGGATTGAGGCTTCGGGGGGACTTGCGGGGCGGCCACCGGCTTGGAGGGTTCCGGTTCCGGCGGGCCTAAGTGTGCCGCCAACTCTTCGGGAGCCACCTGAAGTTTCAGGCGCACCGAGTTTCCATCCTCGATCACATTCAGGCCGTGCAGCAACGCATGAAAGCCGGGCACTGCCTCGCGAAAATAGTCAGCGCTGAGCTCGGCGTCCTCCCGAGTCGCCATGTCATAGCGCGCATCCAGCACCAAGCCATGATGGATACTCACGCCGCCGTCAAAATCTCCGCTTTCGAGATGCAGCGGGATGAACGCGCCCACCAGAGGATCGGGCAGCGAGGTGGCGGTGACCCACAGGTCGTAGGCCGCCGCTAAGTGCGCCCCCCGCGCCAGCAGTGGCGAAGACTGACGCTCGGCGGTCAATAAACTTCGATCAATAGCGGCCTCGATCGTATCTCTAAAGCCAATCAGGAGTAGCGTGTCGCTCACCTGAGCCACGCTGCGCCGGCGCGCCCCGGGAGAGATCCACATCCGCACACCATCATAATCGGCTGATCTCATGCCTAAACCCGTGGCTTGCGCCGCTACCGTGGCTGCCGGAAACGATCCGCTGGCGACTCCTAACAAGTCCGGTCCGGCGAGTAGAATTTCCCT
>DATJEI010000376.1:0-8742 GCA_035496735.1 Bryobacteraceae bacterium | reverse complement strand
CAAGCCCGGCGTCAGCTTAGGCGAGACCGACGATTACTGCTACAACATCGTGAAAGACCCGGTCCACGTCCACGATTTGCATGCCACCATCTTGCGCACACTGGGCATTGACCACACCAAGCTGACCTACAAGTTCCAGGGAAGAAACTTCCGGCTCACCGACGTGGCGGGCAACGTCGTGAAGAGTATTCTCGCGTAGGCCTCAAAAACCAGCTCGCCTTGCGTGCGCTGCTGTGGAGTGGGGTCCACAAGGGATACCATTCAAGTAGTGATCGATGAGAAACTGTTGCAGGCCAGCGACCGGGGTGCGAAAAAGGCCAAACTGAACCGGTCCGAGCTGGTTCGGCTCGCGTTGCGTGAACATCTCCAGCGGTTGCAGATTCAGGAGTCTGAACAACGTAATCAACGGGGCTATAATACGCTGCCGCAAGCTGGGGCGATCGAAGAAATCCGCGTGGGAAGCAGAGGCGATATGGACGGGCATAGCACGCGGTGACGTGCGCCTCTAGCGGTTTTCGGCTCCCGAAAAGGAACGTCCGCTCTTCGTCCTGACGCGGGACGGCGCGATTCGTTATCTGTCGACGGTCACCGTATCCCCTGTTACCTCGACGATTCGCACGGGGTTCGATCCGAAGTCGAGTTGGACGAAGAAGACGGGATGAAGAAGCGGTGCGCGGTAAACCTGCACAACGCGGTAACGGGGTCGCAGCAGCGGCTGGGGCAGCGCCTTTCGCATCTGAACGCGCCCCGCATGCATGAAATCTGCGCGGCGCTGAGATTCTCCGTCGGTTGCGATGGGGAGTGATTAAAAGCCCGGCTTCTAGTCCAACATCCCGACCGAATCATCATCACGGCCGAGACTCCCACGATTCAGCCCTAGCCAGGCATCGTTACCCTACCCGGTGCTAGCGATTTTCCGCGTAAACCCGCTGTACGAAGCCCGCGACCGCGTTAATGTTGGGCCAGTCTGGATACTTAGCTTTGAACTCGTCCACCAGTCGCTTGCCGGCGTCTTCCGCCGAGACTCCTTGCCGCTTGAGCGCGAGCCCGCGCGTCTGTATATCCACAATAAAAGCGCGCTCTTGCGCGATCAACGAACCGTCGCCCGGATCGCTGTGATCCGGCAGAATGTGGTGCGGATTCAAGGGCGCCAGCTTATCCAATACACCGATCCAACTTGTCGGAGTCCCACCATCGCCGTATATACTGGGCACCCGCTTGTTTTGCACGACGTCACCGGAAATCAGGGTGCTGTCGGGCTCGACGAAAATCAGCTCATCGCCCTTGGTGTGGGCTTCGCCCATCCACAGCAGCCGCGCGGTGACGCCGCCCAAGTCCACTTTGGCCTCGGTGTCGAAGATGATATCCGGCTGGCGCATTTTCACGTTCGCCAGCAGCTCGGCCCGCTGCGCCGATTGTTGGCTGAATCGCGTGATCATTTCAGCGCCGTGCGCTTCCATCTCCTGTTGCTGCACACGATCGCGAATCAGAATCGTGTCGTTCGGAAAGCCGGCCTCGCCCGCCGCGTGCTCGGGATGAAAATGCGTGGTGGTCAGATACAGCAATCCGCCCGGCGAGAGCTTCTTCGCGACACGCGCGATGGTAGCTCCGTTGCGCGGACCGAGGCCCGTATCCACCACCAGCGTGCCGCGCGTTCCCACAACGATGGCAATATTCGGGAAGCCCATGATCGCGTAAACGTGCTCCGAAACCCGCGTCGTGGTCTCCGGCAACAGCGACGGATCGCTCTGCGCCGCAACCCGAACAGTGCACGCGCAAATCAGAACCAACGGCACTAAATAAGCTTCTCGCATGTCTCTCATCCTACATCTGTTCTTACCGCAGGCCACGGAGCACCGTCTTCAGTTCCGCCTCGTACTGCAGCGCAATGCGGGGAACAAACAGTAATAGAGGCAGAGCATACTGCACACGCCGGTTTTGGAACGCCAGCAGCGCGAGCAGGATCAGCAGCGGCGACATGGTTCTTCCCGTCGCGTAAGCCGACGACCATAAATCGAACCTCCCCAGCGTTGCCGTAAATGCGGCAAAGAGGATCGCGGTGATTTCGATAAATTTCCCCCGTCGTTTCCAGGCCGCATAAAATGCCAGCACCAAGGCCAGCCACATTCCCGCCAGCGCGACGTCCTCGAAGACGTTAGCAGTGCGCAGCCAGAGCGTCGAAGTGGGATCTCCGGTGCCTTGCAGGGTGCGATTGACGATCCCGCTGAACGGATAACTGGATAGCCAGTCAGTTCCATCCGGGGGCGTATTGGTCTGCACATATAACCACCATGCAATCGCGGGTGCGGCGCTGAAAGCGCCCAGCACAGCCCCGCGCGCGTCACGCTGTGCGACCCGATAAACGCACCATCCCAGCACCACCATCATTCCGGTTTCGCGGATCAGCGGCGCGGCGCAGAGCATGGCGTAGACCTGCCAGTTGGGCTGTGGCGTATCCGCGTAGAGCGCCAGGCCGATACAAATCGCCGCCAGCGCCAAGTCAATGGTCAGGCGATCGAGCGAAACCGCCACCGCCGGAATCAGCAAGAAGGTCAGTCCCCAGGCCGCGTGCAAACTCTGATCCTGCACATACCAGCTCAACCAAAGTGTCCCCAGGAAGACGAAACCGAGTTCAATGCCGATGTAAACGTAGTCCACGCCGCGGTCGCTTCCCGGCGCGAGCAGCGCCGCCAACGCGGGAACACCAATTCGCCGCCATCGCAGCCTGGGATTGTCGACATAGGAAAGAAATCCGCGACGATTCAGCGGGTCGTGCGCGATCAAGTGGTAGAACTGCGCGTCATATCCCACATCGTCGTTGACTCGATAAGTGTGTCCGGCGGCGAGCGCCGGCGGAAGCGAAGTCTTAGCGCCGGTATAGAAGGGACCTGTGGGGTTGCCGGAGTACTGCATGGCGATATTCAGAACCAGCCAGCAGGCTGCGATCAGAACCGCCACCGCGGCAATCGTGGTAGGCGGCCGCACCGTAACCCGCCGCAAGCTGTTATCTCTTTACCGCCGATTCCACGGCTTCCAGCTCTTTGCCCGCATCGGCCCACTTACCCTGCGCCGCGAGCTCGCGATAGCGCTGCAGATGCATGCGAATGCTGTCAATGCGCGGATCGGAGAACGTCGGCGCTGCCGATGTTACTGGAGAGGTCCCCGGCGACGCGGACGTCGGTCCCGCGGGCGCCGTCGGCGTCAGCACCTGCACTTGCTTGCCGCCCTGCACCGCCTGCAACTGCGCCAGCGCCTGCTCATAAGTGTCGGCATAAATCAGCGTGCTGCCGCGCACCAGCGCCACCTTCCGCAACTGCGGCATGCGTGCCTGCGCCGCCTGAATATAGATCGGCGCCACATACAAGATGGTCTGGTCGATGGGCAGCGTCAGAATCTGGCTGCGCAGCACCTGCGACCCTTGCTGATTCCACAACGTCAGGTCCTTGGAAATATTCTGATCCTGATTGATCAGCGCCTCCACCTGCAATGGACCCGAGATCACTTCCTGTTTCGGCAGCTGCAGGAAAACCAGCTCACCCAAGTGTTCGCCATCGCTGCGCGCCGCCATCAAACCGATCAGGTTCTGCTTATTGCGCGGCGTGAACTGGATCATCAAAAGGAACTCGGGCTCTTTCTCGCCCGGCAGCTCGGCAATCATGTAGGTCGGCGGCACTGGTTGCGGCTCGCTCCCAGCGCCGCTCGTGAAGGTGGCCACATCCCACAGATCGGCGCGGTTGTAATACGACTCCGGATCGCGCATATGATACGTGCGATAAATTTCCGCCTGCGCACGGAACAGCATTTCGGGAGCCCGGGTATGCTCGCGCAAGCCGCCAGGCATTGCGGATGCCGGCGAAAACAACTCCGGGAATAAGTGCTGATAGGCGGTAATCAGCGGATCCTGAGCATCGAAGATGTAGAGGTGCACGTCGCCGTCATAGGCGTCAACCGTGGCCTTAACCGAATTGCGAATGTAGTTGAACCGGCCCAGGTCTTCCACCGCCACTTCGCGCGAATAAGGATGAGATTCGCTGGTGGTGTAGCCGTCCAGAATCCAAACCAAGCGGCCGTCCACAGTGGTGACCAGGTAAGGGTCCTCGTCCCAACTCAGGAACGGCGCCAGTTCGGCCACGCGCTCGGTTACTTTGCGGTGGATCATCATCCGGCTGTCCGCTGTCAATGAGTTGGTCAACAGAATATTCCAGTCGCCGTTGGCCGCCGTCGCCAGCGTCCGCATCCCAATGGACGACATCGGGAATCCGCCCTTGCCGCCATAGCTGGTATTGACTTCGCTCGAACCAGAGGGATAGTTGAATTCGGGCTGGGCGGTGTGTACAAACACCGTCTCGTCCATGGTCTCGCCGTAGTAGATTTCCGGGCGCTCCACCTTCAGGCTCTTGGTCTTTACTTCCACTGGCGCATCCAGCACCAGCAGTTGCGGCAATCCGGTTTCGCTGATCCGGTTGGCTTCCGCCATCACAAAACCGTAGCCGTGCGTAAACGTGAGGGCGCGGTTGATCCAGCGATTGCGCGCGTCGCCCAGTTGATTCAGATCCAATTCGCGCGGCGCGAGCAGAGTCTGGCGCAGCCGCCCGTCGATTTGATAGCGGTCGACATCGGTATCGGCGTAAGTATAGGGACGCAGCGGCTGGCTCTGGCTCAGCGTGTCATGAAACGCGCGCCAGTCCCACAGGCGCACATTTTCGAGCATCGACCGGTTGGCCTCAAAATCGATGCGCCCTTCTTTTTGAACGTTGAAGTCCACCACCTTCGCGCGCGTATCCAGCCCGTACGCCGCGCGAGTCGCCTCAATATGGCGCACAATGTACGGCCGTTCGAGTGCCAGTTCATTGGGCCGGACATAGAGGCTGGCGGCCAGCGGCGGCGCCAGCCAGTCGATCACCAGCACGATCGCACATGCGATCGCAAGCTTGCGCCGCCCGGCGATTACCAGAATCGCGGCCAGCACTGCCGCGCCCGCCTTGACGGTTTGCAGCGGCAGCCCCAGGTTCTGCTGCACGTAATCGATACCGACCATCAGATTGCCATGGTCGCTCAACATCAGTTCGTAACGCCCCAGCCAGAACTGTGCCGCCAGCGCCACCAAAAACAAAGCAGCCAGGCCCTTGAGCAGGCCGGTTTCCAGCCGTCCGAGGCGGCCGAGGTCGCGCAGGTCGAGTTCCTGGCCGAACACGTAACCCGGCATGTCGTGCTTGAGTTGCCATCCGCGGGCCGCGACATAATACACCAGCCCTGCAACGAATGCCGTGGATGCCACCCAGCTCAACAGCATGCTATAAAACGGCAGGTCGAAGAAATAGAATGGCAGCGCCTTGCCGAACACCGGATCGGTCCAGCCCGACGATGCGGCCCCTTGGCCTCCTGCGTAACGCGCCACGGTCCAGCCCTCGACCGTCGAAAGCGTAAGGATCGTCGCCACGAAGGCCAGTGCCAGTGTGCTGACGCGCGCATAGAGCGGCCAGTCTCGCAAACTTTCGCCGGCATGCTTCACGCCGCGCGCGTGCGCCACCCACAGCACCGGGAACACAATCAGCCACGCGCCCAGGCCTGGCAGATAGCGGTAGCCCGTCATGCGCAGCCAAGTGGGAACCTGCCCCATCTCGCGCCACCAGAAGTAGTCGATCACGTAGCTGCAGATGGTGCGTCCGAAGACCAGCACCGCTACAACCACAATTACCAGCGCAGCGATTCCTAGCTGCGGGCTCCGGCGCCGCGCGGGAATCTCGACAAAGGACATTTCATCCTAAGCGTACACCCAATGTAGGCTTTCCTCCATGCCAAGCCTTGGAAGCGTGTGTGATGCTACGCTACCCTATCGGAGGAATTTCACGAATTTCATGAATTTCATTACAATCGACCTCGACGAATCGACGGCCATTATCAACCTGGATCGGATTCGCTGGATTCAGTCGCATAACGAAGGCGCTTGCACTATTTGGTTTTCGGAAACTCATTCGGTTGCGATTCCCGAAAGGAGCGCGACGATCTTTCTACGTGAAGCCTTCGGATCCTGAGTGGCATTTAGCTTCCTGCTTCCGGAGCAGGTTACCCGGCCTGACGACCTAGTAGGTATAACCGCCACCGCACATGTCGTAGCCGCCGCCTCCTCCGCCGCTCGCGGGCGCGGTAATGAGTGGCGGCCCGTTCTGGAAAAACACCGGCGCTGCGGTAAACGATTGAGTCGGATTAAATCTTAATCCAATCATCGAAATGTTGCCTGTCGAGCTATAGAATTCTGCCAACCCGCGGTGCCCCGCGATCACCGGGAACGTCTGCGACAACACGAAGGCCGTGTGCCCCATGGCCGGCACTGTGGGAAGTGCGTTCACTGCCACCAAACCGTCCACGGTGCGGAACCCAACGCTTATGGTTTGAGGCGCTGCCGTGGGGTTCACCACCGCAATGGCGGTTACGAATCCGGAAGAGTCGTCATAAGGCACCAAAATGCGATTTGATGCAGCCACCGCCGGCGCCGTGCCTTCGTCGTCCTGATGGCCCGGAACCCGGTTCGTGAAGACTACATAAGCCATCACGCCCGCATCCGCATTCAGCTCAGCCCAGCCTATCGTCAGAGCCGCCGCGGTGCCATTGGTGTGCAAATACAATGACGAGCCGGACGGCATGACCATGTTGGCCGTGGAACTCACTTCCAATAGCGGCGGGTTCCAGGGCTGCGTATTGCCACCAGAAGTCTCGCTGTGAAAAATCAGAGTCGCCGAGGCGGCATTCGAGCTGCTGTTGGTAAGGACAATGGTCGATTGCCATCCTCCGCCGTCGACTACTTGCGGGATCGTGAGTATCTGTGCGGATTGCCCCAACACCGGCAACCACACGAGCAATGAAGCAAGAGCGGTCTTGGCAATAATTTTCATGGCTTAGTGTGGAGCAACAACGCGTTCTATTTGTTTTTGAATTGTGAAATGCTTGTAAAAAACACGGCTCTGCGGTTAGGATCAAGGCCGGGAATCGCTATCCCGGGAGCGGGCGGATCTCCACCCGCTGCCTTTCTGACCGCTGCAGCCCCTGAAGCTTACCGCCTACAACGGTCAAAACTGATACGCCAGCGCTATGTTCAGGACATTTCCGCGCCCGGAAGCTGCGCGCGGCCCTAAAGTCCCCGCAGTGGTGAAAGAGCGGGTTCGAAAATCCCAGAAGCTCCATTCAACCGCAGCGGTAACATCCGGACCCAGCTTGCGGAAATAGCTGGCCCACACAAATGAGTTCTTGGACCTGGGGGATCCGGGCAGTAGATTGCGGTCGCGAGGATCGTCAGTGCCGGCTCCGGCGTAGAAGACGTTCTTGTTGTCGAGAGTCAGCGGCACGATGCCCTCTACCCAGCCGCCGCCAGCGCCAATCTTACTGATTTTCGCTGGTGTTAAGATCACATTCGACGTGTTGACCAGCGGCGCGACAAAGCCGACACCTTGAATAATGCCGCCGTCGAAGGGTACCAGATTGGACCCCACGAAGCCTTCGCCACGGAAGATAAACCGGGAACTGACGGGAAGAGTGGCATCCACCGTAAACGCCCAGGAATCGATGGTACGTTTGGCTCCTACTTGCTCCCGGCCGTAATGCGCGCCTGCGCCGACAGTAGCATTGCGTCCGTTAATCGGGTGCGAAAGCGCCATGCGCGCCTGATAAAAGGGTTGACCGGACCGTTCTCCGAATCCCGAAAATGTGCTATCGACAGCGTTGCCATTTAGCGCGGCCTGATCGCCAAGGCGCTGGTCTCCGAAGGATGGACGCAATATACCTATTTGAAATAAAGTCGTGGTGGCACCGAATTTCTGTCTGTTTTCCACTCGCAGCTGCGGCAGCCACGCCCACAGGTCGCCAGCGCTCGCGCCCAAGGGAATTGCCACATGTGAAAGCGAAATGGGATCCAGCGGCGCAATAATCATCTTGTCCTGACCCGCCACGATCTTCCATGTGCCTTTATCCAACTGCAGATACGCGCGACGCAGCCGCGGCTGATTTAGTACTCTGTCCTGAGGTTGAAGACCGGGGTCGACCGGACGTGAGCCATAGAAATCTATTTCCACCAGGCCAGAAGTAGTCCAACCCTCCAGGGGCTTCGCCGAAGTGACTTGGAGTCCCAAGATCGACTGACGCGCAGTGAAGATTGTGTCGTGTACCAGTCCCGCACGTTTGGTAGTTCCGTCCGGGAAGGTCACGTTGGAGCTGCCCGGCAACGGCCAGAGAGGTACGTCCTGTCCCACTTGGGCCGTGCCAGCCGTCGATATATTCAGCAGCAGCGTTCCATAGAATCGAACAGTGAAATCTCCCAGCGTAGCCTGTAAGCGGGTCTTAGATTTGGGAAGACCCGGATAATAGGGCCCATCGGGAGGGGTGTGGTCTACCGCCGTCGGCGCGCCCGCGGCATCCGTGTTCGCGGGCTGTGCGTTGGTTGAAACCGTCAATGCGGCCAAGGCAGTCAGTAACATCCCTATTCTCGAAACTCTAACCTTCATGTGTCCTATTCATCTCCTTCTTTGCAAAACATGAGCGAGGGCTGCGGCACGAAAATGCAGCGAGCGCGCAGCGCTCAACACGCGTTCAGTATGCTTGGCTTCGGCTGAAATAGCAGCTAGAACAGTGCTAATTCTTTGTAAAGAAATCGTGATGGCGCAGATGGGAAGATCCGGGCGGAGATGAGGGCTTCATGCATGTGCTGCTTGGATTCTCGCTTTTCACCAGCCAAAACATGCTGGTGACGGA
>DATJEI010000375.1:0-2473 GCA_035496735.1 Bryobacteraceae bacterium | reverse complement strand
CGGCCTTGTCCAAGTTGAATGCACGTCACAGCGACGTCGTGGAATTGCGCGTCTTTGGCGGCTTGAGCGTTGAGGAGACCGCGGAAGTTTTGAAAGTATCGCCCGAAACCGTGATGCGCGATTGGCGCGCCGCAAAAGCATGGCTCGGGCGCGAGCTAAGTGCTGGCTGATTTCAGGCCGCCGCCGCGAATGAAAGATCCTTACTCCGGCAGATCGCTCCTCCAGCGATCGCCAGTGCGGCCGACAAGCCGAATTGTCTAGAACTCGGCGGTCTGTTAGTTTCTGTTGCGTCGGCGAACGAGACGGTGCGCGCGGACGTTTAGTCCAGGCTGTCATAGGCGAAGAAAGGGGGTAGCCGCCCGTGTGGCGTGATAAGATGTGTCGCCATGGTGACCGGAACCAGCGCTGAGCCGGTGTTGAGCGCATGTCCTCTTCATGGACATCATTGGCTGTTCGAAGCTACCCTCAGATGAGCAACAAAGAGTTGTTGGCAGATTACAAGAACTGGTGCGGGAGAGCGCTGCGTTCCGCCGGTCACACGATAGTGATCAACTGATTTCCCTGCCGACGGGGGATGGCATGGCGCTAGTGTTTTTCAATAAGCTGGACGCGGCCGTCCAGTGTGCGATGGAGATCACCCAGTCGATTCAATCCGAGTCATTGTGTAAAATCCGCATGGGTGTGCACACCGGTCTAGTCTTCGTCATGGAAGACATCAACCACAAACGGAACATTTTCTGCCCCCCGTCGAGGCGGTTCAAGGGACGCTTACAGCGATACTCGGTGGGTTGCACCATGAATACTGGCTGGAGAAGGTGGGCGGCGTGAAGTTCTGCATCGAGTTTTTGTGGACGACACCCGCATCGTATTCTGCTGATTTTACTGCGTGCAGGTTTTGACTACTGACAGGATCCTACAACCGATGACTCGACAATTTCCGGACGGCTTCCTCTAACAGCCCGTGGTAAATGTGCCGTTTTTCAGCCCAAGTAAGCAAACTACATCAAAACGTCTTCGGTTGAAGGAATCACTCCGATTCGGCTTTGAATCGGCAAATAGCGTCGGAACGATTCCTGGAAACCTCTGACGCAATCCATTCCGCGATCAAAGCGAGCATCTGGATGACAAGAATGGCGCTGCTGCGGTCCTGAAGGCCTCGCGGCGTCCCTACTCCGATGGAATGCCGGAGGATTAAGCCCAGGTTGAATGCTCCCGCATGCACCACCAGCCGCTTGAGAATATTCTCGTGACCGCGGAGGTGGATGCGTCGCATGCCCCCGGTTTCGTACAGGTGGGCGAAACTCCGCTCCAACTTCTCGCCCCGTTGCTTCATCAGCCGCTTGCCGCGCGCACCCCGAATCCGCCTCCGGTTGCCGTACACCGCCCCTTGTTCCGCCTGCTTGCCCTCCCAGTTTCGTGTTCCACGATCCGGCTCCGGGACGTAGCTTCGGACATCAACCGCTTGCAGATCCTTCAATACCTCATTGCTGTGATAGCCCTTGTCGGCGACCAACTCTGCTGGTCCTTCCGGGTTTACTAACTCTTCACTCTCGCTGTTGGCCACCTCGGCCGCCGCCGCAATCTGCGTGGCGGCTTCGATCAGTGTTTCTACGTAAGTGGTCGTGTCTCCCTGATCGGCCCCTTGCAGCGTTACCGCCACCAACGCTCCCGTCTCCATGTCCACGGCGTGCTCCGCTTTGTGCGCCAAATGGGTCGAGCCGTCCTTCATTTTGGTAATCTTCGCATCCGGATCGTGCGGATTGGTCCAATCCTGGTTGGACATCTTCTTGTTCCTCTTCCGATCCATCTGCGCCAACTGCTCTCGCGTCGGCGTCTCGATCCCCGCCTCGCTCGCCACCTTCTTCAGAAACTCTTCGTAGCTCTCCCCGTTCTCTCGCCGCACGATGCTGCGCAGCGCCGCATTGGCCTCCAGCGTCGTGGCATCCACGCCGACCGTGTGGCCTTTCAGCAATCCATGGTTGCCCACCAATTGCAGAACCCACGTGAACACGTTCCGGTGTGTCTCGATATCGATCAGCCGCCGCGTTCGGGAGATCGTCGAATGATCTGCCGTCTCTTCATCCAGGCTTACTCCCAGAAACCGCCGCACCGACAGAGAATCCTCAGCCCGCCAGGCAATTCCTCGCTCCGAATCGATACCTTCGAAGTAGCCTACCAACAGCAAGCGGAAGTAGATTCCCGGTGTGAGGCTAGGCCGTCCCATTTTGCCGGCGTAGAACCTCCGGCACTGCTCTTCCACAAATCCATCAAACCCGTTGCTTTCCAGGAGCTCGTTCAGACGCGCGTAAAACGGGTGCGCGGCAGGCGTCCGGATCTCCGTCGCCGATAACCATAACGGCTCTTGTCGCTCGCGATCCTTCCGGGTTCCCATCGCCATGACCCATTCTATGGCAAAACACTTCCACATCAACCTGTTTTATTGCTTCCCGCCGACTTTAGCCACGGGCTGCTA
>DATJEI010000374.1:0-24763 GCA_035496735.1 Bryobacteraceae bacterium | reverse complement strand
TGATGAATGATGCTCTTGTCGTGTGCCGCTTCGAGAGCTTCGGCGATCTGCCTGGCGTAGTTGAGAGCCGTCTCCAGCGAGAGCGTCCCCGTGAGCGTCTCGCCCGGCACCAGTTCCATGACCAAAGCGCGCCCCGCGCTCGATTCTTCGATGCCGTATATTTGCGCGATATTCGGATGATTCAGCGATGCCAGAACTTTCGCTTCGCGCTCAAACCGGGCCAGTCGTTCGGGATCCTGTGCCAGCGCGGAGGGAAGAACTTTGATCGCTACTTCACGATCCAGCTTGGTGTCTTTGGCGCGATACACCTCGCCCATGCCTCCTTTGCCGATGGGCGCAACAATTTCATACGGACCGAGTCTGTCACCCGCAGATAATGGCATGTGACTGATTTAGCCTAATATACTCGATCAGAAAGCAATAGGTTCTGTATTACGGCGCACCCAGACAGTATCTTTGCTCCGGATGTCACACCGCTTACTGATCACGCGTATGGAAGACGAGCTTAGGCGATGATGTCCTTCACCACTTCGCCGTATACGTCGGTAAGGCGGAAATCGCGGCCCGCGTAGCGATACGTCAACTTCTCGTGATCCATTCCCAGCAGATGCAGGATGGTCGCGTGCAGATCGTGAATGGAAACACGATTTTCCACCGCGCGGAATCCGAATTCGTCGGTGGCGCCGTAGGCCATGCCGCCTTTTACGCCGCCGCCCGCCAGACACATCGTGTAGCCATAAGGATTGTGATCGCGCCCGTCGCCGGCTTCTGAAACCGGCGTGCGGCCGAACTCACCGCCCCACACCACCAGCGTTTCATCCAGCAGGCCACGCCGTTTCAGATCGCGGATCAGAGTGCCCGCAGCCTGGTCCATGTTAGGGCAGCGCGTCTGAAGCGAGGTGAAAATATTCTTGTGGTCGTCCCAGTCCGGGCGAACGATCGGGTCGGGCGCACCCGACGGGTATAGATGGATATAGCGGACACCACGTTCCACCAGACGGCGGGCCAGCAGGCAACTGTTGCCCCAGCTGTTCTTCCCGTACTCTTCGCGGATTGCATCGGACTCCTTCCGGACATCAAACACATCCATTGCCTCAAATTGCACGCGGTAAGCCGATTCCATCGCCTTCACACGGCCGTCGAGGAACGAGTCGGGCCCGAAGCTGTCGGAGTAGTCCCGGTTCATCGCCTGGATGAGATCAAGCTGCTTACGCTGTGCCTGCGGATCCAACTGCCGGTTGCGCAGGTCGCGGATCATCTTCTCGGGGTCCGTCTCGCTCGAGTTGAATGGAACGCCCTGATACTCGGATGGAAGAAACCCGGCGCGCCACAGCGAGCTTCCTTCTGTGTTCGGGCTGAGCACAACGAAAGAGGGAAGATTTTCATTCTCGGTACCCAGTCCATAAGTTACCCACGCACCAATGCTGGGCCGGTTAGCCAAAATGCTCCCGGAGTGTGCCAGGTTCTTGCCCTGTGTGTGAGTCGGGTTGAACGTGTACATCGACTTGATGACACAGACATCGTCGATGACGGAGGCGATTTGCGGGCACAGTTCGCTGACATCGACGCCGTTTCGCCCGTATTTCTTGAACTGAAACGGAGACGGCAGCAGTCCGCCGGTCTCACGCTCCGTGCGAAAGCCACTCACGGCGGCAGGACGCTGCCCCGCGTATTTCGCAAGAATCGGCTTCGGATCGAACATGTCCAACTGCGAAGGCCCGCCAGTCAGGAAAAGAAAAATGACGTGTTTCGCCTTGGCGGCAATCGCCGGCCCGGTGTAATGTCCCAGCGATGCAGCCTTGGCCGACTGACTCGCCAACGAACCCAGCAACCCGACCGAACCAAGTCCGCCACAAAGAGACTGAATCCACTCACGCCGTGAAGTTGTCATGGCCAAAAAATCACCTCGTTTAGGGAAAGCAAAGCCTGTGCATATTGCGCGAGCGTCGACTGGGACAAGTATGTCATGCCCAGATCCAACTCTTTCGGGCTCGGATCGCGTAACAAGATCGTCTCGAATAGCTTGCGGATTTTTGCCGGGTTGTCCGGTTCCTGATCCACCGAGTGAGCGAAGGCTTCGGCTTGCTTCTGGATGAAGGGACTGTTCATTACAAACAACTGCTGTAGCGGGGTGGTAGTCAAGTCCCGCCCCGGGCTGCTCTGCATTGGGTCCGGGAAATCATACAGGCGCAAAACTGTGTTGAGTCGTCCCCGGCTGATACGCGCGTACACGGTGCGCCGGTTGTTATCCGCATCGTCGAAATCGATCGATGGACCGTAAAGCTTATCACTGAGGGTGCCCGAGGCATGCATGATCGAGTCGCGGTAAGCCTCAATGTCCAGCCGCCGCGGATTCATGCGCCATACAAGTTTGTTCGTGGAATCCACTTGTTCGGCCTCTTCGCGGGGAGCGCTGGATTGCCGGTAGGCTGAGGACAGCATGATTTCCCGGTGCAGCCACTTGAGAGACCAGCCATTGGCGATGAACCTCGCTGCAAGGTCGTCGAGCAGCTCCGGATGAGTGGGCTTATCTCCCTGTGTTCCGAAGTCGCTGGGAGTGCCCACCAGCGGCTTGCCGAAATGCCAATCCCAAACGCGGTTCACGATCACGCGGGCCGCGAGAGGGGCCGCATCGCTGAAAATCTTGTCGCCGAGTTCCGCCCGCCCCGATCCTTGCAGGAACTTGCTTTCTTCTTCAGACTTGGCGAGGACCGTCGGAAAGTGGCGAGGAACGATGTCGCCAGGGTTGGCCACGTTTCCGGCTTTGAAGAGCGGAAGGTCGCGAGCTTCACCCGGCCGATAGTCCATCTCAGTCATGAACGGATCCTTGCCGTCCACGTAGAGAGCAGCATCGTAAACACTGTTCATAAACGGCTCGTCGGAGGCGGTTGGACCGCGCCTTCCGGGCCTTCCCACAGCAGTTCCGGGAGTCGCTGCGTTTGTATCCGCCTGAAGAGCAACGGGGAGAGGCGCCGATCTTGTGCCGATCTTGGCCACGTGTGCCACCAACTCCGGATAGCGGTCCTTCAACGTCTGTACTTCGGCCAGCAACTTCTGCTGCTCAATCTTCATTCCTTCGAGTTTCTTGGCCGCCCATTCCTTATTGGTCTGCTTTTCATTCGCAAGAATACCCGCCATGACGTTAATATCGAACAGGCGCTGTTGAACCCAGAGGTAACGGGTCTCAAGCTTCGGATCAATATCGGCGCGCGTCGGACGTTCTGCTCGCATGGTAGAAGCGAACACGCCAGCCAGTCCCTGGTAGTCCGTCTGTTTGATCGGATCGAATTTGTGATCGTGACAGCGTGCGCATGAAATCGTCAGTCCCAGCAGACCCCGCCCGACGGCGTCCACTCGCTCGTCCCAGTCATCGGTGGCGAAGGTATAGAGAACCTCTTGGGATAGGCGCGGCTCCTTATGATATACGGGGGCAGCGCCAAGGTACCCCAGAGCACGGTAATCGTCGCGCGGCGTTCCGGGAATCAAATCGGCCGCCAACTGAAGTTTGATGAACTTGTCGTACGGCACATCTTTGTTCATGGCCTCGATCACCCAGTCCCGATAACGCCATGCGAAGGCGAACGGCGGATTCGTGGCTTCAGACGTCGAATTGTCCTCCGCGTACCGGGCTACGTCTAACCAGCGACGGCCCCAGCGTTCTCCGTAACGAGGGGAGGCCAAAAGCTCTTCGATCAGTTTGGTGTAGGCATTGGGACCCGAGTCTTTCACGAATGCCTGTACTTGGGTATATGTCGGCTTAATGCCCGCCAAGTCGAGGTAGGCGCGCTCGACTAAAATCCGCTTGTCCGCCTCGGGCGCGGGTTTCAGTTTATTTTCTTCCAATTTGGATAGGATGAAAGCATCCAGTTTGGTACGAGGCCAGGTCGTGTTCTTAACCACTGGGGCCGGGAGTTCTTTCACCGGCTGGAACGACCACCACTTCCGTCCATCCGCGATGCTCATGCCTTTCAGCGGAGTGCGAGCGCCACCGGCAGTCACTGCGTCCTTCCGCGGGTCCGGAGCTCCCAGTTCGATCCACTGGCGGAAATTGGCGATGACGCTATCTGCCAATTTTCCGGAGGGCGGCATTTGAAGATTATTATCCGTATAACTGAGCGCTCGCAGAAGGCGGCTCTCGCTGGGTTTTCCTGGCACCACTTCGGCGCCGCGCGCGCCACCCGCGGCCAGACCGGCCTTAGTGTCCATTGTCAAACCGCCCATCGGTGCCTTCAACTGGCTCGAATGGCACGCGTAGCACTTCGCTACCAAGACCGGACGAATTTTCTGTTCGAATAGCTCCTCACCGGCAGCGGCGGGGGCCTGGGCCATTGCTGTATGCGCCATTCCAGCCAGAATCAGAACGGACGAGTAGACCCATGGACGCATGCGCAACCTCCCTTTCGAGATTATCTGGCAGTACTTTGCGTGTCAACGCCGTAAGAGTCACGCAGTAAGAGTCACGCCCTGATAAGAGTCTACTCTTAGTTAGTAAGGACGAGCATGTCACTTAGAAAGCAGCAAGCCGCCGCGCGTTGATTTTCACTCTTCTCTGGTCCAGCGCTGTAGCAGCTATGGATTCAATGCACTAACCCACGCCGGAACATTCGCGGGCAGTTTATGATAGCAGTCCAATATTTCCAACTGGCGTCCGGTCTTCGCGTCGGCTAGAACACACGACATTCCAAAATGCAGGGGCCCGGTCTCATATACCACCTGCCGACCGTCAGCCCAGAACATCCATTTCCAGATGATCGGAGATCCCTCAATGCGGCGTGGCCTGTGGCCCTTGCGCGCGAGCACGAGAGTGAACGCAAAGCGCTCATCGCCGTAGCTTGAATCGGGCCAAGGCGATTCCAGTGTCCACCCCTGTAGACCGTGAGGACCGGTTCGGTGCTCGGACTCAGTTGGTTTGTCTTTGGTTTGTGAGACGAGTGGAGGTGAAATGGCAAGAATGGCGATCGAGCCCAGCGCCTTGAATATAGATCCGACTTTCATTTTGGCGTCCTGCCTGCCAAGCGAATTTCCGTATCGCCCTTCGGCTGCTAACTAAACGTTTCGGCCAAAAGCTCATTTTTTAAGACTGCGACTGGCTGATCACGCGGCGCGAACGCATGGACCTGGTGGGCGGCACCACGCTGCCCAGCGTCGTGGCGAAATGAGCTCTACTTCGGGAGTATATGCTGCGCGTCCCGTTCGTTTTCCGTGCAGACGGATTCCATAATGTCATCATTTAGATCAAGCACGTAGGTGCGCCTGATCGTCCAGGGCGATTTCAGCGCTCCCGCATCCTCGGCGATCATCTCCAACTCCAAATGGCCAAGATCCGGCCGGCGATACCGCTCCACCAGATGCAGTTTTTCCGTTAACGAGTGACTCGAGTCGACCCAGGGTCTGTTGTTGAAACCCACGCTATCCACCACCAGCGTGTCTCCCTCCCAACGTCCAATCGAATGTCCCAGCCAAGCCGGGTTGGGATCCTTGGGATGGCTTCGCCCGTCGAGGTAAATCTGGCGCGGGAGCTGGCCCTCGGCATACATCACCAATAGTCCCTGAGTCTCCAGGAATCTTTGCGCATTGCCCTGGAAGATGGTCCGCACCACACCGTTCGGCTGGCATCGCGTACCGGGCAAATCTCTGAGATCGTTCGCATATCTTTCTTTCGAGAGCGCTTCCGCCCAATCCTGGAAATCGGGCGCGCCAAGATCGCTCGATCCGCCCGCTCCGGTCCAATAGCCGGAGAAGTCCGGCTGGCCGTCGGGCATACGCGGCGTTTCTCCTTTCGGCGCAACCACGTGAGTTGCCGCGGCTACCTCGCGAAAATAGTCGCGTCCGTCACCCAAGGTATTGAGGGTGATGCCCTCTTGCATGCGAATTTCGAGTTTGACTGTCTGGCCGGAAGCGATCTTCAAATCATCCTGAACATAAGGCAGCATGCGATTTGCCAATACTAGAGTCGAGAACTGGTACGTCCCCGCCGGGAGTTGCGCAATCGAAAATTCGCCTTGCGTGGAGACGGTGGCCTTGTATACAGCCCGGGTTGTCAGATTCACGGCCTGCACCGGAAGTCCCCGAGCTGGAACCCCGTCGGGATCGAGAATCTTCCCGGTCAGCGAACCAGTCCCAGGCTGCTGGGCCGATAATGCGGCGGCAGAAACAACCGTCATCAGAAGGAACGATCGCATGGATGCATTATACAGTCCGTGTGCGGCTCAATGCGGCGGCGCCGGGGCAGAACGATGTGACATAGCGAAAGCGCGGAACATTTTTGCGCATCCGGACGGCTGTCTACGACCAGAGTCGGCATCGAACCAATAATCCAAGGTGGGACCAATGGAAGGATGGTCGACAACTGCGCGAGTTGGGCGGATTGCTCAAGGCGCCGCCGTCAGAAAGGATCTGTCGGGAGTGCCGTGCTCGGGTCCCCCTTCCAACGCGCTCCGCCAAAGCCGGTATGATTCAAAGAAGCACCACGCTTGATAATAGGAGGAGTTGCATGAAACTTGCTATCAATCTCTGCTCGGCAATGCTTTGTGCCGCCTTCGCGGCCGGCCAAGGCGTTTCCTGCGATGTCAGCGGATACAAACCCGCCGACGGCTTGCGGGCAACCCAGCGTGAGGGAATTCTTGACCTGACATGGCAAGGCGAGCGGAGCGAACAGCTTCGTGCCAGTTTTACCATCCGAGATGGCCAGCCTCAAGTGCAAGAATTGGCAGTGCGAAAAAATGGAGGCCAGTGGATTGTACTCGGGAGCGCTCTCCAGCCGGAGTTTCATGTAACCAGCGGCAAGCGACGCATGTCGATGGCACAGGCTGCTCAATTTAAGCTTCTTAACATTGAAGTGACTCAAGAATTGTACGACAAGGAGAAATGGAATACGTTCTGGGACGCGCCTTTAGTGGTACCTGGAGTTCCGGGTAAAGGAGATTCTTATCCTCTACCGCGCGACCCGAGTGAAGTCCGGCGCTCGGCAGCCAGCTTTCATTCCAACAGCTGTAAGGTGACCTCGGAGGGGGCTAGATTAGCAGTCACGTTCTCCGGCCTGGAAATGGGCATTTTCTCCGGCGAGCTGCAATACACGGTTTACCGCGGCTCCAACCTGCTGCGGCAGGAGGCGATCGCGAAAACCAATGAGCCCAGCGTCGCATATATCTATAGCGCCGGCCTAAAAGGTTTCGACATCGCAAAGCACCCGGCCGTGGCGTGGCGCGACTCAGCACGCGCGTGGCAGAAGTACGAGTTCGGAGGCGCGATCAACACGGAGCCAGTGGCCTTGCGCGCGCGTAACCGGCTGGCCATCGTGGACGCCGCTAGCGGATCGCTGGCCGTTTTTCCTCCTCCGCACAAGTTTTTCTTTGCGCGAGAAGATGAAATCAACCTGGGCTACGTTTATTACCGCAAAGACAGCGACGGAGCTTTTGCCGTGGGCGCGTTGCAGCCTGAGAAAGGAGAGGGATTCCATCCCTGGGGAGTCACCGACGCTGAATGGAAACGGCGCAGCGCCACATCGGAGGGCCACTGGGATAACTACGCTCTGTACAATGCGCCGGCTGGCACCATGCAGCACATGGCGGTCTATTTTTACTTGAGCCCGGAGGGCGATCGCTCGGCTCAGCAGGAGGTCATGGCCTATACGCACGATGACGTGTTTAAGCCGGTGCCCGGATACAAGGTGATGGCCAGCCATTTCCATCTGGATTTCAACGAACTGCTGCGTGACCGAGATACTCTGGATTACCGGCCACCCTGGGTGGATGTGTTCCACGCTCTGGGAATCAATATCGTGAACCTGGGCGATTTCCATGACGATTCCGACCCGAGAGATCCCGGGCCAAAACGGTTCATGGAACAGAAAGTTTATTTTGAGGGATCTGCTCGTATTTCCGATCGCGATTTGTTGTTCATCCCGGGCGAGGAACCCAATGCCTACCTGGGCGGGCACTGGTGGATGCTTACGCCTCACCCGGTTTATTATTCGCATGCGCCAACGCGGCCGGCCAGCCAGCAGTTCATGGAGAACGATCCAACATACGGTAAGGTTTATCACCTCGGCTCGGCGAAGGACGTCATGGAACTGTTGAACCGGGAAAACGGTATCTGGTATTCGACCCACCCGCGGACCAAGAATACGGCTGGCTATCCGGATGGATACCGCGATCAAGACTTCTTTCTTAGCGACCGGGACATCGGCGCGTCGTGGGAATCTTTGCCGGTGGATCTGTCACAGAAGCGACTGTGCGAAATTCGTTGTTTTGGCGTGATGGATGATTCGAGCAACTGGGCTCCGCGGCCCAAGTACATGCTGGCCGAAGGAGACACCTATACCAAATGGCCGGATGACGAAACTTATCCTTTTCTGGCGGTCAACTACATCAAACTTGATCGCGTGCCGTCCTTCAATGAGGGTTGGGGCACGGTCCTGGACGCAATGCGCACAGGCAATTTCTACGGCACCACGGGCGAGGTGCTGTTCCGTAACTATGGCGTATCGGGCACCGGCGCCCGGCGTGTCTACACAGCCAACGTCGAATGGACATTTCCGCCGGAATTCGCGGAGTTGGTCTGGAGCGACGGAAAGAAGGTCGACCGACAGATCATTCCCGCGACGGACTTGCCGCCTTTCGGATCGCATGAGTTCAAAATTCCTTTCGATGCTACTGGTAAGAAATGGGTCCGGTTCGCGGTGTGGGATTCGGCTGGCGACGGCGCCTACACTCAACCCGTATTGGTGAATCAGCCGACACAGTCAGCGCAAACCCGCTAGCAAATTAAGAGTCGAAATGTGTGCGAACATGCAGTTCGCAGTAAAATTGCATTTTGATTGATATCATGCGTCTATTGCTTGCATTCGTAACCGCCGGGGCTTTACTGCCGGTATTTCCGCAGGTGATTCCTCAAAAGGACGACTGGCCCGCATATGGACGCGATCCCGGCGGGACTCGTTATTCGCCGCTCGCTCAAATCAATACAGCGAACGTAACTCGTTTACAGCGCGCCTGGACCTATCACACCGGCGAAAAGGGCCGATCGTTTGAGGCGACTCCAATCCTGGTCGATAACGTCCTGTACTTTTCGACCCAGAACCAGAACATCGTCGCCCTGGTTCCGGAGACCGGCAAGGAGATCTGGCGATACAACCCTAAGTCCAACGGCCGCGAACATCGCGGAGTTTCGTATTGGCCGGGTGATCGGCAGAACCCGCCGCGGATACTGTTCGGCACTGGAGACGGGCGGCTGATAGCGCTGGATGCCAAGACGGGGAAACCGGTGATTGGATTCGGAGACAACGGCGCCGTCAATCTGCGCGCCGGCGTCACGGACAACTTTCCTAAAGCTGCTTACGGAATTAGCTCCCCACCTGCGATCTATCGCAATGTCGTGATTGTCGGCCCGTCGACGCAGGAAGGACCAACCCTCGGACCGAGTGGTGACCCGCGAGGATTCGACGTGCGGACCGGAAAACTTCTGTGGACCTTTCACACCGTACCGCGGCCTGGCGAGCCGGGCAACGAAACCTGGGGACCGAACGGATGGAAGGATCGCTCCGGACCAAGTCTGTGGGGCAACGCGACCATTGATAGCGAGCGTGGGCTGGTCTTCCTGCCGATCGGCAATGCCGCGGATAGTTTTTACGGCGCGGACCGCAAGGGGACCAATCTGTACGCGAATAGCGTAGTCGCTCTGGATGCCCTTACTGGCAAACTGCACTGGTATTACCAAATGGTTCACCACGATCTTTGGGACTACGATATTAGCGCTCCGCCCGCGTTGATCGACGTGAAGCGCGACGGTAAAACCATCCCAGCCGTGGCGCAGATCACGAAAATGGGCCTATTGTTTATCCTCGATCGAACTACTGGCAAGCCCGTTTTTGGCGTCGGGGAGCGACCTGTGCCCAAGAGTGACACGCCCGGTGAGGAGTCGTGGCCAACCGAGCCGTTTCCCATTAAGCCGCCTCCTTTGGCTCGAATGAACATGACGAAAGAGGACATCTCTAACCGAACGCCCGAATCCCAAAAGTTTTGTGACGAGTGGTTTAGCCGGTTGCGTTTCGAGGGACCCTACACACCATTCGGCACCACGCCCTCCCTGCTGATGCCGGGTACGATGGGCGGCGGAAACTGGGGCGGCGTCTCTTTCGATCCGGAGCTCGGCTATATATATGTGAACACCAGCAGCCTCGGCGGTGTCGGCCAGATGGTGAAGGCGGCGGCCGGCGCGCCTATGCCCTATCGCAACACAGGCGGGTACACGCGGTTTATCGATCAGGATCAGTATCCATGCCAGAAGCCTCCCTGGGGCGAACTCACCGCGGTGAATGCCAATACCGGCGATATTGTCTGGCGAAGACCACTTGGCAGCTATGACGAGGTGGAAGCTCAGGGGCTTAAAAATGCGGGCGCGCCCAACATGGGTGGATCGATCGTGACGGCCGGCGGCTTGGTGTTTATTGCCGCGACGACCGACTCCAAGTTTCGGGCATTCGATTCGCGAACCGGCGAAGAACTTTGGATGACCAGGCTCGAAGCTACTGGTGACTCGGTACCAATGACATTTATGGGCCGCGATGGCAAGCAATATGTGGTCATTGCTGCCGGTGGCACGAATCGTTTCAGGATGCTTGCGAACACCGCGGATAAAACCGCCGACGGTCTCATCGCTTTCTCCTTGTCTGAGAAGCAAGAGGTCGCATCTGCGACGCAGGCGGATCGTTCCGTCAGCGCACGCTCAAGAGAGGCAGCAACCGGAAACCAAGAATCTTTGCCCGATGGAGATGGAAAAGCAATTGTCGTCCGGATGTGTACCAAATGCCATGGAGCGACCGTATTCGCGACCCTCGGAATGAATCGCGCTGGGTGGGAGAACGAAGTGGCAGCCATGGTGGATAAGGGCGCCGTCGGAACGGACGATGAGCTGCGGAGAGTGATAGACTACCTGGCCAAGAATTTTCCACGCCGCTGAAGGCAATCAGGCTGGAAAAGTCGTAATGCTAACTGCTACGTGTTGGCTTTCGCCAATACCAATGGCACTGCCACAGGCATTGAATCTCGCAGCGCTTTCGGGTTGCTCAGCAGCCCTTCCGCCCGCATACTATGTTAAGTAGCGTTTACGAGAGGGTTCGAATATGAAAAGAGAAGTGAAGCGTTTTGCTGGCTTGGCTGGAGCATGGTTCTTCATTCTCATCAGCCAGGCCGCCGTGATGGCTCAAACCGCTGATGAGATCGCAAAGGCTGTTCTCCCCTTGCCAGAGGATCTGCGTGCCGACGCCGCGATTTACGTCTACGATGAGAAAGGCGATCGCAAGATCCTGCGCCCGGGCAGCAACATGGTCGAGTGCATGCCGAAGAACCCCGAGGACGGCTTCACGCGTTGTTACAACAAAATAACCGCTGACCGGCGCGACTTCCAGGCCAAACTGAAAGCGAAAAAAATGTCACGGCAGGAGATCACTACGGCGATGGAGCGGGCCACCAAGGAAGGCAAAATCAAGCCCGCTCCGTACGGCCTGATCAACTATCGCTATTCAGATGACGATAAACGGATCAAGCTGCTCTGGATCATGTCCGTCCCCAACGCCACGCCGGAAATGGTGGGAGTCTCCACGGTTTCCCAGCGAGACGCTGCCCTGAAAGGCAAAGGGCTGCCCTGGATGATGCTCCCCGGCACACCGGGCGCGCACATCATGATCCCGATCAACAACACTCCGCTCAGTAACCACGAGTAGGCAAACGAAAGTTCCTCTGTTGTTGTTCTGCGACTCCGGACGGCGGAGCCTATACCTATATGAGGATCAGATACTGTTTGCGGATCTCCGGGGACGGATCGCTTGCGTGCGCCGTAGGTTCTGATCGATTATATTAAGCTAAACCAGTTTGACCTAAGGAGGGGCGCCGATCATGGGTTCGACCAGACGCACCATACTGGCAGCGGGCGCCGCAGCGCTGGCGACGGCCGAAGTGCCTCGCGTGTTTGCTCAGCAGACTGGGAAAGGGGGAACTGCCATGCGTTTCTACGATAAAGGCCCTGTTCGCATCCACTACGAAGAAGCCGGTTCTGGCTTCCCGTTGTTGCTAATCGCCGGTGGAGGATTGAACTCGACGATCTCCGGCTTGACCAGCGGCAGCCCCTTTAACCCGATTGAGGAGTTCAAGAGAGAGTACCGCTGCATCGCGTCGGACCTGCGCAACGCCAATAGCGGCCAGTCCTCCGGACCGCTCGAAATCGACCGGCCATGGGATTCCTATACCGATGACCATCTCGGTTTGATGGACCATCTGGGTATCGATAAGTTCATGGTGCTGGGCTTCTGCATTGGCGGCCCCTTCATCTGGAACCTATTGCGTCGGGCGCCTGATCGTATTGTCGCGGGCGTGCTGGCGCAGCCCAGCGGGTCGCGTCCGGAGATGCGCGACCTTTTCTACGAAACCAATATGAAGGGCTGGGGTCCGGAATTGGTCAAACGTCGGCCCGAAATCACGATGGAAACGGTCGACAAGTTTCTGACCAAGATGTACCGCACCAACCCCGACTTCGTCTTCACAGTGACACGCGATTTCGTGCGCAATTGCCAGACGCCTGTACTGATCCTGCCGGATGATATCCCGGCTCATCCATACGCCGTAGCCATGGAGTGTGCGATGCTTGCGCCGAAAGCCGAAGTGAGCATCTTCCCCTGGAAAGAGCCCAAAGAGCGGATTCCCCTGGCGGTGCGCCAAATCCATTCCTTCTTGAAGGCGCATCGGTCTGCCTAAACGGCGGTGGCGGTAATGGCTCCGCTACTATTAAGCAAATCTGAGAAGAGCTTTGGAATTTAGGATCGCGGAGACAAAGACCACATCCGGGTTATCATGTGAATCCCAGGAGGCATGACATTTATGTGGAGATACGTCTCAGGATTGGCGCTGATCGCCGGGCTGTGTTGCGTGCCGGCGACGGCCCAAGCACCCGATAACGGCAAGAAGGCCGATCCAGGTTACACGCCGGTGAGGCTTTGGGAACGCCCCGACGTTCGCGCCACGCGCGTCGAGATCAAGGCCGGGACTACCCGTGCCGTGCATCAGCACGACGACGTTAAGTTTCACTTGTTCATTCCCCTTACGGGGAAGCTCCAGCTCACCGTCGGGTCCGACAAGCCGGTGGATGCCCCGGTTGGGCAAGCGTTTTACATCAAAGGCGGCACGCCGCACGGATTCAGGAACCTAGGGTCAACGCAGGCCACGGTGATGGAGATTTTTGTTAAGGATGGTGCCTCCACAGCGAGCGTGGATGCATTGGGCGGGATAGTCGCCGGCCTGCCAACCTCGCTGCCGACACGCTGAAGAAATCCGCACCCGCTTACTTCGTCCGTAGGTCGCATTGTCAGTGCTCACTTCGGCCTATATACTGCCGTCAGCCAATTACGTTGAGGCGGTAACACCGCGTCGCCGCGCCTCCAAATAGATCGGCCTTTTCGGTGCTGCTGGCACCTTTTGCCATCAGCTTGCAAGCATTCCAGAATACGTGATAACTGTACGAGATCTTGTCGACGGGGAAGTTGCTCTCAAACATACAGCGCGGCGTCCCAAACGCTGCGATGCATGTTTCGATGTAGGGGCGGAATCGGGCGGCCACCATCTCTGCCGATGGCGGTTCGGCGTCCTCGTCGAAGCGCAAGCTAGTGTAGCTCTGACCCAGTCCGCCGAGCTTGACGAATACGTTGGGCCGGGCAGCCAGAGCCTTGATCGAGGAGGACCAGAGGGCAAACACTTCGTCACGCTTACTGCGATATGAGCCCAGTCCGAGAACGCCACCGACGTGATTGAGGACGATTCGGATATTGGGCAAAGCGCTCGCGAGATCGGCGACTTCGCTGATCTGGGTATGGTAAAGCGACACATCGTAGGAAAGGCCAAGACGGTCGACCACCGCGAGGCCTTCCCGGAACTTTTGGTCGGCCAGCATCCCGGCGCGGGTACTCGGATTAGGTCTAAGGGTGGCAGCCTCGGCCTCCCATGACACACCATGGCGGATCCCGCGAAAGCGATCGCCGCCCGCGCGCATCAGCGCGGTCAAGACCGGCTCGACACGGCTGCCCAACATCATATCCGCGTGTCCAACAATGCCGGCGGCGACCCTGGTTTTGCCAAAGACGCCACTGCTGCACATAGCCGCGACGCCATTGGCGAACTCAACCTCGCCGACAGGCCGCATTTCCTCGGGGCCCCGATCGCGATACATCGAACTCGCTTCCATGTATACCGTGGCAACAATATTGTGACCGCTGCCGGTGTCCAGCAGCAGGTCATCGAGCAAATAGCGCCATCCAGGGCGCTGCCACAAATGATGGTGCGGATCGATAATCGGCAATCCCGGTTCGAGAATCGGCTCCTTGCGCCGGTCGAGCCACTCTCGGCGAATCGGGCTAGATGGCGCGGCTTGCTGTTGCGAATACACGCGCTTTGACCAAAGGGCCGCCGCACCGCCGAGAAGGCTGGAAAATTCGCGTCGGTTCACTTGACTCACCTCCGTTTAACGAATGGGATCGGAAAATCTTCTTTACCCTACCGTAAATCAAGGCGGCGCGGTGATCAGTCCTGAAGGACCGGCGGCCAAAGCGGGTTCCCCCGGCCGAACCTTAGAACGAAAGGCACAATCCAAGTGACCTTACCCTCAGTTAGTGCCGACTTCCGGGGAAGGCGTTCTCGTAAAGGCATCCACAACCGCTACGACGCGAATACCTCGACCCGTCGCCGGCGTGGCGCAGATAAAATCGAGTATCCACTCCTGGTTCGATCGGACCACGGGGGTGACCGCGGCCATTCTCGCCAAACGACAAAGTTGAAAAACTGATTTAACACTATTAACATAAGAACTTAGGGGATCTTGTATGTTATCCAAACTACGGCGCCTCGGAGCAGTGCTGGCTGTGCTGGCGGTCAGATTGGGCGCCGCGGATATAGTGGTCAAAACCCCGGAACCGTCGCCGCTCGCCGATGCGGTGCAACATGGCGATGCGCAGGCCGTCCAGGCGCTGCTAAAGAGTAAGGTAGATGTGAACGCCCCGCAGCCCGACGGAGCGACCGCGCTCCACTGGGCCGCCTATAAGAGCGACGCCGATTCGGCGGCCGCTCTTATCCGTGCTGGCGCGGATGTCAATGCCAAGAACAGGTATGGCGTTACGCCACTTGCTATCGCCGCGGAACATGGCAACGCGGCCGTGCTCGATATCCTGCTGAATGCGGGCGCAAAGCCGAACGATCCGATTAACTTCGTGAACTCCGGCGAGACGCCGCTGATGCATGCCGCCCGTTCGTCGAAGATCGACGCGGTGAAGTTGCTGGCGCGGGCCGGTGCTGACGTGAACGCGAAGGAGAACTGGAATGGCCAAACGGCGCTGATGTGGGCAGCCGCCGATGGCGACAGCGCAATGGTGACGGCACTGTTGGAGTTAGGCGCCGACCTCCACGCAAAGTCCCACGCCGGAACGACGCCCTTTTTGTTCGCCGTGCGCAAGGGAGACCTGCGCAGTGTGCAGGCGATGCTCGCAGCCGGCGCCGATGTCAACGAGAAGAGAGCTGGCGATTTCGCGACGCCTCTGCTCGTTGCAATCATCAACGGCCACGCGGATTTGGTCGACTTGCTTCTCGACAAGGGCGCTGATCCAAACGCGGAAGGCGGCACCACGGAGGTGACGGTTACCGGCAGCAAAGCGGCCGAAGTGAAGCTCAAGCTCCAGACGCCGAGCTTCCGCGAGCAGCTCCGCGACGTCGGCAGCGAAGGGGGCAACGGGCGGAATAACTCCTGGGGCCGCCCCCTTCAGGCCGCTGTGCACGTCGCCAACTGGCACGTCAGCGACATCCTCATTACTGTCAACATCGACCGGATTCGCATCATCAAATCGCTGCTGGCGCACGGCGCCGACGTGAATGGCCGAAACACCGACATGGAGCCTCGTTGGGAGGGCGCGCGCTACCGGCGTCGTCTGGTGGGCGCCACCGCGTTGCTGCTTGCGTCCTACTCGGCTGACGTCGAAGTAATGCGGCTTCTGTTGGCCAATGGCGCCGATCCGAAAATCAACACCGGCGTCAACATCACGCCGCTCATGGCGGCCGCCGGCATCGCGTGGGCATCGAACCAGGACAGGGCCAGTGAAGCCGAAGTGCTGGAGGCGGTCAAGCTTCTGGTGGAAGAACAGCACCTGGATGTGAATTTCGTGGCCGACACCGGCGAGACGGCGATGCACGCCGCGGCCTACCGGGGGGCCAACAGCGTGGTGCAATATCTGTTCGACCACGGGGCGAAGCTCGATGTGGTCGACAAGAGCGGCCGCACGCCGCTGGCCGTGGCCGACGGCGTGGAATACGGCAATTCCTTCGCTGCGCAACCGCAAACCGCGGTGCTGCTGCGCAAGCTCGGGGCGAAAGAGATTCCCTGCCCCGGTCTGTGTCCCAACATGATTCCTAAAGAAGCACTGCCACCGGAGGAAGCTGCTAAATGAAACGCCGGTTGACGTTCCTGATTGTCGCAACGTTTGCGATCTTTGTTGTGGGGTACGGTGTGCGCAGCGACGCGCAGCAGCCAACGGCCCCAGCGTCGTCTGCCGCCACGCCACAGTCCTCTGCAGCAGCGGCTTCGCCGGCCGCGGCCCACCAGGCGGTGGTCACGAAGTACTGCTATACCTGCCACAACGACAAGCTGAAGTCGGGCGGCCTCGCGTTGACCGCTCTCGACATCTCCGCGCCGGCGAAGAACATCGAGGCCTGGGAGAAGGTTATTCGCAAGCTGGGGACGGGCGCCATGCCGCCTGCGAAAATGCCGCGTCCGGACAAGGCGACGGCGGACGGCTTAGTCCGATATCTGGAAACGGAACTTGATCGCGCCGCCTTGGCCAATCCGAATCCAGGACGCCCAGGTTTGCAACGTTTGAACCGCACCGAATACAAGAACGCAATCCGCGACCTGCTGGCCCTCGACATCGACGTGGCGTCCATGCTGCCGGCCGATACTGCCGGTTACGGTTTCGACAACAACGCCGACGCGCTAACGCTCTCTCCTGCGCTTACGGAACGCTACCTAAATGCTGCCGCCAAGATCAGCCAGGTGGCACTGGAACGCCCGCGCGGCATGCCGACGCCCGAGACGTTTTTCGAGCCGACCGATCGCAGCGAAGCGGGCCGGTTCAGCGATGACATGCCGTTCGGCACGCGCGGCGGGCTGGCCATCCGCTATGTCTTTCCTGCCGACGGCGATTACCTGATCGAGACGCACCCGAAAGAGAACGGCGCCAATGATGGCTTCGAGAATTTCTCGGCCGAGATCCATCAGCTCGATATCGCCATCGACAGCGTGAACATATTGTCGGCGGGGCTGGGAGGACCGGAGTGGACGGGGCGTAACCGGCTGGGGCCGAAACGGGTCGAGAACGAGCAGAAAATGCTCGAGAAGATGAAGGTCGTGGTGCACGTCAAAGGCGGCGAACATCTGGTTCAGGCGTACTTCGCCTCCAAGACCGCGACGGTTGTCGAAGACCTGTTTGACCCGTCGGTTCGACGCGAGCCGTACCGGCCGGTGGGAGGCGTACCCAAACTTTCTTACTTGCGGATCACCGGACCATTGCCCGGCACGGCGTCCATCAGCACCGACACGGAGAGCCGCCGCCGTGTGCTGATCTGCAGCCCCTCGTCACCAACCGACGAAGTGTGCACCAAGAGGATCATCTCGACGCTAGCGCGCCGCGCCTATCGCCATCCAGTGACCGACGCCGAGATGGAAGTCCTGCTGCTGCGGTATCGTGCCGGGGCCAAGGAGGGTGGCTTCGAGTCGGGCATCGAAATGGCGCTCCGCAAAATCTTGCTAAGCCCGAAGTTTCTCTTCCGCTTGGAAAGCCAGCCGCCGAACGTGGCGCCGAATACGCCTTATCGGCTGAACGACATGGACCTGGCGTCGCGGCTGTCCTTCTTCATCTGGAGCAGTATCCCGGATGACACGCTGCTGGACTTGGCGGCGAAAGGAACGCTGCATCAACCCGAGGTGATGCGGCAACAGGTGAAGCGTATGCTCGCCGATCCGAAATCGCAGGCCCTGGTCGACAACTTCGCGGGTCAGTGGCTGCAAGTCCGTAATGTGCAGACCCACCAGCCGAGTCCCGAGACCCTGTTCCACTTCGATGACAACCTGCGAAAGGCGCTCGAAGAGGAAATGAGATTGTTCTTCGCGAGCATCATCCGGGAAAACCGCCCGATTACGGATTTGCTCGATGCCGATTATACGTTCCTGAACGAGCGCCTCGCGAAGCACTACGGTATTCCGGGTGTGATCGGCCAAAATTTCCGCCGCGTGACCTTGCCGGCGGACAGCGTGCGCGGTGGACTGCTTGGCAAGGGCGCGATCCTGATGTCTACCTCGTATCCCAACCGGACCTCCGTGGTGATCCGCGGAAAGTGGATTCTCGAGAATGTCTTCGGCACGCCGCCCCCGCCGCCGCCGCCCAACGTCCCTGCGCTGGCGGAAGAGAGAGACCCGAGGAAGGTGCTCCCCATGCGCGAGCAAATGGCCGCGCATCGCAAGAACCCGGTCTGCGCCGGTTGCCATTCGCAGATGGATCAGCTGGGGTTTGCGCTTGAGAACTTCGATGCGATCGGCGAATGGAGACAAATCTATCCGTCCGGGACACGGGTCGACGCGTCGGGCCAGCTGCCTGATGGCTCCAAGTTCGACGGCCCAGTCGAGCTTCGGAAAGTGCTCCGCCAGCACTCAGATCAGTTCGTAACCACGGCTCTGGAAAAGCTGTTAACCTATGCGCTGGGCCGTGGTCTTGAGGCGTGCGACACGCCCGCACTGCGCGCGATCAAGCGAGGTTCGGCGAGCGATAATTACCGCTTCGAATCGCTGATTCAGCAGATCGTAATGAGCGTTCCGTTTACCGAGAGAATGTCGGTAGAAATGAGTAATACTAGTAACTAGGCGCGGCCCGAAGCTGGAGCCTGGAAGGGTTGAGGAGGCTGGAATGATAATTTCAAAGGTAGCTTTGCCACGGCGGACGTTCCTCCGCGGTATGGGTGCAGCTGTGGCCCTTCCGTTTTTGGATGCGATGGTGCCTGCCCTCAGTGCCGAATCCAAAGGCGCGCCTCGATTTGCGGCGGTCTATATCGGAAATGGCGCTAATATGAGTCAGTGGACACCGTCTGCTGACGGCGTCAATTTCGAATTGTCGCCGACGCTCAACGGGATTAAGGCCTACCGCGACCGCCTGGCGGTGTTCAGCGGGCTCGACAACTTTCCCGGGACCGACCAGGGTGACGTTGGGGGACAACACCCGCGCTCAGCACCTGGTTTCATGAGCGCCGTGCATGCGAAGCCCACCGAAGGCGCTGACCTCCAGGCGGGCACGACCATTGACCAGATCATTGCCGCCAAGATCTGCACCGACACCAAGCTTCCGTCGCTGGAAACAACGGTCGACCGGATTGACGTTGTCGGGGCGTGCGATCACGGCTACGCCTGCGCCTACATGAACTGCATGTCCTGGAGAACCCCGACCACCCCGCTGCCCTCTGAAACCAATCCCCGGTTCATCTTCGAGCGTATGTTCGGCGTGGGGAGCACAGTGCAAGAGCGGTTGACCCGCGCGAAGGAAGATCGCAGCCTCCTTGACGAACTCACGGAGGAGATCGCCGACCTTCGCCGCAGTGTTGGCGCGCGCGACCGCGCGAAGCTGACCGAGTACTTCGACGCCGTTCGCGACGTAGAGCAGCGCATCGTAAAGGCGGAATCCACCAACAGCGACTTCGCAGTGCCGGATCAGCCGGTGGGCATCCCCGCCACGTTTAAGGAATACGTCGAGTTGCTGTTCGACCTGCAGGCGCTGGCGTTCCAAGCCGATATCACACGTGTCAGCACCCTTATGATGGCGCGCGAGAATACCGGCCGTGCGTATCCGGAAATCGGTGTTCCCGAAGCGCATCACGCAACCTCGCATCACGACAACAACCCTGAAAAGCTCGCGGCATATGCCAAGATCAACGCGTATCACATTCAGATGCTGAACTACTTCCTCAAGAAGCTCGATTCGATTCCGGATGGAGATGGGACACTGCTGGATCGCACCGCGGTCCTCATGGGCAGCGGTATGAGCGACGGCAACGTGCACAACAACTACAACGTGCCGGTCATTGTCGTGGGCGGCAAATCCCTCGGTATCCGTGGCAACCGCCACATTCGCTATCCGAAGGGCACTCCGCTGGCGAACCTGATGCTGGGTATGACGGATAGGTACGGCGTTCACCTGGACAAGTTCGGCGACAGCAACGCTGCGATCGATCTGACGACGATCTAACAGGCCGGCTCATTCGGAGCCGACACACGTCAGCCCAGTAAGACTTGAAACGGGCGAACAAGATGCCCGTTGCCAGAGCTGAACGACTCTTATCGCTCGCAGCCGCTCGTCCAAGCGGGGTCCATCAAAGACCGTCGACGTATTCACTTAGCGCCGGGGTGTCTACTGTGACTACCATCCGCGCAGGATTCCGCTAATACGGCCATATCTGGCCGCTGCGAAAACCGTGCTGATCGCCAAGCTGCCCCCCATCGAGGTAGCAACCTGCCCAGCGCAGGCCAATTGCGTACCTCAGAAGCAGATTCCGATTGCGGTTTTTATGGGATGGAGACGAAAGGCGTGGCCTGCGTGATAAGACACAGGCGAACTCGTCGAGCAGCGCTTGAATTGAAAGTTCCCATGCTCTTGCCGCCGAGCGTGCGTCTCAAACCCCAACAAACACAGTTCCCGCAGGGGGAATCGGCTTCCACCTAACTTGGCCTTCCACGTGCACCTAAGAATCATCCAGAAGGAGGAACTCCATGCCGATCGGTGATGTTTGTGTTCGTGATGTTGTGGTCGCCACCAAGGAAGTAACCGTTCAGCAAGCTGCTGTCTTGATGCGGAGACACCATGTGGGCAATTTGGTTGTTGTGGTGGAAGGAAGCAACGGTCGCCAAGTTCCGGTTGGAATCGTCACTGACCGGGATATTGCCGTTAGCGTGGTGGCTCCGGCACTAAATGCGGCGGTGTATACCGTTGGAGACCTTGTGGCGAGGGAACTTGTGACGGTGGCGGAAGAACAGGGTGTTTTCGAGACCATTCAGCAGATGCGAATGAGCGGGGTCCGCCGCATGCCCGTGGTTGATCGCGCGGGCGGCCTCGTCGGGATCATTTCGGTAGACGACTTGATTCAATTGCTGTCCGACGAAATGAATGAGCTTGCCAAACTCATCGCGCGAGAACAGGTTCTTGAGGCGGAGAGCAAACGCTAGATGGAAGGCGCTGGGCTGGAGCCGAGACTTGACTAACCGTACCAGAATAAATCCGGGGAACACCAATGCCGATCCTTAAAGGCAGCCAGACACTGGAGAACTTGAAGACGGCCTTCGCAGGCGAGGCACAGGCCAATCGGCGCTATCTCTATTTCGCCAGGCAAGCCGATATAGAGGGTTACCCTGAGATTGCGGGCCTCTTCCGGGATACCGCGGAGGGTGAAACGGGCCATGCGCAAGGTCACCTCGATTGGCTGAAACCCGTCGGTGATCCGGTCACAAACCTGCCGATTGGGAAAACCACGGCCAACCTTGAGTCCGCGATCGCTGGGGAAACAAGCGAGTACACGGAGGGGTATCCCACGATGGCTAAGGTTGCCCGGGAAGAGGGCTTCACAGAAATTGCCGATTGGTTCGAACGGCTGGCCAGCGCCGAAAAGAATCATGCGCTTCGCTTTCGGCAGGGGCTCAACTCCATAAGCTAGCCAGACCGCTTGATAACTGCAAGAACCTGCATGATTCCGTGCGATTTTTCGTACCTTTCTCTTGGAATCCAATAACAAGGGAATGGAACCCAACCTGCATCGTTACTTGCCGAGAAAGAGAGGAGGCCAAATGACAATCGGCACTCACTATACGGAAGTCTACATGCGTCTCAGTGAAAATGAGCCTGCATTGGTGTGTACAGTTCGATACGGCGGATTGGTCGTGAAGTCCGCGCACTTCCCTTTGCAAGTGGGACGGGTGGATCCACCGCAGGTCGACCAGGAATCCTTGCCGGTCGTTCGCGTCCGCAATCGCCGTGGTGACAGTCCGCAAGGCGGGCGCTAGTCGGATCAAGCATGCACATCCATCTAGATCACAGATGGGCCGCGTTCATTTGCGTCTGCACACTTCCATTGTCTTCCTGCTTTGTGCGCAAGCGGGTCGTCACGCCGCCCGGCTATCGTCCGGGCGCCACGCTGCTTCGCGCAACGAAGGATGAATTGATCGAGCGAGTCCACCGCATTGCTGACCCACTCCAGTCATTCAACATGAGGATGCAGATGTCGCCATCCGTGGGCAGTCTGTATGTGGGCGAGGTCAAAGACTATGCGACATTGGGCGGATACATTCTGTTCAAAAAGCCGGACGACATCCGCATCCTGGGGTTGGATCCGGTGCTCGGAAGCACAATCTTTGACATGGTTTCGCTTGCGGAGACGTTTCGGATTCATATTCCCAGCAAAAAACGGTTCATCGAAGGCAGGAACGATGCACCTCCTACTTCCAAGAAGCAATTGGAGAACCTTCGACCGGTCGCTTTCTTGACTTCGTTAATAATTCAGCCTCCGGAACCCAGGGCCGATATCGTGCTCCTGGAGGAAGATACCAACGAGCGTGAGGCGGTCTATATTCTCCTGATCATCCGGCGCGGTACAGACGAGCCGTGGCTGGTCCGCACGCTTCATTTCGACCGGCATAATCTTGAGATTGTACGGCAGAAGACTTTCGATTCCTCGGGCAGTGTTCTCAGCGATACCAAGTACTCATCTTGGAAAGACTACGCTGGAATTTCCTTTCCATCGGAGATTGACATCAAGCGCCCGCAGGATCACTACGAAGTAGTGTTGAACGTACACGACCTGAAGATTAACTCACCGGACGTGACCGCGGAGAAATTCATTCTCAACCAGCCGCCGGGCACGGAATTGCAGGAATTATCGAAGCAGTAGACAGACTTCCCCACGGTTTAGATACTTAGCACAGGACGGTAAAGAATGGGAGGAGTCGAGTCGATTTTAACCATATCCAGCGTTCCTTCCCTGGGAGGAGCAAGTTGAGAGCCAACTTGGCCCCTCAACTGCTGGAACAAGAATCGTGAGATCTGCAAGTTCAGCAGTCGAGCACGTCGCCGTAAGAGTGCCCATCGATGGCATTGAACTCGCGGCCGACGTTGCTTTGCCGGTTCGCGCCAAAGGCCTTGTGGTTTTCGCCCACGGGAGCGGCAGTAGCAGGCGAAGCCCCAGAAACCGGCACGTGGCTGACGTACTCAACGCGGGCGAGATCGGCACCGTCCTGATTGATCTTCTTACGGAACTGGAAGAAGCTGCGGACCTGCGAACCGCCGAATTGCGTTTCGACATCCCTTTGCTCGGTCAGCGCCTGACGGCAGTCACGGACTGGGTTTACCGGCAAACCCATCTGAACGAGTTGAAGCTTGGATATTTTGGAGCGAGCACCGGGGCCGCCGCCGCGCTGGTAGCGGCTGCCGAACGCCCGAGATTGGTGGGTGCCGTGGTTTCTAGGGGCGGCAGACCTGACCTTGCGGGTGCGGCATTAAGACAAGTGGTTGCGCCGACCCTGTTCATCGTCGGGGGCGAAGATCCGGTAGTCCTTGGGCTCAACTATTCAGCCATCGAAAAGCTGCCCGCTGGAACTGAACACAAGCTTGAAATCATAGACGGCGCGACTCACCTGTTCGAAGAGCCTGGGACTCTGGATCAGGTGGCGACCCTCGCGCGAGATTGGTTTCAGAAGTACCTCAAGTCTGCGTAGCCCTGACATGCCTGCCACGGCCGCATGACCTTACAAGTGCGGGATTCCGCGCAGGTTCGCTGCGCAATCTGACGCCTCAGGTGTTCGGAAGTGCTTCGTGGTCTTCGTGGCCAGTGGTATTGCACTTGCAATTGAAGGGGGCATGAGTAGGAAAGGATCCTGCGCATCCCTCGGTCGAGCGCGGAACTTTCTTGACGACGCCGCACGCGATGGATTTAAGCTCCTATCTCGAACGAAGTTTCTAATGTCCCGGAGTTCGAAGCACCTGTTCGGCGTGACGGGGATGAGCCTGTGATGCTGCTTATTAATCGCAGAGGCAGCACGCAGTTTGTAGTGTTGGAATCGCGATAAATAAAGGAGTATGTTATGCCAGAAGTAAAAGTGACAAAAGAGAAATCGCTCGCCAAACCGGAAACTCCGGCGCCCAGACTGTTCAATGAACTGTTCAGGCCGATGTTTCCGGTTGGCAGATTCTTCGGGCTGAGCCCGTTCGCGGTTATGCGCGAGTTCAGCGACGAAATGGACCGCGGGTGTCGTTCCGAGCACGGAGACGGGGACGTGGAGCCCAGCGGTCGACATTCAACAGTCCAACGGCAACCTGGTTGTGACTGCGGAGTTGCCGGGCCTCAAGAAGGAAGAAGTGAAAGTGGAATTGACGGATGACGCCCTGGTCATCAAAGGTGAGCGTAAGAGCGAGCACAAAGAGGAACGCGAAGGATTTTATAAGTCGGAACGGAGCTATGGGCAGTTCTATCGCTCCATTGCGTTACCGGATGGCGCGAAAGCGGACCAGGCAAAGGCTGAAATGAATGACGGCGTGCTGAAGGTCTCAGTGCCGGTACCGGAGGCGAAGAAGACCGTCCGTCAGATAACCGTTGAGGAAGGCGCGAAGACAAAGCCCGCGGCAGCGTAAACAAGCAGCATGAGCCACACGGATATC
>DATJEI010000373.1:0-8146 GCA_035496735.1 Bryobacteraceae bacterium | reverse complement strand
AGCCATTTGCGAAAATCTGCCATTTCCTTCTCCTTGTGAATTGTTGGAATTGAATTGATGGAAGTTCTCTTGTTCAACCTGAGCCTCAATCTGCAATCCCCTTAGCTTTGAAGAACCTCGGGAACCGAGCTTCCCAGCCGCACTTCACTCTGGCTGATCTCCGCTCGACTGCTGTCTTACTCCAGCTCATCTTGATGGACTTCTTTTTGCTTATATTCGTTCTGTGCTCGCGGGAATGACGGCGCAATACACCGCCCTGCCCTGATTTACAACTAACAACTGCTTTGGAATCCTCGGACGCAGTCAGACTCTATAGATAACATTGACCAATAGCTTTCGTCAAGGCAAAAGTACTAATGCACAGTTCAGTTTGGCCTTAGGTGCCGCCGTAAAAATGTAGTATTTCGCAGAGAATGGCTAGCTTTGGGGGTTTACCGGCGATTTTGACAGGCGGAGGAGGGAATTCACTTCCGCGGGAAATTAAAGCAGCTTAACATATTTTTGAAGCTTTTTGACCCGGTCGCGCAACTCGTTGCTGGCTTCGATCAGATCGCTTTCGTCAAGAATTACGTGCGGCGTCATAAAGATGATGAGCTCGCTGCGATCATGCGAAGTAGTCTTGTTGCCGAAGAACAGCCCGATTCCGGGCAGGCGCGATAAGTAGGGAATCCCACTGGTACCGTTGGTAGTGGTATCGCTGATCAGGCCGCCGATGGCGATGGTGTCGCCATCCTGCACCGTCACCTGCGTTTGCACCACCTGCTGATCGAAGGAAGGTGTCAAGGTGCCTGAACCGGAGCCCGGCGCGCTGACTTCCTGATTGATCACCAGCGTGACGACGCCGCTGGGATTGACGCGCGCATTTACCTGCAAGGTGACTCCGGTGTTCTGGGCGGAGATGCTGCTGGTGACGGTGCTCGATCCCGCTACAGTAGTCGAAGTCGAAGTCTGCACCGGAACCTGGGTACCGACATTGAGGGTTGCTGGAATGCTGTCGGTGGCGATCAGGCTTGGCTCGGAAAGAATCGTGGTGCGGCTCTGATTCTCGGATAGATTGAGGAACGCCAGCAACTCCTTGCTCTGCCCCACCAGCGTGCCGAACTGGAGTGCGGCCCCAGCGACGCCCGAGGCAGAAGAAGTCAGGTTGCCCAACAACCCCCGGTCGGCGCCACTCACGCGCTGGAACTTGGCTGAAACTCCGCCGGCGAAAGATCCGCTGAGATTTACCGAATAGATTTTCGCTTCCAGCAGAATCTGGCGCGGGGGTACATCCAGATCTTTCAGGATGCGCAACACCTCCTGATACTGTTCCGGAGTGGCTTGGATAATCAAGGCGTTGTCGAGCGGATTGGCTACCACGCGCACACCCGCCTTGCCGTCCGGCGTTTGTGCTGGAACAGGCGCCGCAGGCGCGGCCGAGCCCACAATCGACGCTGCGGGAGCCGTGCCCGGCGGAGTCGCGGGTACCTGCGCCGCGTATCCGCCAAACACCGGATAGCCGTAGCCGCCGCCATATCCGGCTCCAGCGCCATAACCACCCATCATGGAACCGGGACAGGCTCCCATCCCGCCAAAATTGTTATTGAAATTGTTCCCGGCGCCATAAGTGCTGCCGTTCATTCCTATGCCGGCTCCGCTGGCTGCATAGGTGTTGGGATATCCAAAACCGCTGGACGGGCCGCCGTAGCCACCGCCCATGCCCGGATAACCGCCTCCGTAGCCGCCGCCATATCCGCCGCCATAACCACCACCGTATCCGCCGCCATAACCACCGCCATAACCACCGCCGTAGCCATACAACTGGTTCAGAGCGATAGCCACGCATTCCGCGCGCCCGTAGCGCAGGCGGTATACGTGATTTTCACTGCCGCCGCCGAGATTCAGCTTGACGGGAATATCCAGCCGCTTCAGCCAAGCCTCGACGGTATCGAAAACGCCCGGGTTGGGAGCCACCGCGATCAGCGTATTGATTCGATCCACCGGCAGAAACCGCACGGTGGCGCTTTTGCCATCGAGCGAGGCGGCCTTTAATACAGCGTCAAGATCCTTCACCAGGTCCGACGGTTTGGTGTTCTTCACATCGAACAAGCGTACCCGCTGGTTCGCGAAACTATCGCTATCGAACAACTGGATCAGTTCCATGGTCCGGCGCATATTGCGGCGGCTGTCCAGGATAAACAGCAGGTTCGAGGGCGCATAGGAATACATGGTGGCGTTTTCGCCCACAAACTCGCCCAGCACCTTGGTGAGTTCATCCACGGTCACATACTTAAGGAAAACCAGATTCAGCATGATCTGATCGTCTTCGGGAATGTCGCGCGCGTTTACCTGCGGGCGCAAAGGCATCTTGGGAGCATCTTTAAGCGGCAGGATGCGGTAGATCTCGCCTTCCTGAATCATGGCCGCGCCGTTGATGCGGAGAATCAGGTCCAGCAGTCCGCGAGCGTCCATGTTGGCGGTGCTGCCGTAAGTGTTCAGCACGACGCTGCCCTTCACCGCGGGGTCCAGGATGTAGTTGATCTTCAACCGACGCGCCAGTTGATTGATCACTTCGACCAGCGAAGCATTCTGCAGCGACAGATTGCCGATCGGCACGGGGGCCTGGGCGGGGGCTTGCGCCGCCGTGCTTTGAGCTGGGTTGGCTTGGTCCGGCGCGGGTTGGGCTGGAGCGGCTTGGGCCGGCGCGGGCTCGGCCGGATTGGCTTGGGCTGGATTGGCTTGGGCTGGAGCGGCCTGAGCCGGAGCAGCAGCCGGCGGTGGCGGAGCTTGTGCGACGGCCACGCCCGCGGCCAACAGCATCACCTGCAAAAGCGCAATTCCTCGTACTGCGATAGAACGCATGTTCATTTCACTCACTCTCATTTCACTTCCGTCCAACTGCACGACGCACCGAATATGCCCACCGATTGAACTTTCATGAATCCCAAATGAACCGTGCCCACCGGCGAACTGTCGGTGGGGAGGCAGGCGCGGTCTCCGCTGGGCAACAAGGGCCCGAAGGTGGAATCGCCGCTGGTATCGCCTGCGTTACCGCTATTGGAGGTGTTCCCCGCCGCGCCCAGCGCAGTCACATTCTTAGCAGGCGCCGGGGTGGCGGAGGCACTTGCGCCGTTCGCCGCCGAAGCAGCAGCCGGGCTGGGATGATCCAGCGACGCGACCGGCTGTATGGGCGTCGCAGCCGCCGCTGGCGCGGACGCCCGGGCCGCTGGAGCAGCGGACTTGGACGCCGTCTGCGCAGCCGCCCCGGCGGCTTCTTTCGGCCGCAGCTCTTCGAGCTTGCGCTCGACGCTCTTGCCCTTCCATTCGAAGGCGACCCGGTCTTCGTCAAAGCTCACCAGTTTGAAATCGCCCACCTGTTCACCGGCGTGATAACTGCGCTGGGCGCCGTTGGCCGACGCGCTCAGCAGAATCACGGGCTCGCCAATCGCCATCTGCCCGTGATAGTTGGGGAGAGCGGGCATCACTGGCTCGGGCGGGGGCTTGGGAGGTTCCACTACCACGGTGGGATTGCGGTCTTTCGAAAACAGCATTTTGCCGGCGACATCGATGTACTCGGCAGGCGCCACGGCTTTCACCGCGGGCAGAGGCGGCGGAGCCAGTACCGCTTTCGCCGCGACTTTCCTCTGCAGCACTGCACGCTCGCGCGCCTTGGCTTGGAGCCAATTCGCACGCAGGGTCCATACCAAGGCTCCGGCGAGAGCCAGCAGTGCCAGATTCAACAATACGAGTCGCCGATTCAAAATGCAGCCTTTCCGGCCTTCTTCGAAGCCTGCGGTTTTTCAGCCACCAAGCGGCGCGGCACCACGCCCGAAACGGCGAGACGCACGGCCACGGTCTTCTCCTTGGCGTTCGACGAAAGGACGCGCAGATCGCTGGTGGCCACCAACTGGGGCTCGGCTTGCAGCGCCGCCAGCAGGTTCACCAGTTGATCGATGCGGCATTCGATCTGCACCGCCACGCCGGCTTCGCCATAGGAATCGCCGAAGGGACGGACCGGAGTGAGCTCGGTGGAGCGAATTTCGATGGGCGGAGTCTCGGCCGCTCCCAAGCGGCGGATGATCTGGATCACTTGCGCCTGGGCTTGCGCGGCGGTGTCGGCCGTGATCATTCCTTTTTCTCGCGCGGCGAGTTCGGCCGATACTTTCTTGAACACAGTCTCCTTGGCCGGCACCGTGGCCGCGGCTTCGCGCAAACGAGCCAGGCGAGTCTCCGCCAAGGCCACTGGATCCCCCACGGGAGCCACCACCGCGGCGGCACTGTCATTGGCAGGCCAGAAGTGAATCACCAATCCCAGCAGCGCGGATACCGCCAGCCAAGCCAGGGCGCGCCGGTCGCGAGGACGCAGATTCATTTGCCGGGCTCCCGATTGGTTCGAATGCGAAACGCCTCGGCGTCCCTCACACGCGCGGGCGGCATCACGAATTCCGAACCCTGGAACAGCGGTGAGGCGTCGATGGCCTGCAGCAGCGGCGCGGCCTGTTGGGTTTCCCCGGCCAAAGTCACTTGAGTGCGCGTGATTTCGAGCTGATTGAGCCACGCGGGCGGCGGCAGGATGCGGGTCATCTCGGCCAGAACATCCATGTCGCTCTTGGTGCGCGCGCGCAATGCGTCCAGTTGCGAAGCGTTGCGGCGAGCGGTTTCGATCTGGCGGTCGAGCGCCGTCGAGCGGGCGGCCACCGGCGCTACCCTGGCGATTTCGGCATTCAGCGACGCCAGATAGCGCTTGGTGTCGTAGCGCGGGAACACAGCCAGCGCCACCGCCAACAGCAGAACCGCGGCGCCCAAAGCGGCCGAGGGAATCCACAGCCAGCGCGCGCCGGAGGGCCGCAATTCATACGGAAGCAAGTTGAGCGGCAGGGCCATCAAGGGGCACGCCGATGCCAATGCCGCCGCATACGGCAGGGCCGGAGACGCGTTCAATAGCGCATCCAGGCTAACCGGCGCGGGGTCCGCTTCTAAGCGCAATTCCGCTGCCGCCATGGGCGCGGCACGCTCCAGCGGAACATCGAAGGTGGCGGAGAACACCGGACGGCTGGCACTTTCGCCGTAGATCTCGACGCCCGATTCAGCCGGCTCGTAGGCTAGCAGGCCGGAGGGCAGCGGCGCCGCACGAAACATACGCAGCGCGGAATGTATGGCGGCAGCCGAGCATGTGAACGAGCCAACTTGAACGCCGGCTTCCGCGAAGAGCGTCACGAAGCGCTCGATCACCGCGCGCCGCGTGATCGCGATCAACACCGAGGACGTGCCGGGAATCCGCGCCCAACTCGAGGCCACGTCTTCTTCGCGGTAAGGATGCAGACCTTCCATCTGAAATTCGATGGCCGCAGGTAAATCTTTATCGGTTACGCCGGGGAGCGCCACATGCCGCACCATCACCTCGCGGCGCGGCAACAGAACCGTCGCAGCCACATGCGCGCACCCGTGCTTGCGCACGAAGGCGGCATATTCGGTGCCCCACACGCCGGCGGCATGATGCATGGCGTCTTCGAAAGCCAGCGTGCCCACCACGCGCGCGCCGCCGGGATGCACACGTACCGCGGTTACGCGCAGCGATTCGCCGCCATGCGGTCCCACTACCTCAATGCCCACGCCGGGCCCGAACGCCAGCCATTTTTTCAGGCCGTCGGGGAGCAGCGTGCGAAGCAGGCTCATGGCTGCAGATCTCCGGAAAAGCCCGGCTGCCCAGGAACGTTGCCGCCGCGAACCGTCATGCCTGGATAAGGCGGAAGCGCGGCTTGCGACCAGGCGTCATCGTACCAGCGCAGGATATGCAAGGCCTGGGGAGATTTCTGTGGATCGAAAAGCTTGATGGTAGCCGCGGCGGTGCGCACCACTTCGGAATACGAGCCATCGGACCGGCGCAGACGTGCGCTCGCACGCAGCGTATAGATCGAGAATCCGGAGCCCATGGCGATGCGCGGCGGCAGCGTGCCGGCGAGTTCCCGCGGATTTTGAAACGGACGCTGCTGGCGTGTCGCCACCAGGGACGCTGCCATTTCCGGCGTCACGCCCATGGCTTCCATCAGCGCCGGACTGGCGGTATTCACGTCGAACGGGCCCAGCGATCCCCACACCGAAAGACAATCGCGCAGCCCGCCGCGCGCGTACAAACGCCCGTCGGCCCCAGTGGTGTAATTGCCATAAAACAACTCGGGACTCATGCCTTGCACCCGCAATAGTTCCTCAATCTCCAGAAGAGACGCGTGCCGCGCGCGAAAAGTCGGACCCAGGCTGAAATAGTACTGGTCAAAGGCGCTGGGCTCAGCCACGGGCGATCGCCAGTCGATAATACCGTCGGTAATCTGCTGTGCGCGCTCCGCATCCCCGCTGACCGCGAGCACAACACGATAAAGGTCGTCTGGGGAGGCTCGATTGATATCGAGCTTGGAAGATTCCGGAATCACTTCGACCAGGGCGTCACCGCTCGGAAAACGCATCGTCAGGCGCCGCGTATTGAAGGTCCAGAAACGCGGCAGACCATCGGGCGCGGAAAAAGTCTGGCCGGAGAAGCCCCACTGGACCCATAAAATGCCGCGCTCGACCGCTCCCGAAGCCAGGTAGGATGCGCGCAGACCTTCGCCGGATGTGGAGACGCGATCTGTCTCCGAACGAACGTTCGAAGAGACGGAAAGCGCGATGGCCGCGAGTCCCGCCGATAGCCAAAGCACGGCTAGCAGCGCTCCGCCCCGCGTTTTTGCGGGCCGCAGTATCCTTCCGGGGCGCAACCCGGGCCGCAACATTTGTCCAAGCCGCGGCGCTGGCTTCTGCCGGCGACACAGCCGCCGCCTAAAATCCGTCGACATAGACCATCCGAGGATCCCGATTCACCTGAATCGGCACCGTTACCCCGAGAACCGACAGGCCTCCGGCGTCGGGCACAGCGGGCCGCATTTCAATGCGCACTCCCGCCGGCAGCAATGGCTTGTCCCACAGCGGCAGCCATGGGGTTTCGATAAAACGATTCTGATCGTAAGGCTCGTGATAAGAAAAACGGCAGTAAGCCAGGTGTTCCGCCAACACATACGATTCGCCTGACGCTGGCTCGGCGAACGGTGCCCCGCCCAACGGCACGGCAGATCGGGTCCCAAGCTCGTAGGACGAAACCGGCGGCGGGGGAGCGCCGCCGCAATAAGGGATGGTGCTCTGCGGGCCCGTGTAGGGGCGTTCCGTGGCCACCAGCCGCACGCTGCCGCGTTGCTCGGCGATGACGCGGTACTCGACTATTTGCGGGTAACCGCGCGAGCCTTCGGTGATCGAATAGCTTGTGACCAGGCGCAGCATGTCCTCGGAGCCGCTGAGAAAAGAAGGGGTCGCCAGGGTCTGGCCCGTGTCTCCCAGGCACGCGCCTTGCACCGGCATTACGGCGGAAATTTGATCGGAGAGCAGGTGCTGCGCCTTCACGAAGCGGCGATTGGATTCCAGGCGCTTGGCGGTCTTCTCATAGGTGAGCAGACTGGTGCGCATCGCCATCAGCATGCCGGTGGAGAGACCGGCCACCAGGGTAATCGCGATCATCAACTCCAGCAGCGTGACGCCGCGTTGGGAATAGCGACCGGGGGCAGGGGTTCGCCGAATGATGACGGCCATTAGAATCGCCGGTCTCCTTCGCGCAGGATGTTGCGGCGAAATCCTTCCAGCGAAAAGCTATGGCGCACTTGACCATCGATCCACCAGATTTCGAGCTCGATGCGGTCGAGATCCCAGCGGGAGCCGCTCGCGCCAGGCGTGGCTTCAAACGGCGTGACCCGGGCGCGCCATCCGGTGCGCACGCGGCCGGTGAGCGCGGGATCGAACTCCGCGGCAATATCCTGATTACGCGGCGCGGCGCGGTCGATTAGCAGCTCGTCCATTTTTTGTTTCGCGAGCAGAGTCGCGCGATCGTAGTCGGTAAGACGCGCGGCATTACGCGATGCCCCGGCCATGCCGCTCAGGATACCGGCTACGGCGATGCCCATGATGAGGGTTGCCACCAGAACTTCGAGCAGCGTAAAACCGTGCTGAAGTGCGGCGTGGGATTGACGATGTTCGCGGCACGTGGACATCATGGCACCTTGTCCTCGCGCGTCAATTCGGAGAGGGGGTCCACGCTCACCAGCCGCTTGGTCCCCGCGCGGTTTGCAATCTCGATCCCAATGCGCGGGAT
>DATJEI010000372.1:0-2807 GCA_035496735.1 Bryobacteraceae bacterium | reverse complement strand
GGCACAGCCTATCGCGATTACCCGCGGTGTTTGCCGGACTATCTGCGCGATCTGGCGCAACAGGTGTATCAGCGGCGGAATCGCGAAATCGAGCGGTTGAAAACTCCTGAGGCGATCCGGGCCCGCCAGCGCTGGGCGCGCGAGACATTCTGGAAGCTGGCGGGCGCGGAACTGGAGCGCACGCCTCTCGATGCGCAAAAAATCGGCTCGTTCGAGCGCGACGGTTACCGCGTCGATAAAGTTCTGTATCAGAGCCGGCCGCGGTTTCACGTCCCGGCGAATCTCTATGTCCCGACCTCCGGCGCCCCGCCTTATCCCGCGGTGCTGTTTCAAATGGGACATTCCGACAACGGGAAGGAGTACCAGCAATACCAGCGCTGCTGCCAGGGGCTCGCGCGCCTGGGATACGTGGTGCTGGCATTCGATCCCATGGGACAGGGCGAGCGCGTCTACTATCCGGATAGCGCGGGCACCCACACACGCCTCTCGTCCTCGGACGACGAGCACACCGTACCGGGCAAGCAGATGCTGCTGATGGGCGATACCTGCGCGCGCCTGCAGGTGTGGGACGCGATGCGCAGCCTGGATTATCTGGCGTCACTGCCCATGGTCGATACCAAACACATCGGCAGCACGGGGCAATCGGGCGGCGGCACTCTCACCATGCTGCTGATGGCGGCGGACGATCGCCTGGCCGCGGCGGCGGTGTGCAGCGGTAATACGGAGAACATAGCCTGCGCGAACTTCAATCCGCCGGGATCGACCGACGACGCCGAGCAGGACTTTCCGGGAGGGGGGCCGCTCGGTTTCGACCGCTGGGACACGATGTACCCGTTCGCGCCCAAGCCGCTGCTGGTTTCGGTGAGCGACAAGGATTTCTTCGGCACCTACTCACCCGATTACATCACCAGCGGTTGGGAAGAATTTCAGAAGCTGCAGAAGGTCTACAAGACGCTGGGGCACGAGGACAGCCTGCGGTGGGTGGATACGCCATTGCCGCACAGTCTGGAGTACGACACGCGGCTGGAGGTCTACAACTGGTTCGAGCGCTGGCTCAAGGGCAGCAACCGGCGGATCGAGCAGGAGCCGCCGGTAGCTCCCGAGCCCGACAAGACGCTGTGGGTCGCGGAATCGGGCAATGTGGTGCGTTCGTTTGGCGGCCTCACTCCGTTCGCGATGAACAAGGCGCGCGTGGTTGAGAAGACGCCCGCGGATTTGCGCGTGCTGCTGGGCATTGCGCCGCCGGACCACGCGACGATGGCGACTTTGCGCCGCGTGCCCTCGCGCGAGATCGATATCGAAGCGGTGGAAGTGGCTTCAGCGCCTAAAGTGTGGGTGCCGGCGTGGCTCTTTTTGCCGCGCGGCGGTAAGAGCGACAAACCGGTAGTGCTGGTGGTGGATACCGCGGGGCGCAATCGCCGCTGGACCGAGGGCGAGCTCTACCAGTCGCTGGCGGGGCGCGGCTATGCTGTGTGCGTGGCCGACGTGCGGGGCATCGGCGACCTGGCGCCGGAGTTCGGGCGGGGCGAACCGGGCTACACGCGCCCGCATCAAAGCGAGGAGAATTACGCCTGGGGCTCGCTGATTCTGGGACGGCCGCTGGTAGGGCAGCGCGTGAGCGACATCCTGGCGCTGGCGTCCGGCCTCGGCAAACATCCGGCGCTTGGAGGCCGGCGCGTGGTTCTGGCGGCGCGCAGCAAACTTACCGTGCCCGCACTGTTCGCCGCGGCGCTCGACAAGAACATCAGCGAGCTTTACCTTGCCGGCGGCCTGGTTTCGTTCCGCAGCATCGTAGAGACGGAGAATTACGATCACAGCTTCGCCAACTTCGTGCCGGGCCTGCTGCGCCACTCCGATCTTCCGGATGTGGCGGCCACGCTCGCGCCGCGTCCGGTAACACTCGCGGGAACCGTGGATGCCGAGGGGCGCGCCATGGACAGCGCCGCCGTGCACGGCATCTATTCCGGCGGCCATGTCAAGATTCGCGACAAAGCGGACTGGGATATCGGCGCGCTTTCCGGCTGGAACGCGTGAAAGCCTGTCTGCTCCGCGCGCCCGCGCCAGTGAAGACGAACCCGCTCGAACTGGCGGAGGTGGCGAAGCCTGCGCCCGCGGCCGGCGAGGTGCTGGTGCGGGTGACGGCCTGCGGGGTGTGCCGGACCGATCTGCATGTAGTCGAGGGCGAGCTCGAGGTGCGCAAATCGCCGGTGATTCCGGGCCATCAGGTGGTGGGGCGCGTCGAGGCGCTGGGAGAGGGAGCGCGCCGGTTTCATTCTGGCGACCGCGTGGGCATTGCGTGGCTGCACAAAACCGACGGCGTGTGCGAATACTGCCGCGCGGGCAAAGAGAACCTTTGCGACAATGCCACGTTCACCGGCTGGATGGTGGATGGCGGCTATGCGGAATACGCCGTCGCACTGGAAGCGTTCGTCTATGCGATTCCGGAATCGTTTAGCGATCTGGACGCCGCGCCGCTGCTTTGCGCCGGGATCATCGGGTTCCGCGCGCTGCGCCTTTCGGGAATCCAGAAAGGCGGGCGGCTGGGCTTCTACGGATTTGGTTCGGCGGCACTTCTGGCGATCCAGGTAGCGCGGCACTGGGGCGCCGAGGTCTACGCATTCACGCGGGATGCCGCACACCAGAAGCTGGCGAGTGAGCTGGGCGCCGTTTGGGCCGGATATTCGAGCGGCCCGGCGCCCGTACCGCTGGACAGCGCCGTTATCTTCGCGCCCGCCGGGGAACTGGTGCCGGCGTCGTTGCGTGCTCTGAAGAAAGGCGGCACGCTGGTGCTGGCTGGAATCCACATG
>DATJEI010000371.1:0-6417 GCA_035496735.1 Bryobacteraceae bacterium | reverse complement strand
TGGTCGTGCCGAAAGTTGTGGCGATCATCAGTGAGGCCCCTGCTATCGAAATCGAAGCTATGCCGGGAGGCGTGCCCGGCGGAATCCCCGGGCCAGCATTACCCGGCGCTGGGATCGGCTTTTTCAGCAGTGCAATTTCTGCCGCCCCGCCCCCGCCTCCCCCGCCACCCAGGGCCGCCGCGACTCGGCCGGTTGCGCCAGAACAGATCACGGTTGGAGGCGACGTCCAGGCGGGGCTGATCCTGCAAATGATCCAACCGGTTTATCCCGCACTGGCGCGCCGGGGCCGCATTCAAGGCAATGTCCAGTTGAAGGCCATCATCAGCGCCGACGGCAAGATAAAGACCTTGACGGTGGTCAGCGGCCACCCCCTGCTGGTGGATGCTGCCCTGGATGCAGTGCGGCACTGGACTTACCAGCCCACTCTTCTGAATGGCAGTCCCGTAGAAGTGAAAACCGAGATTCTGGTGCGCTTCGAACTCGGGCACAAAGCCGGCTAGCGGCGGCTGGATCCGGCGACGGTGAGGGGCGCCGCGACTTGTTTCAAGAGGCTGTCCGGGACTCCGCCGTCGACACGCTTTGGACGAACTCCTCGATCAACCGGTCAATCTTAGTCCAATCCGTGAACTCGTAGTCTCGGGAAGTGTCCGCAGGGCCACCAGCCTTCTTGGCAATGCGCTTCATGATAAAGCGAATCACGAAATTGTACTTGCTGTATAGGAGTGCCCCCGCTACGGCCGCCACATGCGAGGGCTGCCAGGCGGTTTCCACTAGAAAGCCGTCAATGGTTCGTTTGACATCTGCTTCCGCCTCGGCGCGCTTCTCCGCCGGAGCTTGCGGATCTTCGACGGTTTTTTCGGAAAGACTCACGGAAAGAAACAACGTCGGGATCGAGTGCAGCTCGTTCAGGTGTCGTTTTACGAACTTCACCATCTCCGGCTCGTGTTTGCCTGCGTGGAGGGAGGCGCTGACGATGGCTGCCCAGTATTTCACTAACGAGAATCTTTCCGGCAGGTGAGCGGCGTCCACCAATTCGAAAGCAGTTTGACGAGCCTCCAGCAGGGCGCCCGAGTGTTCCGCAATGTGCCGGGTGTGCCCTTCGCGGGTGGCGTAAATGATGAGAATGGGTTTCATGACATGGACAGCGAGCAACCAAGTGACCATCGCTCGCGTAACTGCCAGAGACATCGCTTGGGCGAAGGCTGAATGTATCCGGGGTTGGTTATCCAAATGCAGTCGTGTTGTGAGTGTCGTGTTGTGAGTGTCGTGTTGTGGAGTGTCGTCTGGTGGCAGATAGAGACCATTCCGTGCCCCCGGCTTCGCGCCTCCCGCCGATCGCACGCTGGCTGGCGGCCGGCTTGGGCATTGCCGCTTCATCATGGGCTGCGTATGCAGCCGTCGCCTGGATTCGCTACGGACGGTCAAGCCACCGATTTGACCTAGACGAGTCTGAAATGTTGCTGGATCGATTTATGCCGGAGTATGAGGTGGCAGAGCGGCATACTATTCGCGTCACCGCCCCGGCTGAAACAACTTTTGAAGCGGCGGCGAGTTTGGATCTGCAGCATTCACCGATTATCAGTGGACTTTTTCGGGCTCGTGAATGCATGCTGGGAGGCCCGCAGTCGAAACCGGCCTTGCCGAAACCGCTGCTTGCCTGGGCCGAGGCTCTGGGCTGGCGAGTGCTGGCGCAAATCCCAGACCGCGAAGTAATACTCGGAGCTGTGACGAAGCCGTGGGAGGCAAACGTCGTGTTCCGTCCGCTTTCACCCGGCGAGTTTGCGGATTTTCACGAGCCGGGCTACGTAAAAATCATCTGGACGCTGCGGTCGGAGACAGTGAGCGCGACGGAATCTATCGTCCGGACCGATACCCGCGTGACAACTACCGATCCTCGCGCTCGAGCCAAATTCCGGCTCTACTGGGCGTTCCTTTCGCCCGGGATACTGTTGATCCGCAGAGTGGCGCTCGCCATGGTTAAGAAAGAGGCTGAACGCCTGGCTTCCAGCGCCCGTCCCACGCCTTCCCCAATTTGACCTAGAATAGGTGGTCGGATTGGAAAGTTCAAGGAGACTCCCATGAAACGAATTTTGACTTGGTCACTCGGGCTGGCATTGCTAGCCGCCGCGCCGGCATTTGCACAGAAGAAGGCAACGGTGGAAAACGTGCCTGAGATGACGTATACAGCGGTGCCGAATTTTTTGAAGCTTCCTCCCGGCGAGTATCTCGGCGAATCCGTTGCGGTGGCCACCAACTCCAAGGGGCATGTCTTCGTTTTTCACCGCAGCGCCAACACCAGGCTGTTTGAATTCGATCAGGCGGGCAACTTTCTTAAGGAAATCGGCAGCGGCTATTACGGCTTCGAATTCGCCCACGCGGTACGCGTCGATAAGGACGACAACATCTGGACCGTCGACGAAGGCACCAACATGGTCACCAAATTCAGCCCGGATGGAAAAGTGCTGATGGTGCTCGGCCGCAGACCGCCGGCCGTCGCCGGGGCAGTGCCCTTCCCCAGTGGCCCGAACGCTCCGGCGCAGAAATATATTCTTTGCCGGCCGACGGATGTTGGCTGGGACCCGCAGGGCAACATATTCATCTCCGACGGCTATTGCAACAACCGGGTGGTGAAATACGACAAGAACGGCCGCTTTGTGACGCAGGTAGGCAGCGAAAAAGTGGGCAAGGCCATGGGCGAATTCAATCTTCCGCACGGATTGCAGGTGGACGGCGAAGGCCATGTCTGGGTGGCTGACCGCGGCAATAACCGCTACCAGGTGTTCGACAACGATCTGAAACCCATCCGCGAGATTACCAACCTGGGCACTGCCTGGACGGCGTGCATTTCATCCGGCCCCCACCAGTATGCGTTCCTGTCGAACTCGAATCCTAACGGCAACATGCCCGGAACCTGGGACACCACTGGTGAGATCTACAAGACCGAGCTGGACGGCACGGTCCTCGGCAAGTTTGGCCATCCGGGAAAGTTGCCGCCTGGATTCCAGGTGGTTCACACGCTGGATTGCCGCAATCCCAACGAGCTGGTATTGGGCGAAATCGAATCCTGGCGCGTACAGAAATTCGTGTTCAAGCCAACCACCCCGGCCAAATCCGCCAGCGCCAAGTCCGCGGGCGCAGGCGCGAACTAGCAAGCCAACCGATCGAGGAGAACACTTATGAAGAACCTAAAGCAAGCTCTGTTGGCTGCGGCCCTGATCGCCGGCGCTCCGCTATACGCCCAGAAGGACGCGCCTGAAATTAAGTTCGATTCCGTCCCTAACGCGCTGCAACTTCCCGCCAACATCTATCTCGGCGAAGTAGCCGGCGTGGCGACGAATTCACGCGGTAATATTTTTGTCTATACACGCACGGGCCATCCCACGGTAACACTCGGAACCGCGCGGCCGTTTGCTCATGGCGGCTCGCGGCTTTTCGAATTCGACCCGGCCGGCAAGTACGTCCGCGAGATCGGCAAGGATTCTTACGGATTTATGTACGCCTCGCAGGTCCGCATCGATCCGGCCGATAACATCTGGGTGGTGGATCAAATGACCAATATGGTCATGAAGTTCAACCCGCAAGGACGTCTGCTTATGTTGCTGGGACGAAAAGCCGAGAACATTCCGCTTCCGGCGCGTGCGACAACCGGTGACGGCGCGGGACGGCCCACCGATCTTTTCGAGCGTCCAACCGATGTGGCTTGGGATGCGGCCGGTGATATCTTTGTCGCCGACGGCCTGAGCAATGCCCGGGTTGCGAAATTCGACAAGGATGGCAAGTTCATAAAGTCGTGGGGTAAGAAGGGAACCGGAAACGGCGAGTTCGCCAATGTCCGCAGTATCGCGGTTGATGCGCAAGGCAACGTCTACGTGGCCGACGGCGGTAACAAGCGAATTCAGGTTTTCGACAACGACGGCAACTTTAAGACGGCCTATACGGGGGTTGGGAACGCCCAGGCCTTGTGTATGACCAAGGGAACGAGTCCGTTTCTTTACGTCTCGAATTCCAACCCGCCCAACGATATCGACCGCGATGGTGAAATCTACAAAATGCAACTGGACGGAACCATGGTCGGCAAGTTTGGTCGGGCCGGCAAGTTGCCGAAAGAGTTCGGAACCGTGAACGCCATCGACTGCCGGAATGCAAATACGCTCTATGTGGGCGAGGTCGGCAATCTGCGCGTGCAGAAGCTGGTTCTGCACTAGACATTCTGCAATTGACGCCTGTTTCGTAGTAACCATTCCCGGCGCAAGCTACAAGCGCCTGCGCCGGGCCAACCTTCCCAAGAGACTACCTTCTTATCAAGGCGTCACGCTCCCGTAGATATCCTGGTCGATGCCGCCGTCGTGTGGACACTGGTCACCGGTCCAGGCGCCGCTGCTGAAGGAGCGGCATTGTGTTACATCGGCGCCCTCCACTGACCCGGTCGATTCGCGCGGATCGGTTCCACTCACGGTATTGCGCCAATCGGTCCAGACGCCGAACGCGCTGGTTCCAACCGACGTTACCCACAGATAGTCGCCCGCGAAGGGAACCGTGCGATCGGAGAACTGTTCAAAGTTCGGGCTGCTGCTGGCGGCGGTGACGCGAACCGGGGTGGTCCATGTCGAACCGCTGTCGGATGACGTAGTCGCGTAAACATCCAATGCGGCGTGCACGTTCCCGGACGCATCGTTGCCGATGGGAAGCGCCGGCGAATAGGACGTGTCGTTGCGGCTATCCCACCACAGTGCGTGCAGGACCCCACCGTCCGCGGATATCGCTGAAAAAAACTGGTGGCCTGTGTTTTGATTGTCGATCAGTTGCGGCGTAGAGGCGGTTCCGGCCGCGCCATCGTAGCGGACGAAATACACGGCGGACTGCGCGCCCTTGCCGGAGCTGATGGAGCCATAGGTGGTGCCGGTGTCCACTTCGGTCCCAGGTTTCGCGGCGTCAAAGGTCAGATAGATGAACTCATGCTGCGCATCCTTCTGGTCCGCGGCCGAGCGCGTGCTGCTGTCGCGGCGGAAGAACGTGAAGCCGGATTGGCAGGCGGAATCGAAATCGCCGCAATCTTGCGAGGACGATCCCGCAACCGAAACGTCCCCGGCACTGCGAGGATCGTCCGGCGCGGAAGGCACTGGCACTGGGACGGGCGCGGCGACGTCGACTGCTCCAGCGTCTATGTAGCTTGTCACGAGTACGGGTTTCGCAAAAGTTTTTCCGCAATTCACCGACTTCGCGAGCCCGACGCCAGTGGACTGGCGGGAGTTGGTGGCGCCCTGATCGAAGCTCACATAGACATGTCCGTTGCCGGTGACGGTAATCTCCGGATCCTGCACGTTGCTCACGTTAGCAGTAAGGAGCATGGGAGAGGAAAAGGTCTGGCCATGGTCAGTAGAGCGCGTGAAATAAATATTCGATGTGCCCACACCCGTGAATCGCGACCACGCGAAATAGACATAGCCGTCGCAATCGCCGCCCGTGCGGTCGGCCTGTATAGAGGTCTTGTCGTTAAATTTTCCGGTGACGGGCGCCGAAGAACCTTTCGCCACGACTACCGAGCCCCGAAAGCGCTTGCCGTCGTTGATGCTATTGCCCGCTTCACCGGCTGGATTATCGAAGCTGGCAATCCACTCGTCGCCCCAGCCTTTCTTTGAGCCGGAAGGATCCTCGCTGCTTTCCGAACCTATAAAAAGCCGACCGTGATTGTCCCAGGCGATGACAGGATCGCCCGAGGACGCGGTCCGAATCCTGGCCAGTTGGGCGTACGGCGATGTGTCGCCGGGATAACCGGGAACCAAGGAGCTTACGAACGCGATCCCGCCATTTTCGGACCGGTAATAGCCGAGCCAGATGGGTCCGGCGGGAACAAATTTTCCGGCAGGCGAACCGGCATAAGTGCCGCAGTAATCGTTGGAACTGCCCACCAGAACCAGCGGATTTCGCGGGTTCATCGCAACCGAAGGCTCATTTTGCCGGCCGCGCGCGATGGAGCACTCGTTGAGCACGTCGTCTGTATAGGCGATGCCCGTCGCCAGAGTGTAGACACTGGTATAGCCACCGCCACTGAAGTCATTCGATAGGCGCACTTCCGCGGCGGTGACCGCGGAAGCAACGGCTAGACTGCAAATAAGTAAAGTTCTCATAGGGACGATGCTATACTAACCGGCAACTCCGGGGGGGCACAAACAGGCGCAGATATTTGGTATAAGAAGCAAGAAACAGACGGCTGTCGTGACCCGGTTTCATTCGATCTTTCTGTCGGCGAACTAGTCTTCCTTCTTTCTTCAAGCTTCCTTCGAGGGCCCTCTCATGGCGGCATTAACCCGTGAGGCCTGCTGTGAGTGACGCACAACGCTGATAAGCCGCTGTACGCTCATTTCGCAAACCCGGCGATCTGGGAGAGACCGCCTACCGAGCGGGACGGAGTTCCAG
>DATJEI010000370.1:0-7038 GCA_035496735.1 Bryobacteraceae bacterium | reverse complement strand
GCGGAACGGGCGCAGCGCCATCCGGCCAATGACACTGGTGCCGGAAGGGGCGCTGCGGTTTCCGAACGCAGCCGAAGTGCCGGACTTTCGCGCGTCCGATTACATGGACGATAAGGAAGCCGACCTTCTCGACCGCTTCGCGCAATTCGCGTTGATCGCCGCGCGCGAGGCTGTGGCCGGATCCGCTCTCAGAATCACGCCTGAACTGAAGGCCCGCACGGCCATCGTCACCGGTACATCCAGTGGCGGGATAACCAGCGAAGACCGCGAATTTCATAGCCTGTATGCCGAAGGTTCCACGCGCATTCATCCCTTGAGCATCGCTCGCACCATGGGCAATGCGGGCGCCAGCCGCATCGCGCGCGAGTATGGAATCGTGGGCCCGTCCTATACCGTTTCCACCGCCTGCGCTTCCGCCAGCCACGCGATCGGCCAGGCGTTTTGGATGGTGCGAAACGGCGTGGTCGACGCGGCCATCGCAGGCGGATCGGAAGCGCCCTTTTCGCTGGGATTCCTGAAGGCCTGGGAGGCAATGCGCATCGTCGCGCCGGATACCTGCCGTCCGTTTTCGCGCGATCGCAAAGGCCTGATCCTGGGAGAAGGCGCGGCGATGCTGGTTATGGAACCACTCGAACACGCGCAGGCACGCGGTGCCAAAATATGGGGCGAGATCGCGGGCTTCGGCATGTCCTCCGACGCTTTCCATTTGACCCAGCCGCTAGCCGAGGGAGCGGTGCGAGCCATGCGATCGGCTCTGGAGGATGCCGCCGCCGGTCCTGAAGTCATCGGCTACATCAACGCGCACGGAACCGGCACACTGGCCAACGATGCCACCGAATCCCAGGCGATTCGTGAAGTTTTCGGAGCTCACGCCGAAAAATTGCAGGTGAGTTCCACCAAGTCCATGCACGGGCATGCGCTGGGTGCGGCGGGAGCGTTGGAAGCCGCGGCGACGCTCTTGGCTGTGGACGACGGGCTGATTCCGCCCACCGCCAACTTTACGGAAGCCGATCCGGATTGCGCGCTGGACGTGGTCCCCAACACCGCACGTGCAGCCAGCATCGAATGGGCGCTTTCTAATTCCTTCGCGTTCGGCGGATTGAATGCCGTGTTGGTGTTTCGCCGCGGTGCCCGCTAGGCCGCAGACAGCTTCGCCTGCGCCAGAGCCGCCTCAACCTGGGCCCGGTAGCGCGCCAGCAGTTCTTCACTGGCGGCCTCGAAGCGCATCACTAAAACCGGCTGTGTGTTGGACGCGCGCAGCAGCCCCCAGCCTTGGTCAAACAGAACCCGGACGCCATCCACATCGATGACTTCGTGGGTTTTGCGAAACTGTTCAGCGACTCGCGCCACGACTGCGAATTTGGTTTCGTCGGAGCAATCGACCCGGATTTCGGGCGTAGAAATCAGCTTTGGCAGCCCCGCAAGCTGCGCCGACAGGGGCTTGCCGGATTTCGCAACGATCTCGATCAGGCGGCAGGCCGCGTAGAGCGCATCGTCGTAGCCGAAGTAACGGTCGGCGAAAAACATGTGGCCCGACATTTCGCCCGCCAACTCCGCATGCTCTTCTTTCATCTTCGCTTTGATCAGCGAATGGCCGGTCTTGTACATGATGGGATTGCCGCCCAGCCGTTTCAGTTCGTCATATAGAAGCTGCGAGCATTTCACTTCGCCGATGAACGTGGCGCCGGGCTTGCGGGTGAGAATCTCGCGGGCGTAGATCAGCAGCAGCAGGTCGCCGTAAATCAGTTCGCCGTTTTCATCCACTGCTCCAATACGGTCCGAATCGCCGTCGAACGCAATGCCCAGTTCTGCCTTCTGCGCCAGCACCGCTTCGCGCAAGTCTTTGAGGTTGGCGGGAACCGTGGGGTCGGGATGATGGTTCGGAAAGCGGCCGTCCATCTCATAGAAAAGCTCCGTGGCCTCGACGTTAAGCCGCTTTAAAAGCTGATGGATTACCGGACCCGCTGTCCCGTTCCCCGCATCCAGCACCACTTTGACACGGCGTCCAAAATCGAACTGCGGTGAGAGTTCGTCCAGGTAAGCCGGGATCACGTCCATCGAATGGTGCGTGCCATGACCGGTGGCGAAATCGCGGGCCTCGATCAGACGGCGGATGTCTTGAATGGTCTCGCCATGCAGCGAGCCGGCGCCGCACACGCTCTTGAAACCGTTAAATTCGCTGGGATTATGGCTTCCGGTGATCATGATGGCGCCATCGGCCTCCAAATGCACCGCCGAAAAATACAGCAGCGGCGTGGGGACCACGCCGATGTCTGTCACTTCGCACCCGGTCGACTGCAACCCTTCGAGCAGCGCGTCATGCAACCGCGGCGAACTCAGGCGGCAATCACGGCCTAGATTAAGGCGCGGCCCGCTCTGGCGCAGCATGTAGGTTCCCAGCGCGCGGCCCAGATCGGCGACGTCGCTACTCGCGAGTTCCGTTTCAGCAATTCCGCGAATGTCATACTCGCGGAAAATGGTAGGTTTCAGCATTAACTTGACGTTAGCAAAATAGGGCAGAGCGCGCCCTCTTAGTGTGGGTACGATCGGCCGTACGCAGTGATGTGGGGAAGCGTTACTTTTTCGCGCTGGTCTGCTTGGCGACCACCAGGTCCTGGATCTTGTCGTAAGTAGCCTGCGGAATGATGCCTTTGGAAACCAATTGATCCTTGCGCTGATACGGCCTGCCGGCCACGATCTTCTTGGAATACGCATCCCCGATGCCGGGCAAGGCTTTGAGCTGATCGGCGGTCGCGCTATTCAGATCCAGCAGCTCACCCGATTTGGCAGCCGTCTTCGCGGGCGCTGCGGCCGATTTCGCGGCAGTTTTGTCCTTGGTCTGGGCCTCTATCGGCGCGGTCAGGAAAACCGCGATCAGACAGGCGATAAACGAAAGCAACAGTCGGGAGTTTCGCATACTTACAGTCTAAGGCAACGCAGCGGAGTCTGTCTTCGCCGGGGGGCGTCGAGGCCGGAGGCTCGTCCAGAATTGCATATTCTGCCGGTAAGTTCTCCCTCGAACATTGGGAGCCTTCCGCTGCCTGTGTCGTATCTCTCAGAAAATACCTGCGATAGCCGGTATGGCAGGCAGCGTGCAGCCGACCCATTGTAAGGAGTGAATCATGGCTAAATCAGTAATAGGATTTCCTGCGATACTCAGAGCCTTGAGCGGCGCCTCGGTCGCCTTGAGTCTCTGTTTGTCGCCTGCACTTTTTGCGCAGGACCATGATCGGTACCGCTATTGGGACCGCGAGCGACATCGATTTACCAGGCTCGAACCCGGAACCATCGTCGCGGTCAGAACAAACGAACCTATCGACGTAGAGCGCACGGATAATCGGGTCTTTTACGGAACCGTGGATCAGGATGTTCGCGGAGACAACGGCGAGTTGGCAATTCCCCGCGGTGCCCGCGTTGAATTAATCGTGCGCGTGGCACGGGATAACGATTTGATATTGGACCTGGATTCCGTGATGGTGAACGGGGAGCGCTATGCAATCGGAACCGAGGCAAATCGGATACAATCCCAGCGGGATTATAGCGTTGTGGGAAGCATCCTAGGCGCCATTAACGGCGGAGAAGTCCAAGGTCGCGCCGTCCGTTTGCCGCGCAGCTCGCTGATCACTTTCCGGTTGGATCGGCCCCTGGATATCGGAGTCGCAGACCGCGGAGTCGATCGGGGAGGCTACCACTATCACGACTACTACGGGGACCCCTACCGGCGTTAAGCTCGGAGCGTCGCTTTGACGGGGCGAGAAATCGCCCCGTTCATTACGAGCACTATTTCCGCTTCTTGGCCGGGGTTCCGCCGGATGCCGCCAGTGTCCGCAGCCGCGCTCTTGCCTTCGCGGCATTCGCGTGGTTCGGGTACTGCTTCAGGAATGCCCGGTAGGCCGCGATTGCCTTCTTGTCACTCTTGGCCTTCTGGTACTCGACCCCCTTCATATACATCGCGTCGGCGGCCTTGGGACTGTCGGGATAACGCTCCGTGACCGCCTCAAACACCTGCGCAGCGTCATCGTACTGTTCGCCGTGATCATAAATGAGGCCCATATAGTACTGCGCCTCGGCCGCATTGGTGTCCTGCGGAAAGTACTTTGTGAAGTCGGCGAACTCACTCAGCGCTTGCTTGTCTCGCGCTCCTGTGTAGTCCCGCACAGCCTTCTTCCAGAGACTGTCGGCGGTAACGCCCGGCGGAGCAGAGGAAGCCGCTGGCGCGGAAGTCGCTGCCGAAACGCTTGCGCCGGGCGGAGGAGGCGCCACTGCGGTTGTGCTTAGGGTTCGCACGGCGCTCGAAATATCCGCCAGTTTGTTGTCCAGATTCGCCATCCGCCGCCCAAGGTCCGCGAGATTCTCGCGCGCGGCTCGGAGATCGTCGCCGGATTGATCCACCTTCGATCCCAGCGCCGCGATGGGAGCTTCCACCCGCGATTGTTGCTCATTGAGCCGATCGGCGAGCGTGCGCTGCAACGCTGCCGCGGCCGAGGAGACTTGGCCCGATTCCTCCAGCGCCTGCTTGATCAAGCTTTCGAGCGTGGCGATCTTTTGATCCTGCCCCGCTTGCAGCTGTTTTACCTGATCCTGCAACTGCGCCACGTCGCGCTGGATGGAAAGAATGTCGTCCCGCTTCTGGGCCATGACAAGCGTGCAACTCAGCGCCAGCCCCAACACGACCGTCCGGAAGGTGTACTTGCATAGTGTGTGTTTCACGTTCGTCTCCTTCCAATTTTAATCCAGCCGCTTCCGCAGGCCAGTGGGATTACCCGCGTTCGGTGGCGGCTTTCGCCTTCGCGTCCAGATAGGCTTGACGGCAATCCTGAATCAGCTTGCGTGCATGGATCGGGCCGCGCCATCCGTCAATGCGGGTTTGCTTGCCTTCGAGCTCCTTATAGATGGTGAAGAAATGCTCGATCTCGCGCCGCATGTGCGGCCATACCTGATCCACGGTTGCGATCTCCTGATAGCGCGGACTGCTTTTGGGCACCGCCAGAATCTTTTGATCCCGCTCGGACGAATCGACCAGATCCAGCACTCCAAGCGGGCGCACTTCGATCAGGCATCCCGTAAAACTCGGCTCCGACATCAGGGTCAGCACATCCAGAGGATCGCCATCATCGGCGATGGTACCGGGGACGAACCCATAATCGCCCGGATAATGCAGCGGCGAATACAGCGGCCGGTCCAGACGGAACACCCCCAGCTTGCCGTCATATTCGTACTTATTGGCCGAGTTCTTCGGGATCTCCACGATCATCCGAATCACTTCCGGGCTCTCCGGCCCGGGATCTAAATCGTACAGATTCGTCATGTAAATCCACTCTAGCAGGCGGGGCGGCAGTTCTATCCACTTATAATAGTGATTTGGAACTCGAAAAAGTCCTGCTGCGCAAGGTCGGCGAGGCCGTCGCGCGTTTCAAAATGATTCGCGATGGCGATCGCGTGGCCGTGGCACTCTCCGGCGGAAAAGATTCGGTCACCATGCTGGAAGCGCTTCTGCTGTTGAAGGAGCGCGCTCCGATCGACTTCACGGTATGCGCGTTCACGGTGGAGCAGGGGAAATTTCTGCGCCCGATTCAACCGCTGGGCGAGTATCTGCAGGCTCGCGGCGTGGATTGGACCTATCACACCGACAATCCCTCGCTGCGGCTGATCGACGAACAACCCGATCACGGCTGCGATTTGTGCAGCCGCTATCGCCGCCGCGCGGTGTATCAGATCGTGCGCGGGCTGGGCGCCAACGTGATCGCCTTCGGCCACACGGCCGACGACTTTTGCGAATCGTTCCTGCGCAACGCGCTGTTCACCGGGCGCATCAGCTCGCTGCCGCCCATCACTTACTCGCGCCAGCGTGATTTCCGGCTGATCCGGCCCCTGGTGTACGTCACTGAAGATCTCACCAAGCGCTTTGCCGCATCGCTGGGCGCACCGGTCATTCCGTGTGGCTGCTCCCAGCGCACCGGCACCGTGCGGCGTACGCTGCGCGACATGTTCGGCGAGCTCGAAAACGAGCACCCTCACCTCAAAGAGACGCTGCTCTCGGCGATGGGCAATATCCAACTCGGCCGCCTGCTCGATCCGCGTTTTCTCGATCTCGATGGCGCGACCGAAACCGTTGAGTCAGAGGCTGCCGGCCCCTTCGCCATTGTCGATTAACGCAGCAAGTCTTCGAGCTGTACCCGCGCGTCGGTCTTCGCATCGCGGTACTTCACAATCACCGGCGTGTAGAGCGAGATTCCCCACTCCTGGCCCTTGCCTTTGTTGATGGCGCGTGAGCCGGCCACCACCACCGCACCTTCCGGAATCACCAGCGGGTCGTCATCAGTCGCGCTGAGCACTTCGCCGCGCGCCACATCGTACACGGGAGTGGAACGCGTCAAGATCACCCCGCTGCCCAGCACCGCGCGCTCTTTGACGATGGTGCCTTCGTAGACGCCGCAGTTGCCTCCCACCATGACGTTGTTTTCGACGATCACCGGCATCGCGCCCACCGGCTCCAGCACTCCGCCGATCTGCGCCGCCGCTGAAATATGGCAATTCTCGCCGATCTGCGCGCAGCTCCCCACCAGAGCGTGGGAATCGATCATGGTATTGCCGCCCACGTATGCGCCGACGTTGACGAACATCGGAGGCATGCAAGTCACGCCGCGCCCAATAAAACAGCCGTCACGAATGCTGGACCCTCCAGGCACGATTCGCACGGCATCATCCGCGCTGAACTGCCGTACCGGGTAAGTGGCCTTGTCGAAAAACGGCTGCCGCGAGCGGTCGATCGACATATCCACGATCGTGCCCATGCGGAATCCCAGCAGGATTCCCTTCTTCACCCACGGCGTCACGCGCCAGCCGTTCTTCGCGGACGCGTCGGGTTGCGCCGCGCGCACCTCGCCCAGGTTCAGCTTGCGCTTGAAGTGATAAAACAGGTCAAAATGTTCCGGCGTGTAAGTGGCTGGTTTGTGGTCGAATAGCTGTTCGATCTCAGTTTGCATTTCTGTTTGCGGCCCCCGCCAGCGCGCCTGCGAGCAGTCCTGTCTGCTTCAG
>DATJEI010000369.1:0-5878 GCA_035496735.1 Bryobacteraceae bacterium | reverse complement strand
ACCGTTTCGTAAGGCCCTGGCGTATCCATGGAAGCGAACGTAGTCGCGCGCATAAACGGCGGCGTCTCTTCCAGAATGGGCAGCACCGTCGAGGGAATCGTCACCAGGTGATGGCTGGTGATGAAGTCCCGCAATCCGCCGAGCGTGTTGCGAAAGATCTGCAACAGTTGATCCGGCGCCGGATGATCCTTGACGGCCTGCGCCAGAATCTGCTGGGGAGTTTTAGATTTGTCAATCAGCAGCGCGGTTTCGCGGTATTTCTGCTGATTGGCGTGCAGATCGGCGTAACCAATCTCGAGCAAGCGGTCCAGCGGAATATCCACCATTTCTTCGTACAGAAGTTTCTTGGCGTAAGTCTCGGCGCCCAGGCGGAAGTCGCCGCTCGACCGCGGCAGCACGTCGGTCTTAAGGTAATTTTGATAGTCGCCGAGCGCCTTAATGACAGCATCGTTCGCCGCTCGAAATTCCGCCAGCAGCTTTGAATCTGTCACGCTCTTAAAGGCCAGCGGAACGTCCTTCGCGAAGAAGGTAATAATGCCGGGAGCCTGTTGAATCGCGATCTCGGTGTAAATCTTAGGGGGATTTTTCAGGTTCACCCGAGCCGCCGCCAGCACTGCCGGCATTTTTCGCTCGCGCTCGATCAGCGAACGCAGCCGCGCCTCCGGAGGCGCGAAGGTCCGGCTCATTATGGTGAATGCGCTGCCCGTGATTCCGCTCGAATAAATGTCGGGATTACGCTCCCAGTTGCGAACTGTCTGGTACTCCAGCAGCCCGCCGCGAATATTGGAGAGCACCAGGTCGCGGTCGGGATCCGATGGGAGCTTGGCGAATTCGGCCTCGAACTGCTTGAGCTTGGCAACGCGAGCGTCCACGCCCGCCTTGGAATAATCCTCCAGCTGTCCATCGTACTTATGAATTCCAGCGGAAGTGGCCGCCGTCGGGTTGAACGGAAAGTAGTATTCGTCGAAAAACCTGTCGGTGAGAGACTGGGCGCCGGCGGTGGAGATCAGAAAGGTCATGAGTACGAGAGCCTTCATGTTTACAATTGTAAAGTGTCCTTTGCCCCCGTCCCGGAACAGCTTGCATATTTGAAAAAAGGGTTCGCGGAGATCATCCGCGAAGAAGATTTGAAAACGCGTCTTACTGACGCCGCCAAAATCGGCCGTCCGCTGCGCGTGAAAGCCGGCTTCGACCCCACCGCTCCGGATCTGCACCTGGGCCACACCGTGCTGCTGCGCAAGATGAAACACTTTCAGGACCTGGGCCACACCGTCATTTTCCTGATCGGCGATGGAACCGGCATGATCGGCGACCCCACCGGCCGCAACATCACGCGTCCTCCCATGACTCGCGCCGATATCAATCGCAACGCGGAGACTTATAAGGCGCAAGTCTTCAAGATTCTGGATGCCGATAAGACGGAGATCCGTTTCAACAGCGAATGGCTGGACAAACTGACGTTCGAGGACATGCTCCGCTTGTGCTCCAAATACACCGTGGCGCGAATCCTCGAACGCGATGACTTTACGAAACGTTTGAAAGACGGCACACCGGTTTCCGTCCACGAATTGCTGTATCCGTTGGTGCAGGGCTACGATTCCGTGATGCTGGGCTGCGACGTGGAATTGGGCGGCACCGATCAAAGGTTCAATCTTCTGGTCGGCCGAGAGTTGCAACGCGATTTCGATCAGACGCCGCAGATCGTCGCGACCACGCCGCTGCTGGAAGGCACCGACGGCATCGAGAAGATGTCGAAATCCAAGAACAACTACATCGGCATCACCGAGCCGCCGAAGGTGATGTTCCGCAAAGTCATGGGCGTCAGCGACGAACTGATGTGGCGCTATTGGGAACTGCTCACGGATTTGTCATTGCCCGAGATCGCCGCACTGAAGGCGCGCGAACCCATGGGCGTGAAGATGGAACTGGCCGGGCGCATTGTCGCGGATTTCCATTCGCAGGCCGACGCCGCGCAGGCCCTCGACGACTTCAACCGCGAAGTGCGCCAGGGAGCGGAACCGGGCGATATCGAGACAGTGGAATACGGCGCGGCCGGAGATCTTCGCGTCCCGCAGATGCTGCACGCCATCGGCCTGGCGCCCACTCGCACGGAAGCGGAGCGTCTGATCAAATCCGGGGCCGCGGAAATCGATGGCGTGCGAACCGGCATGGTGTTCCATGCCGAGCCGGGAACTTACACGGTTCGCGCCGGCAAGAGGTGGAAGCGCATTATTGTGTCAGAGTGAAGTTGACACTGATAGGCGCGATCACCTCCACCGGCTGGTTACTCAGCAGCGTGGGCCGGTAAACCCATTGACGAACCGCATCGACAGCGGCTTTTACTAACAGCGGCGGCCCGTCGATGACCTGGAGCTGCTGAATCAGGCCATCCTTCCCGATAATCCCGGTTAAATGCACCGTACCCGAAATGCGGGCAATGATAGCCAGCCGCGGATAAACCGGAATTACTTTTCGAATTAACTTCGCGGCTTGAACATCGCTGCTGACCGTGATCGGCTTGCTCGGCTCAACCTCGTTCACATGAGGCTGCGGAGGTGGCGGCGGGATGACTCTGATAATCGTGCCCAGCGCCGGCGGAAGGAACAAGCCTGTATCAATACCGCCGAGTGGAGCGGGCGTATCGTCAATGATCTCGGGCTGTGTATTGAGCGGCGGAATTGTGGTTGGAGCAATGAATGGATTCCTTACGTTCGCCACCACTCGCCTGTGCGGCACTGTCTCCGGCTTCACCGGTTCAGGAGCCGGCGTTAGCGGCAAAAACGTAGGTAACTGGAGTTGCGCGAACGGTAATCGATCCGTATAGAGCAGCGGGATCAGCAGCAGCGTGCCGACCGCCAAAGTCTGCGCCGCAAGGGACGCGGCGAGCGCTCCGGCTTTCTTGCCTGAAGCGGAAGGGAGCAGCATGGATTGCTCGAACATGCCCTCATAGACACCGCGCGCGAAGAAAGGTTCCCGATTTGCTCAGACTCTAATCGACCACGCGGCCGTCTCGCATCTTGACAATGCGGTCCGCGTAGGCGGCGGCTTCCGGATTGTGCGTGATCATCAGGATGGTCTGCCCGAGACGCTTGTTCAGATCACGCAGGAGTCCGAGCACCGCTTCCGAGTTGGCTGTGTCGAGGTTGCCGGTGGGCTCATCCGCCAGCAGCAGAGCTGGATGGTTGACGATGGCACGTGCAATCGCTACCCGCTGCTGCTCGCCGCCCGAAAGAGCGCGCGGCTTGTGATGCAGGCGGCCCTTGAGTCCCAGCAATCCCAGGATTTCATCGAATTGCGGATCGAGTGGCCCCTTGCGCTGGGCGATGTCGCGAGCGATTTCGATGTTGTCGGCTGCGGTCAACGTCGGCAGCAGATTATATTTCTGGAACACGAAGCCGACGCCGGTCTTGCGCAGATTGGTACGCTCGGCCTCTGTCATCCCCAGCAGGTCGCGCCCGTCGATGTGAATGCTGCCCGAGGTCGGCGGCGTGAGCCCGCCCAGGATGTGAAACAACGTCGATTTGCCGGAGCCGCTGGGGCCGACGATCGCGACGAATTCGCCGCGATCCACCGAAAGATTCACGCCACGCAACGCGTGCACGTCGATTTCACCGACGCGATAGGTCTTCTGCAGATCACGAATTTCAATCATGGGGTCTCAGTCGTAGGCCAGCGCTTCGATCGCGTCCTGGCGTGCCGCCTTGAGGCCGGGATAAATCGCGCCGATCATCGAACCGGTGAGCGCAATCAATGCCGACCACGGCCACCAGGCGTGCACAATCAGCATCGGCATAGTGGGCACAGAAACGCGCAGGATGGCCTGCGTGCCATAACTCATCAGGATTCCGGCAATAGCGCCAGCCACGGCCAGCAGAAAAGTTTCGCGCAAAAGAATCGTCATGATGTAGCCGGGCGACGCACCCAGCGCTTTCAAAATTCCGATTTCGCGGGTGCGCTCCAGCACCGCGGTATACATCGACAGAAAAACCACCAGGAAGCCCACGACCACGGCCAGGCCGATCACAACATTCGTGAAGCGCTTGAGAATGGGAATGCTGTCCACCGATATCAGCGATACAAATTCATCCATTGAGAAGACCTTGTAATCTTCCAGCTTCATTCTGAGCGAATCAATCACTGCTTGCAGGTTCTTTGGATCGTCAATCTTCACGTAGATGACCGTTACCTTGCCGGGGGCAGAATACTTATCTTGAACCGAACTCAGCTGCGCAAACATGTGCGAAAGTTTGCCGGACTGCACGATTCCCGATACATGCCATTTGAACCCGAGATCCAGCATGTCACCAGCGTGCAGTTTGTGGGCGCTCGCGTAAACGTCGTCGACCACCAGATCGTTGGGCCCGGTAAACGGGCCGCCTTCCAGGTAACGCAAGCCGCCGCTCATGCGGTTGAACTCGTCGAGGTTGATGCCGGTGATGGAATCGAAATTGCCGACCGACTGCACTTTGGTGCCGGTGGCCTGCACCACGTGCGGCTGCTTACGGATCAGTCCCACAATGCCTTCGGGCATGTCGCCAGAGAAGGCCAGTACCGAACTGCCAGGGGGCCGGACCAAGATATCCGCGCCGGTGCCCCGCGAGTGAGCGGCGATGTCCCCGAGTACGCCCTCGCTCACGCCCACCAGCGTCAGGATCATAGTGACTTGAACCCCAATGGCGATGGCACTGAGCAGAGTTCGCACCGGCCGGTGCTTGAGATTTTCTAAAACCAGGCGGTGAATCAATGCTTCAGTGTAGCAACCCCGGGCGGCAGCCACGCCGCGCTCACGATGGCGAGTGCGGCGAGCGCCGCGGTTTCCGCGCGCAGAATTGAAGGCCCCAGGGACACGGGAACCCAACCTGCAGCGGTAAACTCGGAGCGTTCTTCGCCGGTCCAGCCGCCTTCGGGACCGATCAGCAGCGTGACGGAATCGTCGGCTCGACGTGCCACGGGGAACATTGCAGGAAGAGGGTGAGTGCTATTTTCGTCCAGCGCGTAACGATAACTCCCCGCGGTTGCCAAAACATCCTGCCAAGCGGCGGGCTCGGCGATCTCCGGAAGATGCGCGCGCCGGGATTGCTGGCTGGCTTCGAGCCCAATACGGCGCCACCGCTCCAGCCGTTTGGGCGCGGCTTTATCGAGGCCACGCTCGGTGCGGACGCTAACCATCGGAATGATCGCGGCCACTCCCAGTTCGGTGGCTTTCTCGATCATCCACTCGAAATGATCGAACTTCACGATCGCGGCGCACAGGATCATGCGCACCGGCGGCTCGATCACCGGTAATTTCTCCAGCGTCTTAAAGATCACGTGTTCTTTGCGGGCGGTCTCGATCTCGGCCAGGTAGACGGCGTGGTTGTCGGAAATCTCGTATCGCTGACCAACCTCGACGCGCAGCACGCGGGTCAAGTGCCGGGCGTCGTCGCCAGCAATCTCCGCATGGCCGTTGCGGACCTGATCGACAAAAAAACGTCTTCGCATAAATTAAGAAGGGAAACCTTCTGTGGGGCCGGCTGGCTCGATTGAAGGATAGCAAACCGTCATTCGGCGCTCGACACTTCGGCTGTAGCGATTGTAGATTTCGATCGTCTCGCGGCGGGCTGCTTACGCACGCAACCCGCCGGGGGTAAAAGAAACAGGCGGCTATTTGTTAATTTGACCCGCACGACGGACTCCCGCCGGTGCGAGTACCGGTCTTAGAAAAGTTTCCAAATCAACCGGCAATTGCGCTCTCCTATTTCTTTCGCGGTCACCTCGCGCCACTTTCGCGACGTCCGTATCAACCAGAGAATCGATCCTCTTCCGTGTCCCGCCCTTTTCTCAATGTTTCCGGGGCGGCTAGCCCGCTTCGCCCAGGAGCGCTCTTGCGAACGGCCCC
>DATJEI010000368.1:0-16979 GCA_035496735.1 Bryobacteraceae bacterium | reverse complement strand
CGCGAAACCGGCGGCTGGCGGTGGCCCATGATTCAATTTGGCTACATGACGGTCTTCGCTTACGTCTTTGCGTTTCTGGCGAACCGCATCGTTTCACTTTGGTTTTGATCCAGATCGGCGCGGTTTTGAATCGAAACCACGCTCCCAGTCATCTATAGGGACCGGTTGGTAACATAAAACGTGCATAACGTCATCATTCTTGGTTCGGGCTGCGCCGGGAGCACGGCCGCCATCTACACCGGCCGCGCCGGATTGAACCCCTTGGTCGTCATCGGACATGAGCCCGGCGGCCAGCTTTCGCTCACTACGGAAGTCGAGAATTTTCCGGGATTTCCGGACGGTATCAACGGCCCCGACCTAGTCGCCAACATGCAGAAACAGGCCGAGCGGTTCGGCGCTGTCTATATGCACGGCACGGTGATCGAGGCTGACCTCTCTAAGCGCCCCTTCCGACTGAACATCGACGGCGACTGGCAGGAGACCAGCACGGTGATTATTGCCTCGGGCGCGTCGGCGCGCTGGCTGGGTCTGCCCAACGAGCAGAAGCTGATCGGCCGGGGCGTGAGTTCGTGCGCCACCTGCGACGGCGCGTTCTACAAGGGCGGCAAGATTGTGGTGATCGGCGGCGGCGATTCCGCCATGGAAGAGGCCAACTTCCTGACGCGTTTCGGAGACACCATCACGCTGGTGCATCGCAGCGAAAACTTCCGCGCATCGAAGATCATGCTGGACCGCGCCCGCGCCAATAGCAAGATCAAGTTCCTGACGAACACCGTGGTAGAGGATATTTACGACGTCTCGAAGAACATCGTCACAGGCGTGAAGCTGCACGATCTTAAGACCAACCGCGTGTGGGATGAGGCGGCGGATGGATACTTTGTCGCCATCGGCCACATTCCTAATACCAAGCCGTTCGTCGGGCAAATCGATCTCGACCCCGACGGCTACATCATCTCCCACGGGGGCGCGCGAACCAATATTACGGGTGTGTTCCACGCGGGCGACGTACAGGACCGCACCTATCGCCAAGCCGTCACGGCGGCAGGGGCGGGGTGCATGGCGGCTATTGAGGTGGAGCGGTTCTTGGGCGAGGGGCACTGAGGAAAGCGGACGGCATTCCTGCCGCCCGCATAGGTAACCTACTCTCTGAAAGAAGTAGTTGCGTCGTTCACCATCAAGGCTACCCGCTCTCATACAACAGTTTTTGAAAGCGGCGGCCGGATCCACAGGGACACGGATCCTTGCGGCCCAGTTTTTCCAGTAATTCTTTTTCTGCGTGAATGATCCGAAGGCCCTTCTTGACGCGGGTCTCGGATGGGAAGCCCTTACGACGCTTGCTACTGCGCGTAAAAGGACTGGTTGGTGTAAATGTTGTCGGTCATGGTGCACCTCCAGTGCCCTACCAGTGTAACCCGGCGCGAGCGCCCCCCGATTGCCGCCGTCGCTCCGGTGTGATATCTCTTTTACCCGGAGAGAATTCGTGTCGGCTGGTTCTTCTGCCGCTGCGCCTGCTCAAGCGCAGAATTTCGAGATTGTTCCACGCCACAAAGGCGGCCAGCGGTGGCTGGCCCGGGCCGACGCTTATTCCGTAGCTCTGGCGTTCGTCAACGGCGAGATCGATGTCTACGGTGACTTCGTCGCCGCCGTTCGCTATCAACTGTCGCAATCCGCGACTACGTTCCGCCGCCAGTTCTTTGACGCAGTTTGCCGCTGGAATCCTTGGCGGCTCACTCAACGCTGGGCCACCCGCGGCGTCACCACGCGCAACATTCGTTTCCACTACGACCGCTCCAACGAGTTCTACAAACTTTTCCTGGATTCGCAAATGGTGTACTCCTGCGCCTACTTCGATCAACCCGGCGTAACGCTCGATCAGGCGCAAGCGGCGAAACTCGACCACATCTGCCGCAAGCTGGTTGTGCACCCTGGCGACCGCTTTCTCGACATTGGCTGTGGATGGGGCGCACTGGTCCGGCGCGCGGCGCGCTGCTATGGGGCTCACGCCGATGGTTGCACTCTGAGCGACAGGCAATTCGAATACGCCACGGAGCGGGTTCGGAAGGAAGGGCTGGCCGAACAAGTCCTCATCCGCGAAATGGACTACCGCGATCTCACGGGGACCTTCGACAAAATTTCTTCCGTCGGCATGTTCGAGCACGTCGGCCGCGCTCATCTCGAAGTCTATTTCCGCACCGTCGCTAAATTGCTGGCTCCCGACGGTCTGTTCCTGAACCATGGGATTACGCGTCCCGCGCCGGTGCAGAGCGATGCCCAAAGCCTGTTCATCGCCCGCGCGGTTTTCCCCGGGGGCCAGATTGTAACCCTGCACGATGTGATTCGGGCCGCTGAAAACGCCGGCTTCGAAGTCCTGGACGTGGAGAACCTGCGGCGGCATTACGCGCTCACCTGCCGCGCCTGGGTGGATCGTCTCACGACCCAGCGCGACGCTTGCCTACAAGTTGTGGATGACGCCACCTGGCGCACCTGGCGGTTATATCTGGCGGGTTCCTCAATCGCTTTCGATGAGGGTGGTCTGGGGCTACACCAAGTCTTGCTTGCGAAGCGCGGCGACAATGGGGCTGCGCCTATGACGCGAACTTACGTTTATCGGCCTTAGAGGCGGCCGCTGGGACGCTATTTGGCGGGCTGTTCTTTGGTTGTGTCTTCGGGCAGCGCATCCGGGATATCGCCGAACTGAATGTTGGTCTCCGCGCCGAAGCGGTTGTACATCCGGAATTCCACGTCGTTCTTCGACAAAAACCTGCCCTCGCGAGAACGGATCTCGGACTTCAGCGGCAGCAGATATTCCTGCCCGGAGATTTTCGTGAAGTCGTAATTCATGTCCAAATCGACGCTCTGAATCGGGAAATCGACCGGCAAACCTTCCACTTCGAGCTTGATGCGCATCACCATCTTGGTGTCCCGGTCGGCATAAACCAATCCGTGATACGCCGCGATCACGGTCCGCTTCACGGCCTCCGAATAGATGCTGTATTGCGAGCGCAACTGGCTCACGTGAAAATTGAACACGTACATGCGCTTGCCGCGCAGCGTGGCCCACCGCTCCCACTCAAATTGCGTCTGGGTCTCCGGCGCGAAAATCTCTTTGAGGATCGATCCAAATTCACCCGAAGAACTGGCGCCATTCTTCTGTTCGTGTTTGGCATTGGCCGTCGCAGGTATGCCATTAATCGAAACCACTTTGTAGTCTTCCTTCTGATCGTTGTAGCTCAGGCGCTCAGCGATGGTGTCGATCAGGCGGTAGTTTTCGAGGCCGCTGACGTCCCCGTAACGGCGCGTCACCTGGAGGCAGATAAAGTTCGGCAAGCCCGCGATGTAGTTCCGCGCATGGTCGGTGATCTCCGCGAGAATCCGTTTTTGCTCGATGGAATCGGGTGGCGGCGGTCCCGCCACCACCAGTTTGGGAGCCGGCGGCGGTGGAGGTTCCAGGCTGGCCGATTCGGTGATCAGCATCTTCAGTGCGGCCACGGTTTGCGGTCCCGCTCCCGCGCCCTGAAGCTCTTCTACGGTGCGCGCGTCCAGACGGTTGGAAAGCTTCACGTTCTTTTTGATGAAAGTTGCGATCTGGCGGTCGTCATGATGCAACTGGACCGAGGATTTGACAAAACTGATCAACTGCTCGACTGTCAGCTTGCTCTGCGCCTGGGCCTTCCCCGCAAAGAGACTGAGCACCACCAACCAGGCCAGCCGTGCAGTCCAGTGCTTCATTTCTATTCCAATAATAGTACGCTGAGGCGCTCGCGCCGCGGCCGGTAGCCGGCCAGCGCGGGGGTGTTTGGCGCTTTACCTGGCCGACCAACACCTCGCCCGTCTGCTGGCCTGCGCCGGGCGTAATTGACGCCTCACTTGCCGGGCGGATCCGGGGTTTTCGGCTCAGGCGCCGACGCGTCGGGGGTGTCGAAGATGATGCTGGTATCGGCGCCGAACTTGTTGTAGAGCCGGAAGGCGGCCTCGTTCTTCATGGCGCTTCTGCCGTCGCGCATCTGCATTTCGACTTTGAGCGGAAGGATGAACTTTTCGCCGGAGATCGCAATGGAATCGTAATCCAAAGTCTCCGATGCGCTGCGGATCGGGAAATCGGCCGGGATATCATCCGCTTCCATGGTGATGCGCATGACCGAGCGGCTGTCGCGGTCGGCATAAATCAGGCCGTGATAGCCCACGGTGACCGTGCGTTTCACATCTTCCGCGGTAATGCGATATTGCGAATTTTCCAGGCGCACGCGGAAGCTGAAGACATGCATGATGCGACCGCGCAGTTTACCCCACCGCTCCCATTGAAACTCGGTCCGGCTCGCGGGGTCGAAGATTTCACGCAGCATGGTGCCAAACTCGCCGCTGGAGGTGGCGCCGCCCAACTGCTCGTGCTTGCGATTGGTGACGGGCACGTCATTTACCGAGATCACCTTGTAGTCTTCCTTGTGCTCGAAGTAGCTCAGGCGTTCAGCGATCTTGTCAGTGGCAACGAAGTGATCGCCGCCGGCGCGGTCGACGTAGCGCTGGGTGACCTGCAGACAAATGAAGTTCGGCAGGCTGTCGGTATAGTTGAGTGCGTTCCCGGTAACCGCCGCCAGGATCTCTTTCTGTTGAGCTGCATCCGGCGCGGCCATGGGCGCGGCGGGGATCTGGGGTCCGGGCGCGGTCACAGGGGCCGCCGGCAGGCTGGAAGAATCGGCCATCAGCACCTTAAGCGCAGCTACTGTCAGGCGCCCCGCGCCAAGACTTTGCAACGTCTCCACAGTGTGCGCATCGAGTTGATTTATCAGCCGCACTTTCTTTAGCATGTCGGCCAGCTTGCGGTCGTCCTCGCGCAGCGTGATCGATGACCTGATGAAGTCAACCAGTTGTGCCACCGTCATGCTGCTCTGCGCGAGCGCGACTGCGGCGAGGGCCAGGAGCAGGCAGAACCGGTAAAAGCTGGATTTCATGCTACTTCAGAATAGACGCGAGTCCGCGCTTCTTAGGTTTCTCCGAAGTTACGACCGGCGCCAGCGTCCTGGAGATAGCCGCCGATGCCAGCGGCGCCATGACTCGGAATCCTTTGGCGTTAGGATGCAGGCCGTCGTCGGAGAGATCCGCCGGCAATTGACCTGCGGTGTCCACCATTGCGCTGTAGTAGTCCAGGTAAGTGTAGCCGTGCTGGGCACAGTACTTCTGCAGCCAGTCATTCAAGGCTTTGATGAAAGCAGGCGGCCGCTGCAGCCTGCGCTCGTAGGTCGGGTCCTCATCTTTGTGGTAATCGCTCACCGGCAAAACCGAAGCGAAAATCACTTTGATCTTGTTGGCCGACGCCATGTCCGCAAGCATCTGGTAATCGCTCTCAATGGTCGATACCGGTGTCTCGCGCGCCAGGTCGTTGGTGCCGATCAGAATCAGCACCGCCGCGGGATGCAGATTGACCACGTCGTCTTGCATGCGCTGCACCAGTTGACCGGCGGTCTGTCCCGATATTCCCCGGTTCAGATAAGCGCTGTCCGGAAAGTATTCGTTCAAGCGCCAGATATCGGTAATGGAATCCCCGAAAAACACTACTCGCGGCTTGCCCGGCGCGGGCGCGGCTAGTTTGCGGTTAGCCTCCGCATAGCGCGCCAGATTCGCCGGATCAGGGCTAGTCAGTTGGCGGTCGCGGGTCTCAATCAGCGCCCGGAAATGCGCGTCCAGCCGGTTGGCGTCATTGCGCAGTTCGGTTAATTGGGTTTGCGCCGCTTCGGAGAACGGGAACGGCTTAGGAACTGAATCGGCCAGCGCCAGATACGCGCGGAGATTGGTTAGCAGCGAGTAAGTAATCTGGGCACGGCCGGGGCGCAAGCGCAACTGGATGCAAGTCTGCCGCGTGTTTTCGATCACGGGAGCTGCCGCGCGCTGCAGGTCCGGGATGGCCACGCCTCCCGCCTCCATCAGTTCGCCCAGCCGTCCGCACAACTCATTCACCTGGGCGTTGGGCATCTGGGCATTGGGCGCCTGGGCATTGGGCGCCAGCGGGCTGGACGGGGGCGGCGCCTGCGCCGGACCGCTGCCCGGACTCAATAGCAGAATCGCCGCCGCCAGCAGCATGGGCCGCCTCACTTCGCGTCCTCCTTTTGGAGCTGCAGCGTCACCGTTCCTATGGGGAACGCCATCCGCAGACGGATCTGCACCGGCACCCTTCTCGCGTCATCCGACACCCACACGAAGGCCCGCCCCTTGCGCTGATAAATCACGCCATTCAGCAGATTCACTTCGTAACGGATAGTCTTGAAAGTCCCGGCTGGAGTGGTCACGTCCTCGCGCTCCTGCGCCTCCACTTTCACCTGGGCGGAGCGGCGGCCATCGCTCATGGGAGCCAGCGTCGATTGGCCGGGTTCAAGCGTCGATCCGCGCAGCACCAAAAGCCCGCCCAGCACGTCGTGAACACAGTGGGGGATATCCACCTGAGCCTTCCGCAATACCTTGTTATTATCGAGCATGTCGCGTTCCACCCAACTGGCCCGGTTCTGGTTGCGATCGTAGGTTACGGTAGTCTGGCGGTGGCGCTTGCCTTCCTTAGAATCCATCAGGCTGTCGCTCGCGCAGAAGGCTTGCTCATAGCGCGCCGTATAGGTGTCGTCCACCTTGAACAGCGCGGATACCAGGCCCGCGGAATCCAGCTTCATACGTCCCTCGGAGTTATGCAGTTCAAGCACCGCCTCGCCCGCGTGGATAAAACGCCACTCGATGTCGTAGGTTAACTTGCCGAGATCAGCGGGCGGCGGGCCGGCCGACGCCGCCACCGGGAAAATCCACAGGGCCGCGGCAAATACCGGCGCTCCTCTAGGGACAAAGCGCACACGATCAGTTTACACTCTTATGGTGAAGCACATCTCGTGAAGCATATACCTGGCCGCCATTTCGTTCGCAATCTGGTGCAGCGGCGCTCGCTGGTCGCGCAACTGGTGCGCCGCGACTTCCAGCAGCGCTATGTGGGCTCAGCCGCCGGCTGGATCTGGGGCGTGATCCACCCGCTGGTGCTGCTGCTGAGCTGGACGTTCATCTTTCAGGTCTGCCTGAAAACCAAGCTGCCGCCCGGCTCGGTGACGCAAAACTACACTATGTTTTTGTTCTGCGGCATGCTGCCTTGGCTGCTGTTTCAGGACACCGTATTGCGCTCGGCCCCCAGCATGGTGGAACAGGGCACTCTTATCACGCGCACGCTGTTTCCGGCCGAAGTGGTTCCGGTCTCCATTTTTCTGTCGTCCTTGATCCATCACCTGATCGCGCTGCTGCTGGTGATGATCGCCTCGGTGATTGTGTTGAAATCGATCAGCCCCATGGTGCTGCTGCTGCCTTTGTACATGCTGTTTATCGGACTTTTCGCGGTAGGCGTCGGCTGGTTCGTCTCCAGCCTGCAGGTTTATCTGCGCGACACCGCGCAAGTTCTCACGGTGGTGATGACGCTGTGGTTCTGGTTCACGCCCATCATGATCAGTGAGCAGCAGATCCCTGCGCGCTTCCAGCCCCTGCTCCGTTTGAACCCCATGTCCTGGATCGTGCGCGCCTACCGCGACCGCCTGCTTTCGGCGCAATGGCCCTCCTGGCAGGAGTTCGCCGTATTAGCCGCCTATTCGAGCGTGACCTTCATCGCCGGCGGACTGTTCTTCCGCCATCTGAAGCGCGGTTTTGCGGATGTCCTCTAAGCCGTATGCAGACTTTTGACCTGATCGTAATCGGGTCCGGCCCGGCCGGTCAGCGTGCAGCCATTCAGGCGGCTAAATCGGGCCAGCACGTGGCCCTGGTGGAAAAAGTGCATTGCATGGGAGGCGTTTGCGTCAATACCGGCACCATCCCCAGCAAGACCATGCGCGAAGCGGTCCTGCACCTGTCCGGCTATCAGTATCAAAATGTTTACGGCGTAAACTATCGTGTCAAGGAAAAGATTTCCATGGCGGATCTCGCGTTCCGCGTGCAGCATGTGATCCGCACCGAAATCGAGGTTACGATTTCGCAGCTCAACCGCAACAACATTGAGGTGCTCTCCGGATACGCCACTTTCCTTGATCCGCACACGGTTCGGATAACATCGGCGCTCGGCGCTACGGAGGCGAGGGCCGGACAATTCATCATCGCCACGGGAACCAAGCCCGCGGCCTCGCCCAAAATTCCTATAAACGGCCGAACCATCCTCAACAGCGATCAGATTCTCGACATGCAGGACGTCCCGCGGACTTTAATCGTCGTGGGCGGAGGCGTCATCGGCGTGGAATACACCTGCATGTTCGCCACCCTGGGGGTGCGCGTCATTCTAATTGAAAAGCGCCCGCGGCTGCTGGAATTCGCCGATGCGGAAATGGTGGAGGCGCTCTCCTACCATTTGCGCGACCAGCGCGTCACCATGCGCCTCAACGAAGAAGTTTCGAGCGTCGAAGAGACTCCGGACGGCGCCGTTGTGGCGTACCTCGAAAGCAAAAAAAGGCTGTCCGGCGATGCCCTGCTCTACGCCGTGGGCCGCCAGGGCAACGTGGATGAACTGGCGCTGGATAAAGCCGGCATCGAAGCCGATTCGCGCGGCCGTATTCCGGTGGACGCCGAGTACCGCACCAGCCAGCCGCACATTTTCGCCGTGGGCGATGTAATCGGCTTCCCCAGTTTGGCTTCGGTCTCGATGGAGCAAGGGCGCATGGCCGCCGCCATCGCTTTCCACCGCCCGGCTCACACCAATCCGGCGACTTACCCTTACGGGATTTACACCATCCCCGAGATTTCCTTCATCGGCAAGACCGAGGAGCAGCTCACCGACGAGGACGCACCCTACGAAGTGGGCGTCGCCTATTACCGGGAGATCGCGCGCGGCCAGATCCGCGGCGACACCACCGGCCGCCTCAAGATCATCTTTCATCGCGAGACCCGCGAAATTCTGGGCATCCACATCATTGGCGAGGGTGCGAGCGAACTTCTGCACATCGGTCAGGCAGTGATGGTCCTGAAAGGCACTATCGACTATTTCGTCGACAACGTTTTCAACTACCCGACTCTCGCCGAATGCTACAAAGCGGCGGCCTTCAACGGCCTCAATAAGCTGTCGCGATTCTAGGCTGGATGGGCCTCCAAAACTGGGCCGGACGCAGATCTACGTCCCTGGGGCGCCCCTAGAAACGTTTTTTTCGCCTAACCCCTCCTATCTGTAGGCTTTGACTGGCACAATAGGAAACGACCATGACGATTGAGACCGAGCACACTCCCGCCCGCGTTCTGGTGGTGGATGACGAAGAAAATCAGCGCACCGGTCTGGCCGGCATGATCGCGCTGTGGGGTTATGCCGTTGAAACCGCCACCGACGGGCAGGACGCCCTGGAGAAGCTGGCCACCTTCCGCGCGCACGTGATCGTAACCGATCTCAACATGCCGCGCATGACGGGGCAGGAACTTCTGCAGCGCCTTAAGGACCAGGGCAACGCTCCCGTCGCCATTGTGCAGACTGCGTTTGGAAGCCTGGAAACCGCTCTCACTCTCATTCACGACTTGGGCGCACTGTGGTTCCTGGAAAAGCCGGTGCAATCCCAAGCGCTGCGCCTGCTGATCGAGCGCGCGGTGGCGCAGTATGGTCTGGCGGAACACGCCGAGCGCCTGGAGCGCGAATTGGGTTACCACGGCATCCTGGGTGAGATGACGGGCGCCTCTCCCAAGATGCAGGAGGTTTTCGCGCTGATCCAACAAGTGGCCCCCAGCCGGGCGGCCGTGCTGATCACCGGGGAGAGCGGCACCGGCAAGGAACTGGCCGCCCGCGCCATCCACGCCTTGAGCCCGCGCCGCAGCGCGCCCTTTGTGGCCATAAACTGCGCGGCTCTCCCCGAAACTCTGATTGAGAGCGAGCTGTTCGGCCATGAGAAGGGGGCCTTCACGGGGGCGCTGGAACGCCGCGCCGGCTGTTTCGAGCTGGCCCAGAACGGCACCGTACTGCTGGATGAGATCGGCGACATGCCAATGGGCACGCAGGCCAAGCTGCTGCGGGTCCTGGAAGATCAGCGGGTGCGCCGGCTGGGGAGTAAGACGGAAATTCAACTGGACGTTCGCGTGATCGCTTCTACGAATTCCCCGCTGGAAATCGCCATGCGCGAAAACCGTTTCCGCGAGGACCTGTTTTACCGCCTCAACGTTTTCCCGGTCCCGCTTCCGCCGCTACGCGATCGTCTCGACGACATCCCGGCGCTGGTGGCCGCGCTGCTCGCCGACATGAACCGCAAGCATTCCATCAAGGTCACCGACGCCGCACCCAACGTCCTTGAGGTTCTGCGCACTCATTCCTGGCCCGGCAACGTGCGCGAACTGCGCAATGTGATCGAGCGCGCCGCCATTCTGGCCGGCGAAGGATCTATCCGCCTGGAACATCTGCCTCCGCTATTCCAGCAGGCCGGCGGAGCGGCCGGAGGAGCGGTCCGCGCCTCATCGGGGGGTTCCGCGCCATCTTCAGCCAGTGGCGGAAACGAATTACGCATTCCCGTGGGATCCACCATCGACCATGCCGAGCGCGCCTTGATCGAGCTCACGCTCGAGCACACCAAGAACAACAAAACGCGGGCTGCCGAGATCCTGGGCATCAGCCAAAAAACCCTGTTTAACAAATTGCGCGAATATGGCGCCCAGGACGGTTCGGGCGCAGCCTGACGGCCCATGTCTCTGCGAATCCGCCTGATCCTGTTGACGGTGGCGCTGGTCACCGTGGTGGTGACGATTCTTTCCGGGCTGTACCTCACCAGCCTGGTGAACTCGCTTTCCGCGACCGCACTCGATCGCGCGGAGCTCGCCAGCCAGCAGGTCAACGCTTATATCAACGACCGCATCAACCGAATTTCTGCGATCGAGCCGGCACCCACCAGCCTTGCCGAAACCGAGATGCAGTGGCGCGATATCGTGGCCAAGGATCCGGATATTTCCACCATGCTGTTCCGCACTATGGCGCTGTCGGCCGCGCTGCTCGAAATCAACGTGGCCGGCCAGGACGGTTTGATCCTGGCATCCTCCAACCCTTCGCGCATCGGCCAGCCGCTGGCGCAACTGGAAAATTTCGCCGACTGGCGGAGCCGCTCCCTCTACCGCCGCTTGGTGGATTTGACGGTTCGCAAGCCGGATTACCAGGTGGTGGTACCGCTGGGGGTGGGACAGGAATCCATTTTCACCATCCAAGTGGTCACCTCGAGCGTATTCCTGATCGATCCGGTGGTGCCGCAGGTGAGCACCGTGGCGGAAGTCGCCGCAGGTTCGCTGTTTGTATCGCTGCTGCTCGCGGGCTTCGCCACCAGCCGCGCTCTGCGCCCGCTCAAACGCATCGAGGCCACCATCGACCGCATCGCGCAGGGCGATTATCACGGCGAGGAGCCGCGCAGCCAGGAACACCGTTCGCGCGAATTTATGGCGCTGGAAAGCAAGCTCAATCTGCTGGGACAGAAGTATAGCGGAGCGCGCCAGGATAACACCCTGCTGAAGCGCAGCCTCGACGACAAGATCGCCAGCATGGCCTCGCAGTTCGACGTGGCGTCGCGGCTGGCTGCCATCAGCCGCATTAGCGGCGGCGTGGCCCACGAAATCAAGAATCCCTTGAACGCGATTTCTCTGCGCCTGGATCTCTTGCGCGCCCACGCCGAGGCCCAGCAGGACGGGCTGATTCCGGAAATCGATATTCTCTCGAATGAAGTCCGGCGGCTGGACCGGGTGGTGAAGACCTTTCTGGATTTTTCGCGTCCACTGGAAGTTCGCTTCGCGGAAGTGGATCTCGCGGCCTTGGCCGGAGAGGTTGCGAATCTGATGACCCCGCAGGCCCGGGCGTCGGGAGTTGAGATGCAATTCGAAGCGCCGGCCGAGCCCGCCTGGATGCGCGGCGATGCGGATTTGCTGAAGCAAGCCATCCTCAATCTGATCACCAATGCTCTGGAGGCCATGAAAAATGAAGGGAAGAGCGGCGGGGTCCTGCGTGTGAAAGTGGAACGGGCGGGCGATACCGTAGCCGTCGAAATTGCCGATAATGGCCCCGGCATCCCGCCGGAGGTGCGCGACAAAGTCTTTCAGTTGTACTTCACCACCAAGGAACGCGGCTCCGGCATCGGATTGGCCATGACGTACCGGGCGGTTCAGTTACATAATGGTACTGTCGACTTTACGAGCGAGTTGGGCCGGGGAACTACCTTCCGCCTCCAGTTCCCTGCGCCGGTAAACCATGGCTAGATCGCGGCTGCTACCCGTCATCCTCGCGTTGTCGTTCGGCAGCACCTCGTGCTGGCTCCGGAAATACACACCGCCCCGGGTGTTTGTTCCGCCACCGCCGGCGGCCCGGCCCAGCGTGGCCCTTACGCAGCCCGAGTTGCCACCGCCCCCCGAAATCGAACTGCCGCAGGATGCCAGCATCATGGAGGGAATACCAGTCGCTATGCCGCCCGTAGAGGCGGCCCCTCCAGCGCCGGCTCGGCGGGCGCCGCCGCCGGTGCGGGTCAACGCTCAGCCTCCGGCCGTAGTCCCGCCCGAGGTGCAGCCGACGGCACCACGACTGGGCCAAATCTTCACGGCCGAGCAGTTGCGCGATTATAACCGCGCGGTGGATGAAAGCCTGGATCGCGTAAGAAGGGTATTGGGAAATGTCGCAGGCAGGAACCTGAACCCGGAGCTGACGGAGATCGTCAGCCGGATTCAAACCTTCCAGAAACAAGCCGAGCAGGCGCGAGAGCAAGATCTGGTGACCGCAGTCAACCTGGCGAGGCGTGCAGATCTCCTCGCGCAAGACCTTCTCAAGCGCCTGCCCTAATGGCCGTCAGGTCGGAGGGTCTGGCGGCCAACTCGAAGGACGCCACAGCGGGAGCAGTTCCGCGCGGCATCCGAACCGTTAAATCTCTGGGACGAAAACCCGGACGTCGACCTTGCGGCCCTGCGCCCGTTCTTCCCGCGTCCTCTGTTCACCTTCGGCCACGCCGGAGCCCAGCATGGTGATGTTCCGCAGCGGAACCTTGTGGCTGGCCAGGTACCGCGCCACGGCTTCCGCGCGCGCCTGGCTCAATTCGTCGTTGTATGCGGCAGAGCCGGTCTTATCCGTGAAACCTTGGATCTCCACCACGTAGCGGCTCACGCCGTCGAGCGACTGCACTACGCTATCAAGCTGAGCCTTGGCCTCGTCGCTGAGCGACTTGCGGTTAAACCCGAACAGCACCGAGTCGGACTTGGTCATCTTGAACTTGCCGGCGCGTACATCGTCGCGCAAGGTGTCGACCGACTTGGCCGCCAGGGTGCCTTTCTCAATGCCCTGCTGACCCTTGGCGTCCGCAGCAGCAGCGGCTGAAGCAGCAGCCGCAGCCTTGGCATCCGCAGCAGCGGCGGCGGCCTGCGCCTTGGCATCCACATCGTTCAGGCGCTCTTTGGTGCGCGACAGATCCTTATCCACGGAATCGATCTGCGTGGCGTTGGCGGTAATTTTGGTGTCCTGGTCGGTGTTCTTAGCTTCCGTGCTGGAGACCCTTTGCTCGACCGGAGCAATGCTCTTGGCAACATACTTCTTGGTCGCGCAACCGGTGCCGAGCAGACTCAAGGCGAGTCCACCGGCAATCAGAAACGAAGTCTTCATAAAGTTTTCCTCTGGGCGTTCCGCGCCCGAATATTCTCAATAATTACTTGGTGAGTGGCGCTCACGTTGTGAACCGGCTGCACATTCCGGCCATCCGAGGCACCCAACCGGTACGAACCGTCGTACCGCTCTCTATTGTGCTCCCCTAAACAGGCGTCTTTCCCAGGGCTCCGTAAATTCTTCCGGGCTAGAATAGGTAAATTCTGCTGAGGTGCGCACTTAAAGCTTTGATTCCGTTCGGTACTGCACTGCACGCGTAGGTGATGAGCACGCTTAGGACCAAATTAAGGGATCAACCCTACGCCGAAGCGGGGCTGACCACGTCTGCGCCACAGTTGGCGGGCGCCAGCGCGGAACAGCCCTGCGCACCGCCATACATTGCATAATGGGAGCATGTCTTTTCCGGTCCACCGCCCGCGCCGGCTCCGCGCGTCCGAGTCCATGCGCCGCCTGGTGCGGGAAACGCACCTGGAGCCATCGCAACTGGTGCTGCCTCTCTTCGTCTGCCCGGGCGAAGGGGTGCGAAATGACATTTCGTCCATGCCTGGTCAGTTTCAGCTTTCGATCGATCAATTAGTGAAGGAGTGCGAATCGGTCAAGGCGCTGGGCGTCGGCGGCGTTATCTTGTTCGGAATTCCGGAGACCAAGGACGAGGAAGCCTCCGGCGCCTATGCCGAAGACGGCATCACCCAGCGAGCCGTGCGCGCAGTCAAGCGGGCGGTGCCGGGCCTCATCGTCATGACCGATGTCTGCAATTGCGAGTACACCAGCCACGGGCATTGCGGAAAGATTGTGGGCACTGACGTGGACGCCCAGGTTGATAACGACGCCACGCTGGGATGGCTGGCGAAGACCGCCGTCTCTCACGCGCGCTCCGGCGCTGACATGGTGGCGCCTTCCGACATGATGGATGGGCGCGTGGCGGCCATCCGCACTGCTCTCGATGCCCACGGTTTCCTCAACACGCCGATTTTTGCCTACGCCGCCAAATTTGCTTCGGTGTTTTACGGACCTTTCCGCGAAGCCGCCGAATCCACGCCACAGTTCGGCGACCGGCGCAGCTATCAGATGGACCCCGCCAACGGGCGCGAGGCCTTGCATGAGATGGAACTCGATTTCGAAGAAGGGGCCGACCTGCTGATGGTCAAGCCCGCCCTGCCCTACCTGGATCTGATCCGCCAGGCTCGCGACCGCTTCGACGTCCCCATTGGCGCTTATCAGGTATCGGGGGAATTCAGCATGATCCACGCGGCGGCGCGAAACGGCTGGCTGGATCTGGACCGCGCGATGATGGAATCCCTTACTTCCATTCGGCGCGCCGGAGCAAGCGTCATCCTCACGTATTTCGCGCCGGACGTGGCGCGGGCGCTGGCTTAGATCGCAGAGTCGACGACCGTTCTCACGCCTTGGCCCAATAGCGCTCGCGATATTGCAAGACCAGGTCTTTGCGTTTAGTGGTCAGCTTGAGGGCGCGGAACTCAGAGATCTCATTGGGGCGGTCCGAAATGAAGCCCAGGTTGTATTGGCTGCGTAGCTCCTCTTCAATCGCCTGATAGATCTGTCCGATCCCCTGTTTCTTGGACACCTGGTAAAACGAAGCACCGGTCTCTTTTGAGAGCCGCAGGAGGATCTCCTTGCCGTCCATGCCGCCGAAGCCAAAGGGCGGCGCGGGATAGGACGAATCGGAGAAAAGAATCGAATAGATGAGCGTGTCGGCGCGCTGGGCCGCCTCGATGGCGTCGGTTAAAGTGGCGCTGCTGCCGTTTTCGCCGCCGTCGGACAGCACAATCATCGCCTTGCGGTTTTTCTGATCCTGGAGAACCTTATTGGAAGCCTCGACGATGGCGTCATAGAGCCGCGTTCCGCCGCCGTCCTGCATGCTTAATTCGCGGCGCGTAGGCGTATCGACGTAGGGCAGCACTTCTTCCAGATCCTTGCGCGAAGAGGTGAGCGGCTGGCGCAACTGCACCGCCATGTCGAACTGCATGACGAACAGCTTATCCTTGGACTCGCGCAGAACCTGATCCAGAAAACGGAAACTGGCGGTGCGTTCGGATTCCAGCACTTTCTGCTGACTCATGCTGGTATCAACCATCAGCCCGACAGTCAGCGGAAGGTCGGTTTCCTTCGAAAAGTAACGTATGGTCTGCGGGCGGCCGTTTTCGGTAAGCGTGAAGTCGTCTTTCGTCAGGTCGCGGACAATCTCATTCTTCTTGGTGCGCACGGTGGCCAGGACATTGACCACTTTGACGCCGGTTGTGAACGTGGCTTCATCTTGCTGGGCGCGTGCGAGCGAACCGACGTAAGCTCCAGTACCAAGCAACGACGCAGCTGATGCCAGGAAGTGACGCCTGGAGCGGCGCCATTGGTGGGATGGTGCTGAAGGTCGCATAACGAACTAATGTAACGATGGGCCCGCCAGCGTGGGGGTTACAGCAAGCTTTCGCGAGCCACCGCGCAATCCAACAGGCCAGCGGTTACGATACACTGGAACCCCACGGGGACGCAGGACATCTAACCAGGTGAAGGTGTTTCTAATGAGATTCTCAAAATTGTTGCTATTCGCGGCTCTGTGCTCCCCGGGTCTGATTGCGACGGCTTACGGGCAGCGCGGTGGCGGAGGACATGGCGGCGGTGGCGGCGGCCACGCCGGAGGAGGCGGAGCCCGCGGCGGCGGATTCTCCGGTGGTCGTGGTGGTGGCTTCGGCGGTGGTTTCCGTGGGGGCAGCGGCGGCAGTTTCCGTGGCGGTAGCGGCGGCAGTTTCCGGGGTGGTAGCGGCGGCAGTTTCCGGGGTGGTTACGGTGGCGGTTTTCGCGGTGGTTACGGTGGCGGTTTTCGCGGTGGGTACGGCCGCGGCTTCGGTCGCGGGTACTACGGAGGCTATCGAGGCTACTGGGGGTCAGGGCTTTACTTGGGATTCGGCGGCTATCCGTACTATGGATATTATGGCTACCCGGCTTACGGGTACCTGTATGATCCTTACGCCTACAGCTACGATCCTTATGCTTACAACGGCGGCTACGCCTATGCGCCGCCCCCGCAACAGGATTACGGTTATCAGCAGAACTATCCACCTCAGCCCGAAGGTCAAGGACAGGTTGCACCTTCTCAACAACAACAACCCCAGTACGAGCCGGCACCGCAGACTCAGCCGCAGTCCGCTAATCAAGACAACCCGCCCCAGTTCTATCTAATTGCTTTCAACGATCACACGATCCAGGCGGCCAGTGCGTACAAGGTTGAAGGCGATGAGTTGTACTGGCAGGATCGGGAAAACAAGGAGCACCATGCTCCGCTGTCGAAGATCGACATTCCCTTCAGCCAGCAGATCAACCGCGATCGCAACGTGGATTTCCAGATCCCCTAAGCGGAGCTTAGCAGCGCGAGCTGCTGCGATTTGAC
>DATJEI010000367.1:0-4363 GCA_035496735.1 Bryobacteraceae bacterium | reverse complement strand
CAGCCCTTCCGCGGCCGCCGAACCCAATCCGAATGCGGCCCAGAAGAATGACATCCGCGCCGGCAGCGAACTCCAGATGGCGGGAATCGTCCAGGTAATGATCGCCCCCAGCAGCACGCCCAGAACTCCGCCCAGCGCGGTCAGGGTAATGGCCTCCAGCGTGAACTGCAGCAGGATGTCGCGTTTGCGGGCGCCGATAGCCTTGCGCACTCCAATCTCCCGCGTCCGCTCGGTCACCGAAACCAGCATGATGTTCATCACCCCGACGCCGCCCACGATCAATCCCACGCTCGAAACGGCAAACATGAAGATAAACACGGCGCCCGTGACCTGGTTCCACACGTCGGAAAGCGAGTCTTGGGTAAACACCGCGAAGTTGTCGGGCTTGTCCGCCGAGACTCTGCGGCGGCGGCGCAGCAGCTCGCGGATCTCGTCGATGGCCTTGGGCATATCGTCGTGCGAAGTGGCTTTGACGCTGATCCAGAATTGCTTCAGCTCGGGATGCAGTTTGCGGAACGTGGCCAGCGGGAAATACACGATGTTGTCGTCCGGGTTTTTGCCGCCGGCGAATACGCTCTTGCGTTTGGCCGCCACCCCAATCACCGTGAACAGTTGGCCATCAATATTAATTTCCTTGCCCAGGGCCCCCTCGTTAGGGAATAACTCTTCCGCCGTGTCTGAACCCAGAACGATGACCGGTGAGTGATGTTCTTCATCAATCTCGTTCATCCAGCGCCCAGCCGCGATGTCGAGATCAAACACATCCTTCCAGGTGCCGGTGTCTCCCTCCAGAATCGTGTTCTTGACTTTACGGCCATTGTACTTGACCTCATAGGTGCCGGTACCGAATTCCTGGCGAAAATAGCGCAGCCCGGTGGTGGCGATTTTTACGTGCGGCAACTGCTGCACCGCTTGAAAATCGTCGAAGGTCAGTTCCTTGCGCGTCCTTATCTCTTCCGTCGGTCGGCCAAAGGTCAAAGGCTGGTGGTAGGCAAAAACGATGTTCGACCCCAGGCTGCTGATGACCTGGCTGACGTTGTCGTTGAGACCGCGCACGACCGAAGAAATACCGATGACGACCGCGACCCCGATGACGATGCCGAGCACAGTCAGGGCCGACCGCATTTTATTGGAGCGGATGGTGTCCAGCGCCATCTGGACCACTTCGCCGTAATCGCTTCTACGCAGCATGGAAATCTGGTTTCGAGTTTCGGGTTTCGGGTTTCTAGTTTCTTTTGAAACCAGAAACAGGAAACTAGAAACTGGCTTTCTAAAGCTCAAATCTCAAGGCCGCGATGGGATCGAGTGTCGCCGCCCGCCGGGCCGGGTACACGCCGAAGAACACGCCCACGCTGGCGGAAACCAGCAGGCCTGCCGCCACCGCCCACAACTTGATTTCAGAGGGCATACCAATGATCGCGGTAATGCCCTTGGCGAAAGCAATTCCGAACAGCACTCCCAGCAGGCCGCCCACCATCGCCATGGTTGCGGACTCGATCAGAAACTGCAACAGCACATCCTGGCGGCGCGCTCCCATGGCTTTTCGTATGCCGATCTCGCGCGTTCGCTCGGTCACCGATACCAGCATGATGTTCATGATCACGATGCCGCCAACCACCAGAGAAATTGCGGCAATGGCGATCATCGCGATAAAAAACGTTCCGCTCAGGTTCGACCAGATACTCAGGAAGCTGGCATTGGTTTCAGCCGCAAAGCTGTCCGGGCGTCCAGGCAGATCATGGCGCCGGGCGCGCAGAACGGCGCGGGCCTCGTCGATGGCGGCATCCAGTTCCGTGCCCACGCCGTTGGCCTTGCCCGAAATACGAATGCTGGTGTGCGATCCGAACTGTTTTAAATATGTAGTGATCGGAATGGCCACGTAATTGTCCCGGCTCTGTCCCAGCGTGGTTCCCTGCTTCTTGCCCACGCCAATGATCCGGTACACCTCGCCTTCGACGCGAATCTCCTTGCCCAGTGGGTCCACTGTGGGAAAAAGATTGTCCACGATGTCGGTGCCTATCACGCCGACCTGCGAGCGGTTTTCCTCATCATTCTCGTTGAGCATGCGGCCAGAGGTGAGATCGAGATCAAGAATCGGCGCCATCGACGGCGTCAGTCCCCGGATCCAGGTGTCGGTAATGGACTGTTCCTCATATCGTATGTGCCCGGAGGTGTTGATGGTGGACGCCCCGATCATGGCGCAGTGCCTGCAGGACTCGAGCACCGCCTGGTAGTCCTCCATGGTCAGGTCTTTGCGCTTTTGGCCGTCGAGCAACTGGTCCACGTTGGTGATAACCGGAGTGACCTTGCTGATGATGAAAACATCAGCCCCGAGATTGAAAATCTTCTCCGCCACATAGCCATTGATTCCGTTCACGAAGGTGACCACGGCAATTACGGCGGCCACACCAATCACCACGCCCAGCAGAGTCAGCGCGGAACGAAGCTTGTTCGCCCAGAGCGACAAGAGCGCAATGCGGATGGCTTCAAGGGTAGTCATAGGGCAGTCGTCAGTCTTCAGGCGTCAGTCTTCAGGCGCTTCCAACGACAACCGTGCATCAAGTCTAGCAGTTCCCGCGGAGAGGCTGAATCGCACGGCTTTTCGGAGGCGGCTCCCGACCTGCCTAAGCGACCACATAACATTCGACGCCTGTGATAACGTTCCTACCGCAATTCTGCGGGAGGATTGCCATGATCAGGATGCTTGTCTTTTTCGTGTGCTTTTCAGCGTTAGCGCTGGGACAGCAGAACAGCCCCCTGGATGGACTGGCCAATCTGAGTGATGCGGTTTCGAGGCGGGCCTCAAGCGCGGACCTCTCCGGCGGCAACGCGGACTGGGTTGAAGTGAAGGCCGGGTCAACCGCTACCCTTGCGGATATCAAGGGCGCAGGCTCCATCCGGCATATCTGGTTCACCATCAACTCCCCCAGTCCATATCATTTGCGCGAACTGGTGCTGCGCATGTACTGGGACGGCGAAACCGATCCCAGCGTCGAAGTGCCAATTGGCGACTTCTTCGGGACCGGCTTCGAAATGGCCGATGAGGGCCAGAAATACCATTCCTGGTGGTCCCTGCCCATCACGGTGCAGGACCGCGCCATGAACTGCTACTTCGAGATGCCGTTTGGCAATGGCGCGCGCATCACCCTCACCAATGAGGGGACCCAGGCCGTGCGTAATCTCTACTTCCACATTGATTATCAGGAGTATCGCAGCGCACAGTCAGTTTCGAACCTGGGCCGTTTTCACGCCCAGTGGCGGCACGAACTCACCAGAGCCGTCCCCGAATCAGAAACCGGCGGCAAGAACGTGGATGGCAGGAACAACTACGTATTCATGGAGGCCAAGGGCAAGGGCCAGTACATGGGAACCATCCTTAATGTGTTCGGGCTTTCAACCGGATGGTGGGGAGAAGGCGACGATGTGTTCTTTGTGGATGGAGAGAGCGCTCACGCCACCATCAACGGGACTGGCATGGAAGATTACTTCAACAACGCATGGGGTTTCCAAAACGAATTCAACTACCCATTCATCGGTTACGCGCAAAAGGGGAACCGGGACTGGACCGGCAGCCACACCATGTACCGATTTCACATCGAAGACCCAATCTACTTTCAGAAATCGCTGCGCGCGACCGTTGAACACGGCCACGCCGACGACCGCTCCGACGACTACACCAGCGTGGCCTTCTGGTACCAGACCGAACCGCACCAGAAGCTCTATCCACTTCCACCGGTCAACGAACGCCGGCCTAACGCTTTCTGGAAGATCCAGAAGTTGGATAAGAACCTGCCGAACTGACGTGGCCGTTGGTCGTTCGTCCTTGGCCCTTGGCCTTTGCCCGTCGGTTGTTGCGGTCCAAGGTCTCCACATGAAGTTTGGCCAACGACCGACGACCCACGGCCAGGGACTGCCTCCCCGACTGTTACAATGAATTGTTGGCAGCTGGACCGGACGGTCGCTCTCGCTGCGTCAAGCGGCGAGGGAGGAAAGTCCGAACTCCACAGAGCAGTGTGCCGGATAACGTCCGGGAGGCCGGGTTCAAACCCGGTTTACGGAAAGTGCCACAGAAAACATACCGCCCCGGCGGCAACGTCGGGGTAAGGGTGAAAAGGTGCGGTAAGAGCGCACCGCCGTCGCAGTAATGCGGCGGGCAGGGCAAACCCCACACGGAGCAAGACCAAATAGGGAGGGAGCCTGGAGCCGGCTGAATAAGCCTCCCGGGCGCGTGCCGGCTCGGCGCGCCACAACCTCCGGGTAGGTCGCTTGAGCCGCACAGTAATGTTCGGCCCAGAGGAATGACCGTCCTGCCGGAGCAATCCGGCAGACAGAATTCGGCTTACAGGTCCGGCTGCCACAAACA
>DATJEI010000366.1:0-14968 GCA_035496735.1 Bryobacteraceae bacterium | reverse complement strand
TGTATCGTTCTCGATCGCCTATGTCGTCGTCGTGGTGCTGGCGCGGTTGCGCGGATTCGATCCGGCGCTGGAAGAAGCGGCGCAGGACTTAGGCGCGACCGAGTTTGCAGCCTTTCGGCGCGTGACTCTACCGTATCTCGCGCCCGCCATCGCCGCTGCCGCCATGCTCGCATTCACGATTTCGATTGACGACTACGTGATCACCAGTCTGGTGGCCGGCGTCGATTCTCAAACCTTGCCGATGGTGATCTACGCGATGGCGCGCCGCGGCGTCAGCCCGGTGCTCAACGCCGTTTCGACGACGATCGTGGTGCTGCTGGGCACGCTGGTGCTGCTGTCGGAGAGGCTGCGTCGTGCATAAAGCAACGCCCGTGAAACGGCGGACGCTAATACTGGGAGGCATCGCTGCTGCCTGCGGACGCGGGCCACGCCTCAACGTGTACAACTGGTCGGACTACATTGCACCCGAAACCGTTCCGCAATTCGAACGCGAGTCCGGCGTTCGCATTCATTACGGCACTTACGAAAGCAATCAGGAGATGCTGGCGCAGGTGATGAGCGGCAATTCCGGATGGGACGTGGTGTTTCCTTCGGGTGATTTTATCGAACCGATGCGCGCGCTCAAATTGCTCGCGCCGCTGGACCACGCGCTGCTCCCCAACCTGAGCGCCCTGTCGCCTGAGTTCCAGCGTCCGCCTTGGGACCCGGAACTGCGCTGGGGCATCCCCTACATGCACGGAGTCACCGGAATCCTGCATCAGAGGACCCTGCAGCCGGCGCCCGCCTCGTGGGCCGATCTGTGGGACACGCGATTGCGGGGACACCTCACCATGCTTGACGACGAACCCGAAGTCTTGGGAGCGTGCTTGCAGAAGCTGCGCTATTCGATCAACTCCGCGAATCCCGCTGAACTTCTCGCTGCGCGGCAGGAAGCTCTTGCGCAAAAGCCCTTGCTGCGCGCTTACCTGAACGCCGAAGTGCGGGACCAGGCCGCCGCGGGCGATGTGCTCGCCGCCCAAGCCTGGGCCGTCACCGCCGCCCAAGCCATCGCCGCTGCCCCCGGCAAGCTGGCGTTTTCGTTTCCTAGCGAAGGCTTTCCGAGATTTGCCGACAATATCGCGATCTTGCGCGAGAGCCGGCGCGTCGAAGCGGCGCATCGCTGGATCAATTATCTGCTGCGTCCGCACGTCGCCGCGGGGATCGTGATGGCGACGCATACCGCTAGCGCGAATCAGGAAGCGCTGCGCTATCTGCCAGCGCTGGTGCGCCAGGATCCGGTGCTATATCCAATGCCCGAGGTGCTGGCGCGCGGAGAATGGTTTGAGGCCCAGCCCTCCGCATCCCAAAGATTACGCGATCGATTGTGGACGGAGATCAAGAACTCCTGAGGCACTACTTGTGATGTGATAATCTTTGGCGATTCGGTCTCCGAACTGGCAAAGCCAAACGAACAATGACCGTCGAATGCCCCTTCGCTATGCCTGGCAAAGTTAACTGAACTTCAATGCGTCGGAATATCCTTGTTGCGCTCGTGGCAATTGGCGCTCTGTGTCTTGGTGTCGTCGCCATCCTTCGTCAACAGGTCGCGCTTGGGGCATGTTTCATCGGACTCGGCCTGCTTCGGGCGCTCATGTTGTTCCAGAGTCGAAAACTACGCAAGCCGGAGCCCGCGATTCGCTTGAATCTCAAAGAAGACAAACCCGGTCATGAGGGCCCTCAAGACCGTTGAGCGCAGCATGGCTGCGGTGGATTGAACGCCGCAGGGCAGTACAAATTCAGGCTCAGCCGGCGCATTTCAAAAAAACGCGATCGATTGTGGACGGAGATTAAGAACTCCTAATACACTACTGATAGGTGACCTTGCGTCTGGGACTTCTCGATCCGGCGTAAGGGGCCGTGAGAACTCAGCTACGCTAAGAGAGTGAAGGTGAACATCAAGACCTGCGTATTCTGTGCGTTCATCTTTCCATCGTTGGTCCATGGTAGCGAGCCTCGTTTTGAGGATTATCCCCCAACAGAAGTCTACACTGGGAAGCCTGTTCCACCTCTGACGCCCGTAGGGCCGATCAATGTTAGCCACGAGACGAACTTTGCCGGTCACTTCGTCGTTATCGCAACGGCACCTGGAGGTGACCACCTAGTACTCGATGTCATTGACGCCAAGACCGGACGTGTGTCAGTCCCGCCGCTCTTCCCCAAACGTTTTATCAGCCGTGACTGCCCCAATTGCACTCCAACGAATCCATTGCGGTTTGGCGGTGCTTCCTTCAGAGTGGACAGCAGGCTAATGATTCTGGAACGTGCTTGTCCAACCGATGGATTTGAACGGTTGTTGCAATTCGTCTTTATGGGTTGCTCAAAATACTATTTCGTTTGGGACGACCGTTCATTCAAGTTGTTGCGTTGAAGAATGCTATCAGGAGTTGCCGAACAAGCTGAAGAAGAAGCGCTTAGAAGCCTACTTCTCCTTCTTCCGCTTCGCTGCCCAGTAAGCCTTCATGCGTTCGGCCTGTGCCTTACGTCGTGCTGCACTCTGGCGTTTTCGTTTCTTAACAGGCGCGGCCATTGCCGTCAGTGGATTTTGTGGCGGCCTACCACGCCGCTTCGCAGAGCCTTGGAGAACCTCGATAGCTCGGTTCAATTTGTCACGTTCTGCGATCAGTAGGGCGACGATATGTTCGGTAGGCATTCAGTTCTTGAGGCTAGGTTGAAATGCTGGCGATTGTCAAGGGATCGCAAATTTTGGTAGTGGGCTACTTTGAATTTTGGCGCAATGGTGGGGGCGGTTTAGGCTCTTCGCCTGGGCCTAGTTCTTCAAAATCTTTGCTCGCAAATTTTACACGCTTCGTCCGGCAGGATTGACTTGCGTAATCGCTTCCCCATAATTGACGCGCGTAAACAAGGAGTTCAACACCACGCACTAGTTCAGGCGAAAATCCCCAGCAGACAGCTGTCGCCTCGTCCGCAGGCATTTCAAATATCTCCCCAACTGTGCCCTTCCAGACCCGGCTCACACGGAATACGGCAATCTTGCCTGTGTCGCCCGGTACTCGTCTTTTGGCGGCAGGTCGCAACGCTATAACAGTGCCACGGAAAACAACCTGAGCGTTATCCTTTCCGGCTTGGACAGTAGACTCCGCGCACTCACATGCGCTGACCACGCCGATAGACATGAGGGTCACGGCTAAAGTGGAAATGATCACCCTATTAGTTTACGCCGCTCTTTCTAACCCCCGTTCCTCGGCTTCGAGCAGGGCTACCAAGTCGGACACTTCCCACAGCCTATCAGTAACACCAGCGGCCATCGCGGGCATGCAGCGCGTGAGCGTGATAAGGGGATGCACCGAGCCGCGCCCTGATAGACGTGATGTGATAGCCTTCGTGGATGGAGGCTCCCGATAATGAAACTCATCGCCTTCGCCGCTGCACTTCTCCTGCTTGTTGTCGGTTTCTCGACGGCGATGGGCCAGGATCGCGCCGGTGACCTAAAGCACGTGACGCTTGTCTCGCAAAAATTTGAACGCGGTCCCGTCCTTGCAACAGCGCTTAGTGTCGAGAAGGGACACCCATATCCTTCTGTCGCACACCTCAAAGGTAACGTTGTAATTAAGGCGAACGGATTCATCCTTCACGCCGATCAAGCTGACTATGACGAAGTGTCCGGGGAGATTAAAGCCAGCGGGAATGTGAGCGTTACTCCGTACCCACCGCTTAATAATAGATAGCGTCGGGACTCTTAGGTGGTCAACGCTTCTGGATTCGTAGACGCCCGAAGCCGAGCACCGGCGGGATGAGGGGGCGTGGATTGAAGGCCGGGTATATATCGCCTCCAAAGGCTGCCTAAGTGAAGCCGCTCTATGGAATGCCGATAGGAATGTTGGAGGGCTAACATGCCTACACTCAAAATCAGTCCAATGTGGAAAAACAACGGACCAACCGAACACACTGATGAGAACTTAGTCAACTTCACTGTCGAGCCTTTACCGACAGGCATCGCAGCCTATCTCGCTCGCGAGGGCGAGCATTGGCGTTTTCGTATTGCCGTTGATGAGTTCGAGTCCGTGGAATCGGAAGCTCGGTTCGATTCGGCGTCGGAGGCCGCAACTGGGCTTGAAAGTTGGCTCGCTGACTGCCGCGCCGCGTGATCGCTTCGCGCAACGCGGCCTGGTGTTTTTCAGAACGCCAGAAACACTCCTGGAGAACGTACCAGAATGTACCAGGAGCCACCTTTCAGGCTCTATTGGAGCCAGCGGAATGTATTTCGTATAACTTACTGATTAGATTGCCGCTGGACTTGAACTCCTAATACACTACTGATAGGTGACCTTGCGTCTGGGACTTCTAGATCCGGCTTAAGGGGCCGCCTTGTTGGAGATCATGCAGCCATTCTTGCTTCCGATTATTTCGAAGCTCACGGTTTTGTCGGTCATCGACATCCTGATCGTGGCGGTCTTGATCTATCAATTCATCATGGCCGTCCGCGGCCGCCGCGCGGCGCCCATCTTGACTGGGATCGGCGTGCTCTTGGCGATGTATCTGGCCGCAGTTTGGGCTCATCTGGATCTGCTGCGCTCGGTGCTCGCGGGGCTGGCGCCGTATACGGCCTTCGCGCTCATCGTCATGTTTCAGTCGGAAATCCGGCGCCTGCTTTCGCGCATTGGCCGCTTCCGCTGGCTGGGGCTGGAGGGCCAACTGGAGCGCCGCGAAATCGCCGACGAAATCATGCTGGCGGTGCAGGCTCTGATCGACGGCCGGACCGGCGCGCTCATCGTGATCGAGCGCGACGTCGGGCTGCGCACGTTTATTGAGAGCGGGGTTGCGCTGGATGCCGTGGTGTCGCGCGATCTGCTGTGCTCCATCTTCGAACGCGGCGGCGCGCTGCACGACGGGGCGGCGATTATTCAAGGCGACCGGGTCGCGGCGGCGGCCTGCTTCCTGCCCTTGACTACCAACCCTGTGATGCTGCGGCGCCTGGGTACGCGCCATCGCGCCGCCATCGGCGTCACGGAGGAAAGCGACGCTCTGGCGATTGTGGTCTCTGAAGAGACCGGCCAGATCGCCATCGCATCCCGCGGCGACCTGGAGCCCGACATTTCGATGGAACGCCTGCAGGAACGGCTCACTCGCCATACCACCGGCAAGGCCGGAGCGGGGGTGAGGGCCAGCGAACCGCGTTGGAAGCAGGCGGAGCCTTAGCATGGGAATCGCAAAGAATCTCGGCTGGAAACTGGGCTCGCTGTTGCTGGCGGTCTTGCTATGGCTGGCATTTTCTTCGGCGCCCCTGGTGGTCACCACCCACACCGCGCCGATCGTCTACAGCAATCTGGCCAATGGCTGGATGGTGGCCGGCAATTCGCCCGAAACCGTGCATCTCGAATTGCGCGGACCCGCCGGGCGATTGACGGTTGCGAGCCTCGCCGAGACCGTAGTCCGGTTTGACCTGGCAAACGTCGCAAGCTCCGAGGATCGCACTTTCACGATCTCGGAATCCAACCTCAACCTGCCGCCTGGCGTAGTGTTCCTCCGTGCCGTGCCATCGCAGTTGCGGCTGCACCTCGCGCACCTTGCGCAGAAGGAAGTGCCGGTCGAGGTCCGATTGTCAGGCTCCCCGCCCGCCGGGTATCACCTGGCGGGACAAAGTGTTTCCCCCGGGCATTTGCGCATCGCCGGTGCAGAGGCGCGCGTCACGTCCGTAACCCAAGTTCAAACCGACCCCATTGATCTGCGCAGTCTGATGCAATCCGGCGACCATCGGGTGGACGCTTTCGTCGACGACCCGCAAGTGCATTTTGAATCGCCCCCGCAAGTCACCGTCCACTTAACGATCGAACGGACAGGAAAATAACCCCAACGTGAGACAACTTTTTGGAACCGATGGTATGCGCGGCGTCGCGGGAGAGTACCCGCTCGACGCTGCTACGACGTTTGCCGTGGGCGTGGCGCTCGCGATTTGGGTGAGGGACCATCCGGCTGCTGACCCGGTGGCGGCGCGGTCTCCCGAAGTGGTCATAGGTATGGATACGCGCGAGTCCGGCCCGTCGATTGCCCGTTATGTCGCGGGCGGTTTGGCAAGCCGTGGAGTGAAGGCGCGCTTCGCCGGGCTGATCACCACTCCCGGCATTGCGCACGTCGCGCGAACCGGGCCGTTCGCGGCCGGCGTCATGATATCGGCGTCGCACAATCCGTATCGCGACAACGGCATCAAGATCATCGATCATTCCGGATTCAAGCTGCCGGACCAGGACGAACACGTACTGGAGCGCGACATCTTTGCTGCTCTCGATTCGGGCGTCGTGGCGGAGCCGGCGAATCTGATGGTGGACGAAGGCCTGGACAGCGAGTATATCGAACACCTCGCGGCCACTCTGCCCGCGGGCCTGGCGGGAATGCGCATCGTCGTCGATGCCGCGCACGGCGCCGCCAGCTTTCTGGCGCCTGCGCTGTTTCAGCGGCTGGGCGCGGTGACCGAATGCATCGGCTGTGAGCCGGATGGCCGCAATATCAATTTGAACTGCGGATCTCTGCATCTGGATGGGCTGCGCGAGCGGGTGCTCGCAACCGGCGCCGATATTGGAGTCGCTTTCGATGGCGACGCCGATCGCGCGCTGTTTGTTTCGCACTCCGGCAAGATCGTCGACGGCGACGCGGTGATGCTGGTGACGGCATTGCGGCTGCACGCCGCCGGGCGCCTTACCGAAGTGATCGCCACTGTCATGTCGAACCTGGGCCTGGAGCGGGCGCTCCGGCGCCATGGGATCGGACTGGTGCGCACGCCGGTCGGTGACAAGTATGTGCTCCAGGAAATGCTGCGCCGCAACGCGCCTTTGGGCGGCGAACAAAGCGGCCACATCATCTTCCGGGATTACGCCACCACCGGCGACGGGCTGCTGACGGCGCTGCGGGTTTTCGAGGCGGTCCGCGAGTCCGCGCAGGATCTAGACACCCTGACGCGCGAGCTTGAAACCTACCCGCAGCTTCTGGTCAACGTGCACGTGAAGAACAAGCGCCCGCTCGAAGAGCTGGTCCAGGCGAATCGTGAAATCCGCACCGCTGAGGCCGAGTTTGGCGATGCCGGCCGGATCCTGGTCCGATTTTCGGGAACCGAGCCGCTGGCGCGTGTGATGGTGGAAGGTCCCGACATCAAGCGTGTCGAGCACTTTGCCAACAGCATCGCGGCCGCGATTCAGGCGGATCTTTGCGGGTGATACAAGCCGAACACCGCCAGTGACTTATAATCAAGATTCTATGTTCTTTCGCAATCAAAAGCCCAAGGTCGAGAGCTTCGAGGAGCGCATCGCTGGCTTGAAAGAACTCGGATTCGCGGCCACTATGGAATCCGCCGCGCGCTGCCGTGTGACTCGCGCCGGCTGCGGGGCGATCATCCAGGATCTGGGTTCTGGCAAAATGGGCATCGGCAAGGCTGGCGTGCTGGTGGGCGGCGAGATCGCGCTGCTGGTCCATGGCGGCTATCAGATGTTCCTTCGTACTCCCTCGGGCAAGGAAGTTCCCGCGTTGGCCACGCACTTAAAGGCGCTGCACGAATTCGACGATGATCTGCGCGAGGGCCTGGGATTGACCACGCTTTACAATCTTGCACTGGGCACGGTTTGCGACGATCACCTCTATGATCGCGTGGAAGATCGGGATGCCGGTGCGCGGCATCACGCCTGGGATAAGTAAGAAATCGGCCGGGTGAAAGCGCGTCTCCGAACCACCCAGCCCGCCCGTGCGGCTCAAGATTCTTCAAACCGGTGACCCGGTCTTGCGTTAAGCGGCGCGCGCTCACGGTAGAAAAAATCGCTCATCCACTATTCAGGAATTGAGACGAAATCACGTTTTTTTATCCGTGTCCGTTTGCGTTCATCTGCGAGCCAAATTCTTAAGTGGGGTGAACCCTTGGGGGGGAGCTCCACGCGTCACGCCACGACGGACGTGCATTGGGCGCACCGCTTGGCGCCAGCCGGGATGGTGCTCAAACACTCCGGGCACACTTTCGTGGCGGGAGGGGGCGCGGGCTTCGGCATGAAGCGGTTCACCTGTTTGACGACGAGGAAGATTACGAAGGCCACAATCACGAACTCGATGACGGTATTGATAAAGAGGCCGTAGTTGAGGGTGGGCGCACCGGCTTTCTTGGCATCCGCGATGGTGGCATAGCTTTGCCCGTTGAGCGCCACAAACAGGTTTGAGAAATCGATTTTGCCCAACGCCAGCCCGATGATGGGATTGAGGATGTCTCCCACCAGCGAAGCGACAATCTTGCCGAACGCTCCGCCGATAATCACGCCGATGGCGAGATCGAGGACGTTCCCGCGCATGATGAAGGTCTTGAATTCTTTAAACATGTTGGCCGCTCCCGGCTTATTCTAAGTGGTGCAGGCCAGTATACACTGAGAGCATGGCGAAAAACACGCCACTTATTAAGGTCACTTGCCCATGCTGCCAGGCGGAGCTGCACATCGACCCGGAGACCAGCGCCGTAATCCGGCATGTGGAGCACGTCAAGCCGCCGACCTTCGCCGATCTCGAAAGCGCGGTTCAGCGGCAGCGCGGTGAAGCCAGCCGGCGTGAGGATGCGTTTCTGAAATCGGTGGAGAGCCACAAAACGCATCACGATGTGCTCAGCAAGAAATTCGATGAGATGCTGAAGATCGCCAAAGAGAATCCGGACGAACCGCCTCCCAAGCGGGATATTGATTTTGACTAAGGTCCGGACTCTGTGAAGGCACGAATCGCCAGGCCTAAGAACGCCGCGGAACGGAAGGCGCGCATCGCCAAGATTCTGGCCGGCTTGGACGAGATGTATCCCGCGGCTACCTGCGCCCTACATCATTCGAACGCCTGGGAACTGCTGGTGGCAACCATTCTCTCGGCGCAGTGCACCGACAAGCGCGTCAACGAGGTGACGCCGGGACTATTCCGCAAATATCCCACTATCCGGGATTTTGCGGCTGCCAGCCAGCAGGAGATGGCGCAGGATATCCGCTCGACGGGATTCTTCAACAACAAGGCTAAGTCGGTCATCGGCGCGGCTCGCAAGATTCTGGCGGACTATAAGGGCGAGGTGCCGCGTGAAATGGATGCGCTGCTCTCGGTGCCGGGCGCGGCACGCAAGACCGCTAACGTGGTGCTGGGAACAGCATTCGGAATTGCCTCCGGCGTGGTGGTGGATACGCATGTGCAGCGCATCTCGCGACGCCTCGACTTAACCAAGGCAACCGAGCCGGTGAAGATCGAAAGAGATTTGATGCAAGCGATTCCCAAAGACAAGTGGATTCTGTTCTCGCACCAGATCATTCATCACGGGCGCGCGTTGTGCGTGGCGCGGAATCCGAAGTGCGCGGAGTGCAAGCTGGCGCCGCTGTGCTATGCGAAGGACAAGACTGTTTGACCGCGCTTGATTGCCGTTTGGCTGCTGGGCTACACGAGCCAGCGCGGGTCAACGGACGGGCTGCTCGCCGTTCAAGTGCAAACCTTTGTGGATAGCGTAGAGAGCCAGTTCCAGGCGGTCAGAGACGCCGAGTTTGTCAAAGATGTTATGCAGGTGGTTCTTCACCGTCTGCTCGCTGATAAACATCTTCTCCGCCATCTCCTTGTTCTTGTAGCCCTGCGCGACTAGAGCCACAATCTCGCGCTCGCGCGTCGAGAGCGGACTGCGCTCGCGGCCTTTGCCGGAGCCGGATGCCGACGGATGGCCCCCCTCGAGAGCGGTTGAGAACTGGCGCATGACAGCAGCGGTGGTGTGCGAATCCAGCCAGATCTCACCAGAATGAACCTTGCGTATGCTCTTGACGATCAAGTCCGGCGCCGTTTGTTTCAACACGATGCCGCTGCAGCCGAGCTTCATGGCCTGGACGAATTCGTTCTTGTCCTCCGACGCGGTAAGAATGATCACGCGGGTTCGCTGGTTGACTTGTTGCAGCGCCTGCAGGGCGGCGAGACCGTCCAGGTTGGGCATGCGGAGGTCGAGTAAGAGCACGTCGGGATCGAGTTCACGGACCTTTTCCAGCACCTCGCGGCCGTCGCCCGCTTCGCCAACCACGTCGAAATCGTCCTCCAATAGCAGCAGCTTTTTCAACCCGTCGCGCACAATGGGATGATCGTCGGCGATGACGATCCGTACCGTGCCCTTCCGGTTCTCGCGTGCCTCAGGGCTCTGATTCATTGGCGCTGTCATGATGTCCATAAGCTCCCGTACTCGTGCTCCGTCTCGATAATAGGCGGTTCTAGTACTGGAGCAAATCAGGACCCTCTTACGAATTCAGGCAAGATGTCACTTAGAACGTACTTAAGGTTACCTTACCTGGAGCGGCGTCTTTGCGGGGTGTAGCCCAAAAAATGCCATTGCGGTCTGCTCTCGCAGGACCGCAAAATCAGCATAACATGGAGGCGGAGAGTAACTTGGGCCGAGCCTACAATGCAGGGGTTAGCAAGAGCTACGACGCTATTGTTGCGGGCGGCGGTCCGGCGGGTTTGGCGGCGGCGGAAGCCCTGGCGAGGCGCGGGTGCTCGGCGCTGGTCCTGGAGCAGAATCATGAAATCGGTTCGCCCATTCGCACCAGCGGCGGCAGCTTTGTCGATGAATTAGAAGCGCTGTCGATCCCGGCCGCCTTGTATCATCCGATATGGCGCGTGCGCTTTCTATCGGCCCACAATGCAGCGGTTTACGATTACTCCCGGCCGCGGATGTGCGTGATCGATGTGCGCGGCGTGTTTCAGTTCCTCGCGGGCAGAGCGGTGGATGCCGGAGCCGCGGTGCGCGTGGCGACTAACGTGGAAAGTCCCGTACTCCAGGACGAATGGGTGGTGGGCGTACGGACACGGAGCGAGTTTCTGCGCGCGCGAGTGGTCATCGACGCGACCGGCTACCGGGCGGCGCTGTTGAAACAGGCGGGGCTTGATCCGGGTATGCGCCGCTTTGGCGTGGGCGCGGAATACGACATGTACGCCCCGCATTGCGACCAGAGCGAAGCGGTGCTTTTAGTCGGGAGCGACCTCGCGCCCGCCGGCTACGCCTGGGTGTTTCCGTGGGGCCGGCACCGGGTGCGCGTCGGCGTCGGCATCATACATCCGGATTCGGACGCGAAGCCGGATGCCTATCTGGATGCCTTGGTCTCGGGTGCGGCTGCCTATGGTGTGAATTTAAGCGGGGCTCAGCCGCTGGAACACCATTCAGGATTGATCCCCTCGGAATGTTTCGCCGAGCGGTTCGCGGGCAACGGCATCCTGGGCGTGGGTGATGCGGCCGGGCAGGCGTCGTCACTGCTGGGCGAGGGCATACGCTGGGCGATCCACGCCGGGAAGATGGCCGGCGAAGTGGCGGCCACGGCAATCGAAAAGAACGACGTTTCGCGCGCGGCGCTCGGCGCCTTCGAGCGGGAATGGGGCAAGCGTTTCGGCGCCAACCTGCGACTGGCCCACAAGATCAACCAAAAGATCGCGCGCTGGGACGATCGCAAGTGGGACGAACGCCTGGAAGTGCTGAAGCTGCTGACGCCGGATCAGTTTGTCGAGGCGCTCAAGACCAATCTGACGGGCAGTTGGCTGCTTCGCTTTTTGTTGCGCAACCCCCGTGCACTTGCGGAAGCTTCTGGGATATTATAGGAGCCACCTATGAAAAAACTACTTTTGCTTTTGCCTCTGGTCCCGCTGTTCGCTGCCGATCCGGCGGGATTCTTCGTGTGGAAGTCGGGGGACTTAAAGTCCATAAAGGAGTCCGCGAAGCTGGAAGATTTCGGCAATCACAGCGGGCGTCCGACGTTCCGCGATAAGAGCGGCCTATCGGAAGTCCACCAGGGCTGGACTGACATTCTCATCATTGAATCCGGCACCGCGACGATCGCGATTGGCGGCACCCAAGTGAACCCGAAGACCACGGGTCCGGGCGAAACCCGTTCGGATACAACCACCGGCGCCCGCAAGGTTCCGGTCGCACCCGGCGACATTCTGAACATTCCAGCGGGCGTGTCGCATCAGTTCTTGTTGGAACCGGGCAAGACGGTGGCGTATTTCGCGATTAAGGTTCCGGCGAAATAGGCGCTCGCGTACCTCTCAGAGTGAGAGCATTGCCAGGAAGCTCGCACACTATTCCGGCCGGGTGCTCGAAGTCAGCGTAATGAGTGAAGGAACTGCGCTCTTAGAGGAGTCACAGGCATTTCAAACATCCCGACCGATCATGATCGAACATACGGCCACGGGCTTCTCCGCCTATTCCTTTCTCCATTGTGAAGTTTCTCTTCGATCCGGGCCTGGAGCTCCGGATTGAGCGTGATTTCCATCCGGCCCCGATTGTACCGTCCTACTTCTTCTCCGGCAGAAGGCCTGAGCGGGCGAGAAAGCCGGTATCGATCTTGCCGGCGATGAAATCGGGATGCGCGAGAATCTTCTGGTGCAGCGGGATCGACGTATAGATCCCTTCCACCACAAACATGTCCAGCGCCCGCCGCATGCGCGCGATGGCTTCGTCGCGGTTGGCGCCGAAAGTGATGAGTTTCGCCACCAGGGAATCGTAGTAGGGCGGGATAACGCCGTCCTGATACGCGGCGGTGTCGACACGCACACCAGCGCCTCCTGGCAGATTCAGTCCGGTTATGCGGCCGGGTGAGGGAGTGAGCGATTCAGGATGCTCGGCATTGATGCGGCATTCGAGCGCATGTCCGCGCAGGTGGATAAATTTCTCGGGCGGGAACGGCAGAATCTCGCGAAGGCTCTCGCCAGCCGCGATGCGGATCTGGCTCTTCACCAGATCGATGCCGGTCACCATTTCCGTGACTGGATGCTCCACTTGAATGCGCGCGTTCACTTCGATGAAATACAGATTGCCGTCGGCATCCATCAAAAATTCCACGGTGCCGGCGTTAGTGTAGCCGATTGCTTTGAGCGCTACCCGCAGCGATTCCGATGTGCGCTGGCGCAACTCCGGAGTCACCGCCACCGACGGCGACTCCTCGATCAGCTTCTGGTGACGGCGCTGGATAGAACATTCGCGCTCGCCCAGGACTTCCACATTGCCGTGGTTGTCGGCGAGAATCTGAAACTCGATATGGCGCGGATTCTCAACCAGTTTCTCCATGTACATATCGCCGTTCGAAAACGCCGCCGAGGCTTCGGCCTGGGCTTGCGCCATGAGGTGCGGCAGTTCCTCGGCGCTGCGCACTACGCGCATGCCGCGTCCACCGCCTCCCGCCGATGCCTTCATCATCACGGGATAGCCGATGCCGCCGGCGACTTCCAGAGCTTCTTCCAGGCTCGCGAGTACGCCCTTCGACCCCGGCAGTATCGGCACGCCGGCCTGGTCCATAGCGCTACGCGCTTCCTGCTTTAGCCCCATGCGGCGGATTACTTCCGGCTTGGGTCCGATGAAGGTAAGGCCGGAGGTCTCGCATACTTCGGCGAAGTCGGCATTCTCGGAAAGGAAACCGTATCCGGGATGAACGGCTTCGGCGTTGGTGATTTCGGCGGCACTAATGACCGCAGGAATGTCGAGATAGCTGCGCGAGCTCTTGGCCGGGCCGATGCAGATGGCTTCATCCGCAAAACGAGTGTGCAGGCTGTGGCGGTCGGCTTCGGAATACACCGCGACCGTGCGGATGCCCAGATCTTTGCAGGCGCAGATTACGCGCAGGGCGATTTCGCCGCGGTTGGCGATCAGAATTTTTTTAAACATGCGGGCGCGGCCTAGCGCGGGCGGATGGCGAACAGGGCTTCGCCATACTCCACCGGCCGTCCGTTCTCCACCAGTTTGTGAACCAGGGTCCCGGCGATCTCCGCCTCGATTTCATTCATCAGCTTCATCGACTCGATGATGCACAGCACCTGGCCGGGTTCAACGGTATCGCCAACCTTCACGAACGGTCCGGCTTCCGGCGAGGGTGCATCGTAATAAGTCCCGACGATGGGCGACTTGATCAGCGTGTGGCTGGGGTCCGGACCCGACGCCTTGGACGCTGCCGCTGCGGGGGCCGGTGCAGGCGCGGGGACGTGAGTGTGCGCCGCGGGTTGGCCGGAGGAGTGGGCAGTCAGCTCATGGACTGCGGGCGCACGCCGCAAACGCAAACGATTCTCGCCGCGCTGGACTTCCATTTCCGCGACGCCGCTCTCGTCAAATATCTGAAGCAGCTCTTTGATCTCTTGGTTGGTCATTTATGAGGGTGAATTACAGATGCACAAATTCTTTGGAGGTGGGCGTCAGCACTTCGCAACCATTCTTGGTCACCAGCACCGTGTCCTCGATGCGAATTCCGGCCAGCCCTTCTATGTAAGCGCCAGGCTCGATGGTGATGGCCATGCCGGCCTGAAGCCGGGTCTTGTCCTTCTTGCCGAGCCGCGGCGGCTCATGAATTTCAAGGCCCAAGCCGTGGCCGGTGGAGTGGACGAAGGCTTTATCCAGCTTGTGCTTTTTCAAAACATTCCGGGTAGCGGCATCGACTTTTCCGGCGGTCGTCCCTTCGCGAACGGCCTCGATTCCGGCCAGTTGAGCTTCCAACACGGCGCGATACATTTCGCGAATCTTCTTAGGCGGAGGTCCGAGGTGGATCACGCGGGTCATGTCACTGGCATAGCCTTCCAGGCTCGCGCCCATATCGATTAATAGTAGTTCATCGGCGCCGATCTGGTGGGCGGTTGGATGCGAGTGCGGCAGCGCGGAATGGGGTCCGGCGGCGATGATGGTTTCGAAGGACGGCTTCTCGGCGCCCAGCATTTTCATCTGAAATTCAATCTCGGCGGCGACGTCGAGCTCGCGTACGCCGGGCCGAATGCGCTTGAGCACACGGGCGAAGGCTTCCGAGTTCAGGTTAACGCTGCGGCGGATGGTGTCGATCTCGGCGGGCGATTTCAGCATGCGGCGCTCTTCAATGATGCGGCCCACAGGCACCAGCGAGACGCCGAGAGGAAGGCCTTCCTTCAGGCGTTGGTAGGCATCGAATTGGGTCCAGCCGCTTTCGAAGCCGATTTTTTTCAGGCGCTT
>DATJEI010000365.1:0-4920 GCA_035496735.1 Bryobacteraceae bacterium | reverse complement strand
TCTGTCGCAGGCGCAGATCGACGACATCGTGCAAAAGTTCGCGGCCAAGGAGGCCCAGTTCGCCAAAGCGCGTGAGGTCTACACCTATCGCCAGACTGCGCGCATCCAGGAACTCGACGACAGTGGCGCCATTACCGGCCGTTGGGAAACCGTCTCGGACATCGTATTCAGCCCTGAGGGTAAACGCACGGAACATGTGGTCCGCTCGCCGGTACCCACCCTCCGAAACATCACGCTAACCCCTGAAGATCTGGAAGACATGCGCAGCGTCCAGCCGTTTGTTTTAACCACGCCGGACTTGCCCAAGTACCTGATCCGTTACCTGGGCCATCAGAATGTGGATGAGATCGGTTGCTACGTTTTCGCCGTCAAGCCCGCCAAAATTGAGGGCAACCAGCGCTACTTTTCGGGCGAAGTGTGGGTGGACGATCGGGATTTGCAGATCGTCAAGACTTACGGGCGCGGCGTGGGCAACGCCAGCCGCAAGGGCGATAACCAGTTCCCCAAGTTTGAAACTTACCGCGAACAAATCGACGGGAAATACTGGTTTCCCACCTACACCGTCGCGAATGACACTCTGCATTTCAAGAGCGGCGACCAGCGTATCCGCCAGACCATCCGCTATGAAGATTACAAGCAGTTTGGCGCGGAAACCAAGATCATCTTCGGAGACGAAGTGAAGGACGACACCAAACCGGCTCAGCCTGCGTCTCCGAGTCCGGCGCCCCCGAAAAAGCAGTAGCCGAGGCCCTCAGACGAACACCCTAATCCCCGAACCCCATTCAGCCGAAGAACTAAGGGAATGGGGACAATTTCGATCACCGACACCGAGCGCGCCGAAATCGACCGCTTGAAGGGAACATTTCTCGCCAACCTTAACCACGAAGTCCGCACGCCTCTCAGCGGAATCATGGGCATGACGGATCTGTTGCTCGAAACCCGGCTCGACGAGGAACAACGCGACTATGTCTCCACCGTACGCTTGTGCGCCGAGAATCTGTTTCATCTGCTGAACGCCACTCTGGAATATTCCGCGCTCACTGCCGGCCATCTGAAGCTCGACGAAACTGAATTCGGCCTATCCGAAATGGTAGATTCGGCGCTCGCCAAAGAGCGTGAAAAGGCTCAAGTAAAAGACCTGAAGCTGACCGCGACCCTCGATGCCGCGCTTCCTCAGACGATCATTGGCGACGCGGGACGAATTCAGGATCTACTTGGACATCTATTAGATAACGCTATAAAGTTCACCCATCACGGGAGCGTCGATCTCAAGCTTACGCGCGAAGGCGAAGTGTTAAAGATCGAGGTGCGCGACACGGGCATCGGGATCGCGCCGGACCGGCAGGCCCGCATCTTCGAATCTTTCCATCAGGTCGATAGCGGCTTGTCGCGAAATTATCCTGGACTGGGTTTGGGCTTGGCGCTGGTTCAAAAGTTACTCGCCCTGATGGGCGGCGAAATCGCAGCGGAAAGTGAGCCGGACAAGGGCTCCACCTTCACCGTGCGTCTTCCCATCCGTCTGCCCGCATCCTCGCGCGATAAAGCGGCGCGCGCTCCCGCTGGCGCTCCGGCGATTCTGGCGGTTGAAGACAATCCGGTGGGCTTGAGGGTGCTGCGTCACGCGCTCAAAGGCCGCGCCGTAGACGTCGACACCGCCACCGATGGCGCTGAAGCGGTCCGGGCCGCCGCCGCACGCCACTACGATCTGATTCTAATGGACCTCCAGATGCCCCATATGGACGGATTGGAAGCCACGGCTGCCGTTCGCCGGCTGCCTGGGTACGACCAGGTGCCGATCCTCGCGCTAACCGCCAACTACTCTGACGAAATCCGCCAACAGTGCCACCAACACGGCATGCAGGGCTTCCTTTCCAAACCCGTGACGCCGCCTGCGCTCTGGAGCGCGGTTTCGCGCTGGCTCAAACTGCCCGAGTAAATACCCTCGCACACCGATTGGCGTAGCGTTCACGGCAGTTCACGGCAGTTCTGCGGTGGCAAAATACATACGCGGCAACTTACAATGGTCCCTACATGTCACCTCGTCGAATTGCGATCCTTACCGGGGGCGGTGATGTTCCCGGCCTCAACTCAGTCATCAAAAGCGTGGTTTACCGCGGCGCGGAGAACGGTATTGAAGTCACCGGCATCCGGCGCGGCTGGGAGGGATTGACACACGTCAACCTGAACGACCCCGATAGCCGTAAACGCTACATTCTTCCCCTGGACCGCGACAATACCCGCACCATAGACCGCGACGGCGGCACCATGCTGCACACCAGCCGTACTAATCCATCGAAGATGAAGAAGCTGCCGGATTTCCTGGCGGGAGACAGTTTTCCGCAGCATGACGGCCGTTACGATATGAGCGCGCAGGTGCTGTCTAACATCGAAAGCCTCGGCATTGACGCTCTGATCGCGATCGGCGGCGATGACACCCTCAGCTTCGCCCATCGCTTAAGCCAGCTCGGAATGAAGGTGATCGCCGTGCCGAAGACCATGGATAACGATGTCCACGGAACCGAATATTGCGTGGGCTTTTCCACCGCCATCACGCGGGCCTCAGACGCCATAGACCGCCAGTTGACCACCGTCGGCTCGCACGAGCGCATCGGCATTTTCCGCGTATTCGGCCGCGATGCGGGCTACACCGCGCTCTATACCGCGTGGGTCACTTCCATCCGCTGCGTGATTCCGGAATACAAAGTGAATCTCGAAAAGCTGATCGATCTGCTGCTGACCGACAAGCGCCGCAATCCCAGCAATTACGCGCTGGTAGTCCTGTCCGAGGGCGCGCAGTGGGAAGGCTATCAGTTGCAGGAATACGGCGAGGCCGACGCCTACGGCCATCGCAAGAAGGCCAGCATCGCCGAGACTCTCAGCACGGAAATCCAAAAACGCACCGGTGAAGAAACCGTGGTCAGCGATCTGACCTACGACCTGCGGGCCGGCGCGCCCGATTTCATGGACAAGCTCATCGCCTCGACATTCGGCACGATGGCTTACGAGGCAACGAAAGCGGGCCAGAGCGGTCTGATGGCCGCCATTCATGAGGGCTGCTACGCGATGGTTCCGCTGCCCGATCCGAAGCTCGGTCCCCGGCGCCTGGATGTCGCGACTATGTATAACACCGCCCGCTACCGGCCTAACTATTCAGGCAAACTCGGCCTGCCGGTCTTTCTCACTCGGGCATAAAGCAGGAGGCACGCCGTGCCGTATTCTCATCTCACACTTGCGTTGGAAGGGCCGACAGCAATCATGACGCTGAATCGGCCCGCGCAGCGCAACGCGTTGTCGTTAGCCCTGATGCGTGAAGTGATCGAGTGCCTGAGTGAGCTGGAGCGCAACCGCGAAGCACGCGTCATCATTTTCGCCGCCGCCGGACCGGCATTCTGCGCTGGTCATGATCTGCGCGAAATGACATGCCTCGGCGCCGATGCGTATCGTGAAATCTTCGCGGTGTGTACCCAGATGATGACCACGATCCAGTCGGTGCCGCAGCCGGTGATCGCCGAGGTGCAGGGCATGGCGACCGCCGCCGGCTGCCAGTTGGTGGCCACCTGCGATCTGGCGATTGCCTCCGAACGCGCGACCTTCGCCACGCCAGGTGTCCGCATTGGATTGTTTTGCTCGACGCCCATGGTGGCGGTGAGCCGGGTCCTGGGACGCAAGCGCGGGCTGGAGATGCTGCTGACTGGAGACGCCATCGACGCCTGCACCGCCGCGGACTGGGGCTTGGTGAACCGCGTGGTCCCGGAAGCGGAGTTGCGCGCGGCCACCCTGGCGCTCGCCGAGCGCATCGGCCATGCCAGCGCTTTCACCATTAAGACCGGCAAGCAGGCGTTCTATCGCCAGGCCGATTTACCGCAGGCGGAGGCTTATGCTTTCACGCAAGAAGTAATGACCGAGAACGCGCTGGCTGCCGATGCGCAGGAAGGCATCTGCGCGTTTCTCGATAAGCGGCCGCCCCGCTGGCAAGGGCGCTGAATCGTCAGCCGGACGTCGCCCCCAGACCCAAACGCCTCACGCCGTCTTACTCCGGGCAATCCCTTCCAGCCCCTGCTCCTGGATCTCGATCTCGCGCATGCGGAACTTCTGAATCTTGCCGCTCAGCGTCGTCGGGAACGAATCGACAAACCGGATCGACTCGGGAATCTTGAACCTTGCAATCTGTCCCTGGCAGAACTCGCGGATCTCCTCGGCGGTAGCGCTTTCGCCGGGCTTCAGACGGATCCACGCCAGCACCACTTCACCTAGGCACTCGTGCGGCAGGCCCGTGACTTGCACTTCAGCGATCTTGGCGTGGGTGTATAGGAACTCCTCAATCTCGCGCGGGTAGATGTTTTCGCCGCCACGGATAATCATATCCTTGGCGCGGCCAGTGATATTCAGGTAGCCGTCCGCGCGCATCACGCCCAAGTCGCCGGTGCGAAACCAGCCGTCTCCGTCCACCACCCGCGCCGTCGCATCCGGGTCGCCGTCGTAGCCTTGCATGAGCATGTAGCCGCGCGCACAGATCTCGCCTTGCACGCCTCGCTCCAGCGTTTCGCGGCTCTCCAAGTCCACCACCTTGAGCTCCGTGCACGGCATTGCTTTACCGACGGTAGCGACGCGGTGGTCGAGGTCGTCGTCCACCTCCGACAAGGTGACCAGCGGAGCGGTTTCAGTAAGTCCATAACCGATGATCATCTCGCGGCAATGCATATCCGCGATTACCTGCTTCATCACTTCGATGGGGCAGGGCGCGCCCGCCATCACGCCGGTGCGCAGGCTCGCGAGATCGAAGCGCGAGAACTCCGGGTGGCGCAGTTCCGCGATAAACATCGTAGGAACACCGTAAATCGCGGTCGCCCGCTCTGCCTCGACGGACGCCAGCACCGCCTTCGAATCGAAAGTGTCATTCGGCAGAATCAGAGCGCACCC
>DATJEI010000364.1:0-7125 GCA_035496735.1 Bryobacteraceae bacterium | reverse complement strand
TAGTTGTCTTCATGGCAAGCGTATTCGTACATCTGTTCATCGGGATCGATCTTGTTCCAAGGGATCCGCGCGGTCCAGGGCCGCGTCCAGGTTTTTGGATCCTCGACCGTGAACTCATAGTTAAGCGTGGTAGCGTCCACGCGAGTGAAACGTTCGGTGATCTTGTAGGTGTCAGGATTGGCTTCCATGAAGACCACGCCGTCGTCGCCGCGAAAATTGGTGGTCTCGACCACCAGCGTGTCGCCCTCCCAATGCCCGCGCGAATCTCCCAGCCACTGTTTCAGATTCTTGCCCAGGTGGGGATGCCCGTCGAGCGGGATGATGCGGGCACTGTGGATCATCTCCGGCCCGATCGCGACGTAGCCAGGAGACTGAAAAATATGAAAGTCGTTGTTATAAATGGTCGGCAAATATGGTGGTGAATCCGTGCGGATCACGCAGCGCACCGGCAGCGTGAAGTCCGTGTAGTTCTCCGGCAAGCCCGCGTTGAAGCGCGTATTCGCCGCTGCCCGCGCTGCTTTCCGTTGTTCCCGCTCCGGCGACAATGGAACCAGCGGAGGAATCCGGCCGTTGGGCGGATCCACAATCAGAGACGTGCGATGGTCGGCCGTGATTTTCAGCCGCCGCGAATCCATCCAGTGATCGTTATAGGCGCGGTTGACGTCCACCTCAGCTCCGCCGTCGCGCCTGTCGCGCGTCAAATCGTGCGCCAGTTGTGCCCGAAATTCAGCTGCCTCGTCATCGTTGAGCACATCTTTTTCCGCCAGGCCCGTAGGCCGCTGCAGCGGTGTACTGGTGGCATCGTTCCACACTCCTTGGAGGTCCGGGTCGCCCCATGGCGTGCGCAGAGGTTTTTTCGCGGCCGGCGTCTTGGCTGCCACTTTCGAGGAACTCTTAGCGGCGGCTGGAGCTTGGCCGGCCGACGGCACCACCATCGCCGTCATCGCCGCCAGGATGCCTAGCGAAGCCAAGATACGATTTTGCATCTGAAGCCTCCTCTTATATCGGTTCACTTCGCTGCCGACTTGCTGAAACGCCCATACAACATTTCCTCAGTGAAGGGCACGCACTTGAATTCCAACACTTGAACGTTCTTTTCCATCCGGCGATAGAGCGGGAAACTGATCTTCCACGGCCGCGTGTATACGTTCTTGTCCTCGATGGTCGCCTCGTACATAAGATGATACGGACTCACCGGCATAAAACGCTCCACTACGTGCAGATCTTCACTGTGATAATCTCCCGCGCGATCGAACCAGGTTTCCTCGCGGAATCCGGTGACGTCCACTACCAGCGTGTCGCCTTCCCAGTGACCCCGCGACCAGCCCATCCATGAAGGCGTCGGCGCTTCACCCTTCCAATCCATTCGAATAGTCCTTGTGGCGCTGGCAAACTCATACGCCATTAAAATATACGGGCTGGAACCCTGGACGATTCGAAACGGAAACGGCATGTAGGTCGCTCGCGGCACTCCCGGCATATAACACTTGAGCTCCGGGTCGCCCACTTGATGCCACGTTTTGTCGCTGCTGACGTCCACGGTCATTCGCTTTTGAAAGTTCTGTTTCTTCCTCTCGAGCGCCTCCGGTCTATAGGGGATCTCGCCGCCCTCCACCACGCTCTGCCCCGCCGGCGCCGCGCCGTAGGCGCCCATCAACTCGGGATGCGGCCCGGGTTGCGCCTCATGATCCTGCAGATCCCAATCGGCTGTAACGAATGCCTGCCATGTTCCATTCAGGTCCGGATGACCGTCCGCCATCCGCGGCGCTTTGTACGGCAGAAATTGTCCGCTCGCGGCGGAGGGTTGCCCTGCCGCCGGTATCACAACCGCCCCGAGCATTGCGATCACGGCGGCCATCTTGACGACGAATTTCGCGGCCTGAAACAAGTTACGTTGGGTCAAAGAAATCGCCTCCACTAGCGCGTGAGCCAGTCCGGAAAATCAGTATACACGCCTGCGCCGGCGGAAACATGGGGCTTAACGCAAGGGATTCCCACTGCTATCCAGAATGGGATTCAAGACCACGACAGATCCGAAGCTGTCCCGCAAATAGAAATTCACTGAGTACCCTTCTTCTGTAAGAAGCCTAAGATCTTTTCTGATCGGCAATTCACCCACGACAGTGCCCTCGATCTTCTTGGCACCCGGTGTCCAGTTGGCGCCATGATGTTCATGATCTTCAGGATTCTCCTCGTAAATCTCGAGATCATACTCGGCGATATCCACAAGTTCCGTTCCCAGGAACACATTTCCGATCCCGGCAATCTTGCGGACAGGGCGAAATGACATCGGGTAGAAGCGTACACCCTAGCCGGCCACGTAGCAAGCTGACTTGTGATCCGGGCGCTACCTGCTTGCAAATCGAGTAAAATAAGCTCACTCAACGAGACGCCGCTCGCTCGACGGCGGAAAACTCGGTCCTGGTGAACTGGCCCGCAGCGAAAGGAGATGTGCCATGAAAACCCTTCGTAAGGTGCTCATCGTATCCGCACTAACTGTGGCGTTTTTGCCTGGACAGGACGCGCCTGCCACGGCAGCGTCCCCTGCTGGCAGAGGAGCCGTCGCTCGCATCAGCGGACCAGCACCCCGTCTCCCCGATGGCAAGCCAGATTTTTCCGGGATTTGGGAGGGCGGAGGTCCGATCGATGATCTTGCGGTAGGTCTTGCCAACGGCGAGAAAATCCCCCTGTTGCCATCAGCGGAGAAGATCATGCAGGCACGGCAGTCGAAAGACGACCCCGAAGCCAACTGTCTGCCTACGGGTATTCCTCGCGTGGCGCCGTACCCATGGACCTTCGCCACGGCTCCCGGCCGATTGTACATACTCTTTGAAGGCAACATTCATAGCTACCGGCAGATTTTCATGGATGGGCGCCAGCACCCTAAGGATCTCAATCCAACTTGGTACGGGCATTCCGTCGGGCACTGGGAGGGCGACGCGCTGGTGATCGATACTGTAGGGTTTAACGACAAGTTCTGGTTCGATTTTCGCGGGCATCCGCATACCGAGCAGCTTCACACCATCGAGCGCTACACTCGCAAAGACTTCGGGACGCTAGTGAACGAAGTCACAATCGACGATCCGGGTGCGTACTCGAAACCGTTCACACTGAAGTTCAACGCAACGCTCATGCCGAAAGGTGAAATCCTGGAATACATCTGTCAGGAAAATAACGTCGACGTGAAGCATATTCTAGGACCGGCTGGCCCCGGGGGTGGGGAAATCGGGCCCAAACAATAGCGTCATTCGCGGGTAGCGGCAGAAATTCTACTGTTTCGGAATTTTGATTCTGCCTTCCCAGAGGCTCTTGTTGTTTTCCTCGCAGGAATACTCCATCATTTCCCAATCCGTGCGCAGCGTGAACGTGCGGGTATTCTTCCAAGGTTTGGTGTAGGTCTTGGGATCGTCGATGGTCACTTCCCAAGTGATGTGGCCAAGGTCCGGACGGGAATATCTTTGGATGTAGTGAAGCTGATCGCTGTGCGGATGACCGATAGTGTCGAGGCGGGTTTTACCATTGAAATTGACGGTGTCGATCACCAGCGTGTCGCCCTCCCAGCGGCCAACCGAGTCACCGAACCACGTGGGGTCGATCTCGCGGTGCTTGCGGCCGTCGATCGGAACTACCGTATACCAGTTGTTCTGCTCGAACAGAAGCGTGAAGTATTTCTCGGTCTGGACAATCTGCATCGGCTCCGGCGTGTTGATAGACCGGCTGAGGCCAAACGGCAGGCAGGCTCCCGTGTAGTCTCCGTCCTCTGGGTGGTACGATTTCCACTCTCCCAGACCCCATTCGGTGAACGGCAGTTCCATGGGCTTCGAGTCTGCGCCGCCAACTTTTGTCATGTCCGGGGCATAGGGCTTTTGCCAGACGCCGCTGAAGTCCACTTTGCCGGAGGCCGTGCGCGGAGTCGGACCTGAGGGCGGCTTGTAGGCGGGTTGTCCGGATGCAATGCAGCCGGCGAGCAATAGACAGGAGAGCAAGGAAGTATTTCGCATTCCAGCCTCCGAATTACTTCGCGGTCGGCGCGGAAGAACCGGCAAATACGTTTTTGCCGTCCGCCAGCGTGACTTTTCTTGCATTACAGGTCTTCGAGCCGTCTTTGGCCAGGTAGCCGTCGATGGTGATCTCCTCACCCTGCTTCAAGGAATTCTTTGTCCAGCCGTTGCGGACCAGCGTATTGGGCGCGCCACCTTCACATTGCCAGTGTTGCGGTTTGCCCTCGGCATCTTTCACATCGAGATAAACCCAGATGTGGGGATTGAACCATTCAACTTTAGTCACCGCACCCGTCAGCGTGATGGTCGTCTTGTCATTGAACTCGGCGCTGAAGGAATGGTGCGCGATGGCTGGAAGCGCGACGGCAATCAAAGCGAGCAGACCGGCTGCACGTATTCCTGAGTTCATTTTGCGAATTCCTCAAGCAGAGTATAGTGGGCCCGCCACTCCTGTGCAACGCGGAAGTAGTGACGTTTCCGGGATCTGCTAGCCGGGAAAGTGCCCGATATGCGTCATTATCAATAGGTTCCCAAGGACCGCGTTGGACGTGCATCAACGTGCAACTGAGATTGACGCGCAGCCGACTACCCCCATTTGTGCCGCCGCTCCCCCCAAAGGACCTTCTCCTTATCTCCCTGTGGGGGACTTGGCCTAAGGGAAATGCGGCCCCATAGTAGTAAGCACCATGAATTACAACAGTGCCGCCGTTGCACGTGCTCCGCTATCCGCCTCTCGCGCGAAAGCGGCTTCCGGCGAGATTCCGTTCTCGAAACACAGCACTCCTCGCAAGCCTGCTGCGGTGAGCAGTAACCGGCATTCGACGGGTGTGGTGAAGGGTGATCTGCGATCCGCATCTAAATTAGCCAAGCGCGATCAAATCGTCCTGGAGCATCTCCCGCTGGTACGGGCAATCGCAGTGCGCGTACATGCAAACTTGCCCGTGCATGTGGACCTGGACGATCTCGTACATGCCGGAGTCCTAGGACTGTTCGACGCAGCCAGTAAGTATAACGCCGATAAGCAGGTCGCCTTTTCAAGTTATGCCAAGCATCGCATCAAGGGTGCGATACTAGACAGTCTGCGACAGCTCGACTGGGCGTCGCGCGACATGCGCCGCCGCCAGAGGCAGGTAGAAGCGGCGACCAACGATTTGTCCGCGACGCTGCAGCGCGCTCCAACGGAGGCTGAGGTGGCGGAGAAGATGGGTGTCGATGTTGAGCGCTTTCGCACCATGACACTGGGTTTGCCCCACGGCGGACTCGTTTCCGCATCAACGCGGTCGAATGAGGACGACGAGCTTCCTCCCCCGGACTCCCCGGCAAAACCCGAATCGCATCCGGATTCGATATGCGCGGGACAGGAACTACGCAGCGTCCTCGGTGCAGCTATGAAGACGCTTCCGGCGCGTTATCACAAGGTTGTGGTTCTGTACTATACAAATGAGATGACGATGAAGCAGATCGGAGGCGTCCTCGGTATTAACGAAAGTCGGGTTTCGCAGATCCACAAATCGGCTCTGGCGAAAATGGCGGCAACTCTCCGGGACAGCGGAATCACCTCCACCCGTGCATTCTAGCCGATAACGATCATTATCGGACGTGTCTCGATGGGGCTCCCTTAGTTGCCGAACAGCCGCTCAGACGAGAGTTAACTCGGATGGACGCCCTCGGCGGTCACTCGATTCATAGTCGCGCCAAGCCGTCGCCAGCCGCGTCACGCCGCTCTTGAGGATCGCGGGGGTTCCGAGAAATGGAAGACGGAGAAAGCGTGCGTGATTCTCGGTAGCCGACATGATTGTTCCAGGCAAGACAGCTAGGCCATGGCGGAGCGCGACTTGAGCAAACTCACGGGCGTCCCCGCTGGGTAACTTAACCCAAAGAAATATACCACCTGAAGGCACACGGAATTTCCACGCGGGCAGTTGTCGGCGAAGCAGCGAGACTAAAAGATCGCGCCTGAGCTTAAGCTGAGCGCGACGTAAATTGCGGGCTTCGCCCACGACGCCCAGCAAACGAGTGGCGATGGCCTGAGTAAGAAGTGGGGCGCCAAGATCCATCGCGCTCTTTAGACGTGCGAGCCGCTGAATGATTGGTTCGGGCGCCCGCACCCACCCCACCCGTAAGTTCGAGCAAATGAGCTTACCAATGGACCCGATCGTCAGCACCAACGCATCCGAGTTGTCGGCAGCGAGCGGGGGAGGAGGCGAACCATCGATGGACAAATCCGAAAGCACACCATCGTCAATGATGGGGACGCCAAGTTCGGACGTAATCCGGCTCACTTCCTTGCGAGCAGACCGCGGCATCACGCTTCCAGTGGGGTTCTGAAATGTCGGTGTAAGATACACGAGCCGAGCCGCCGTGGCAGTGATTCGGTCACGAATCACCGATGGAGACACACCGTCAGTTCCTACAGGGATCGGGAAGATTCGAGCTCCCACCGCACGAAACGCATCCAACGCGCCGAAGTACGCAGGATCCTCCACGAGTGCCGCATCGCCGCGCTGAAGGAACAAGGAAGCGCAGACCATTATCGCTTGCTGCGCTCCGGTGGTTACCAGGATTTCTTCCTTATGGGTGCGGAGGCCAATGTTTGTGTAGTAATCGCCAATTGCCTCACGAAGAGAGCTCAAGCCTAGTGGGTGGTAGCGGTGATCGTTCAGGAGGCCGAAATACTCATCGGGAGGAAGCGTGAAAAGCTCCGGCGGCAGCTCAGTCAACGGCGCCGGCGTACCGAGTGCAAAATCGATCACGTCGCGTTCTCGCTGATTTGAAAGCAATCCAAGCAGGGGACTTGAGGCCAACACGCCGGCCTGGGCGTCACTCCGCGCAGCCATTACTGCGGAGGACCTGCTGCTAATCCAGGTGCCGCTGCCGGATCGACTTTCCACCCATCCGCTCTCGCGCAGTGTGTCATAGACAGCTACAACGGTTGTGCGGCTGACGCTCAGCGCCTGAGCGAAGCTACGCTCGGATGGCAGACGGATTCCTGGGTTGAGCAATCCATGTTTGATGGCTTGCGACACGGCACGTGTAAGCTTGTATTGCAGTGAACCCTTGCCGAGCGACCAACGCCCTAGTTGGGTGACTAATGTCTGCGCTTCCATAAGTCCAATTCTCAATC
>DATJEI010000363.1:0-19842 GCA_035496735.1 Bryobacteraceae bacterium | reverse complement strand
CCGGTCACTTCACGTATTTTATGAGCTTCTGCTGGCCGACTTGCGAGCCGTAGATGTTGCCTTTTGAATCCGCCCCCACGCCTTCAGCGCCGCTGGTCGTCGACATCATGAATGCCGGGTTGTTGGGGTATTTGTCGTCGCTCTCCGGGGTCGGCATCGTATCCGGAATGAACGCCAGCACCTTGCCGTTCTTGCCGTCCTTTACCCGGCCCACGCGAATGCCGCGCTTAAAGCCCGGATTGTTTTTCGCGTTGGACTGCGAATCGGCCACATAGATGTTGTCTTTGGCGTCGATGTAAAGCCCGCTGGGCGCACCGTATTGCTTCCATTCTTCGATATAGTTTCCGTCCTGATCGAAGATTTGAATCCGGTTGTTATCGCGGTCGGCCACGAATAGGCGTCCTTTGGAATCCATGGCCAGTGCGTGAGGAGTGTTGAATTCGCCCGGACCCGAGCCCTTCTTCCCCCAGGTCTTGATGAACTTTCCGTCCTTGTCGAACTTCACGATGCGCGCGTTGGTGTTTCCGCCGTGCCCGTCCGCGACGAAGATGTCGCCGTTGGGCGCCACCAGAACGTCGGACGGGCTGTTGAAGGTATCGTTGGTAGTGCCCGCGACCCCGGCCTTGCCGAGCGTCAGCAAGACTTTGCCCTCCTGGTTCAATTTGAAAACCTGGAAGCCCTTCCCGTCCTTAATCGCCTGGTCGACGATCCAGAGATTTCCATCCTTGTCGATGAACATGCCATGCGGCGTGACGAACATTCCGCCGCCGAAATTCTTCAGCAGCTTTCCGGAGGGAGCAAATTCGAAAATTGGATCCAGCGAGCTGCCGCCGCAGGTAGCGACGCCGCAGCGATCGACGACCCAAATGTTTCCGGTCTTTTGGTCGATGTCCAGCGCGCTCGCCGACCCCCATTTTCTCCCCGGCGGAATCTGCGCCCATTGGTCCAGGGCGTGATATGGATTGGGCTGGCTATAAATCTGGCTTGCGGATGCAAGGACGAGGCACAACGTTGTGATCTTCATGGAAACTCCACCGTTTATATTACAACCGATGGCAGCCCGCGCGCATACCGTGCGCGGGAACGGCGCTTCGCTTTCCGCGAGCCGGTCGGGCGAGCAAGCCAGTTGAAGATAAACTTCGATTTGCATGAGAGAATGAACGAAATGCGGCACCGCCAATTCGGCGCTACAAAGCGTGAAGTTGCCGTCGTCGGGCAGGGGACCTGGTATGGCCAGGAGGACAAGCGCGAATCCGCTATTGAAGCCTTGCGCCGCGGCCTGGATCTTGGCATGACACACATCGACACCGCTGAGATGTATTTGTCGGGGCGGGCCGAAGAATGGGTCGCCGAGGCGATCCTTCACCGCCGCCAGGAAGTCTTCCTGGTTTCCAAAGTGCTCCCGCAGAATGCGTCGCGGAAAGGCACAGTAACTGCATGCGAAGGTTCGCTTAAACGATTGAAGACCGACAGGCTCGATTGCTATCTTCTGCACTGGCGAGGTGGCTATCCGTTGGAGGATACGATCGCGGCCTTTCAGCAACTGCAGAGCGAAGGCAAGATCCTTTCGTGGGGCGTCAGCAACTTTGATGCGCGGGATCTGGAGGAAGCCCTTCGGCTAAGTGGCCCCGCAGGTCCGGTCTGCGATCAGGTTCTGTATCACTTGCAAGAACGGGCGGCGGAGCATGGCGTCATTCCCTGCTGCGAAAAGCATGACGCCGCGTTCGTGGCCTACAGCCCATTCGGGCACGGCGACTTCCCCGATCCGCACACGCCGGCAGGCCGCCTGTTACAGGAAATTGCGATGGAGAACAATGCAACCCCGCGCCAGGTTGCGCTCCAGTTTTTGCTGCGCCAGCCCTTCTCCTTCACAATTCCCAAGTCGTCGGATATCGACCACGTTGTCGAGAACGCGGGCGCCGGTGACCTTGAACTGACTGGCACGCAGATCCAACGATTAAGCAAGATGTTTCCGCTTGGCGCACCACGTCGCGGCATTCCCATGTTGTAGGCAGACGCCCTCTCGTATCGATTCGGCCGGCCGCGCCGCGAAGTGTCGACAACGCCGCGCCACAGCCTCCGCCCCAGCCTCGTCTGCCACAATAGAATCACAGTGCCTGCGGCAAATCATCTCCGTTATCTGCTCGAAGAAGATCCCCCCAAGGGACGTCTGGACCGCGCCGCCCTGGAACTGGCTGCGATCAATACCCCGGGTCTTGAACCCGAGCCTTGGCTCGACCGCCTGAACGAGCTGGCTTCGCAATTGGGCGACCGCCTGCGCAATTTCAACGATGGCCGCGACTTCGTCGAGACCGCGCAGCGCTATCTCTTCGGCGAGCTTGGCTTTCATGGCAACGAAGACGACTTCTTCGATCCCCGCAACAGTTGCCTGGATCAGGTGCTCGAGCGTCGCGTCGGCATTCCCATCACGCTCTCGGTAATGTACATGGAGATCGCGCGCCGCCTGGCCATGCCGGTCTTCGGCATCAGCCTCCCAAGGCATTTCGTCATCCAGTTCGACGACGGCAATTACTCCACCTACATTGACCCCTTCAACGGCGGCCGCACCATTACCGCCCGGGAATGTTTTGCGCTGGCCGGCGCCAAGGTCGCCGATCCAGCCCTGCTGCGCCGCGCCTCAAAGAAGGAAATCGCCATCCGCATGCTCCAAAATTTGCGCGGCGTTTATCTGCGGCGCAATGACTGGGCGCGCGCCGTCGACACGTTGGATCTGCTGCTGGTCGGCGTGCCCGGCTTATCCGGCTGGTACAAACAGCGCGGCCTGCTGGAACTGGAGCTGAAGCGTTTCCAGGCTGCCCGCCGCGATCTGGAGCAATATCTGTCCATGGAGCCGGACGCCGCCGACCGGCCGGAGATCCTCAAACAGATGCAGGCCATCCACGCTTGGCTGGCAAGGGTAAACTAAAGCCAGGACCACGCGAGTCCCTAAAAAAATAATGTACGAATCCGAACCCGACAGCGAGACAGTCTTGGCGCAGTTCAACCGCCTCATCCAGGAATTGCTTCGCGGCAATATGCACCGCAACACCTTCCGGCCGTGGGAGATCGAGTTGCTCCTGGATATCGAAAGCTGCAGCCTGCGCGAAGCCCACAAGCGCGATACGCTGCGGCGCTATCAGAAGGCGGTGCAGCGCCACATGGAAAAAGGCGCGCGGCAGCCGCTGAAACTTTCCGAATATCTAGCGGCCGTCAAAGCCAAGCGCGCCGGCGCCACCGAAAGCGCGGCATCCTAATTCCGGCAATGCGGGAATGCATGCCCCGGCGGCGATTCCTGACACTGGGAGCCGCGGGCGCGGCCGGAATTGTGGGGATAGCCGCAGCCGGGAATCAAGCCCGGGCGGCGGCCAATGACGCCTCGCGCTTCGCCCGATTCAACGGTGTGCGGGTCCATTATGAGAGCTACGGCGCGGGCGGGGAGGCGCTGGTATTCATCCATGGCTGGGCTTGCGATCTCACGTTCTGGCGCGGCCAGCAGGCGCTTTATGACCATCCTGAGCGCCGTGCGCTGTTGATCGACCTGCCAGGCCACGGCTCTAGCGACAAACCGCATCGCTCTTATCCCATCGAGTTCTTCGCGCGTGCCGTCGAAGCCGTAATGCGCGACGCGCAGGTCGAGCGCGCCGTTCTGATCGGTCACAGCCTGGGCGGCCCCATCGCCTATGCTTTCCTGCGGGAGTTTCCGGAAAAGGCCTCGGCACTGGCGCTGGTGGACGCCTTCGTATCGCGCCATATGGCCGGACCCGCGGACCGCGCCGCCACCGCTGCCCATTTCGCCAAGATCGCCCGCAGCCTGCAGGGCGCCGCCGGCGAGAGGAACTTCGCCGAGCGCGTCGAATCCTGCTTCACCCCGCAAACGCCCCCCGCTCTGCGCGCCGAAATCCGCGCGAAAATGGCCGCGACTCCTAAGTACGTGCGCATCGCGGCGCTCAGCAGCATTTCCTCGCTCGGGCCACCTCCCGACGACGAGACCTTCGACTTGCCGGCCATCGCCATCCAGGCTGCCGAGCCAGGGACCCAAGCGCGTTTTGAGCTGATGCGCTCCATTTTTCCGCGCCTGCAGCTAAATATTTGGGAGGGAGCCGGTCACTTCCTGATGCTGGAAGACCCGCAGCGGTTCAACGCGGAAGTCGAACAATTTCTCGCGGCGCGCTCGTGAGCGTGGCGTAACGTTACCGCCTAAGCGAGCGTCCATTCAAGCGTTCGTGCATCATGGTAGTGGGGAATTTAATGAAATTCAGGTTGCCTTTGGCGGGATTGTGTCTGCTGCCGCTGCTTCACACCCGTATCACAGCCCAGACCGCTCCGCCCGTACAACCAGCCCCTGCGCCCGCGTGCACCACCCAAGGCCCTATTGGCGACTGGAACGCGGCGGCGCAGTTGATCGCCGGCATCAGTAACACCACGTACGCCGGGTCCATGACCGATGAACAGAAAGCTGCCTGGACGGATTACTCCAAAACCGCTGCAGCGGACTGGAACCGCCTCAAGCGCCGCTATGTCGATCGCATCTCGGCCTGGCGCGGCAAGTATTTGCAAAAAGCCCCGGCCACGAATTCCGTCTTTTATCCCTTCAGCGGGCCCGACGCCACCAATGCCCTGGCGTTCTTCCCCGATGCCAGCGAATACGTTCTGGTCGGCCTCGAGCCGCCCGGCTGCATCCCCTCCAAGGCGGAGGACTTTACTCCCGAATACTGGCCGGCACTCCGCGAAGGCTGGCAAACAGCGGCTTCCATGGGCTTCTTCAAGACCGAGAACATGGAGCGCGATCTGGCCGAAGGCCCTGCCAAGGGTGTCTTGCCCGTGCTCCTGTTCCTGATCGCACGGGCCGGGAACTCGGTGCTGGATGTAGCGCCCCTCGGGATCACTCCCGCCGGCGCGCTGATCGCGTCGAACGACAAGGCGGCGACGGAGACTCGCGGCTTGACCATTCACTTCCAGGACCAGCGCCAACGCCTGCGCACGCTGCGCTACTTCGCGCTCAACCTGCAGAACCGGCGTCTCGCCAGGAAGCCGGGCACCACCAAATATCTGCAAACCCTGCCGCCCGGTGGAACGCTGGTGAAATCGGCGTCCTACCTGATGCACAAGAAATACTTCTCGACCATTCGCAGCATCATTCTGGACCGCAGCACGGTGGTGATCGAAGACGATTCCGGCATCCCCTATCACTACTTCTTCGAACCGCCGGTATGGGACGTCCGCCTGTTCGGCGCCTACCACCAGCCCATCAAACTGTTCGAGACCGGTGTGCAGGAAGACCTGAAATCCGCCTATGATGCCCGCAGCGGTGTCGAGCCGCTCGATTTCAGCTTTGGCTACAAGTGGCGCCAGAACGAGTCCAACCTGCTGCTAGCCGTGCGCAAGAAGTAGAGCCGCTCCCGCGCGCTAAACTGGTTGCATGGCAGATCCGACCACTCCAGCCGCCGCCGGCCGCACCGTTTTTTGCGTCAAGCTGCAAAAGGAAGCTCCCGGCCTCGACGAAATTCCCTTTGACGGCCACCCCCTGGGAAAGCGCATCTACGAGAACGTTTCCAAAGAAGCCTGGAAGGGTTGGGTGGAGCACATGAAGATGATCATGAATGAGTACCGCCTCAACCTCGGCCAGCCCGAAGCCCAGGAATTCCTGCTCAAGCAAATGGAAGAATACTTCTTCGGCAAGGGCTCCGAACTGCCGCCCGAATTCAAACCGGAAGCGCACTAGAATTTCGGTGTGCCCCCGCTAGTCGCTCTCTTCTCAACCGTGTAAAATCAGCGCTGGAAGGACCTCGTCTTGCGCTTGTGTCTATTCTGTATCCTGCTCTCCGCCTCCCTCGGCGCACAGCCTGCGCCTGACTCCGCCCCGACTGCCGCCGCCCGCACAGCTCACGTGGAGGGTCAGGTTCTCACCCAGGCTGGCGAACCGTTGCGCAAAGCCACCGTGCGATTGACGCCTTATTACGCGGACCGCAGCCTGAATGCCACATCCTACGGAGACACCGCTGATGGCGTCGGCAAATTTGTATTCGAAGGAGTCCTTCCCGGTCGTTACACGCTTACTGCGGAACGCACGGGTTATCTATTGCAAAACTACGGCGCCCGAAGCGCCACCAATAACAGTCCCGGGTTGGTCCTCACGCTCGCGGCGGGCCAGATAATGAAGGACCTTAATTTCAAGTTAATTCCCCAGGGCGTGATCACGGGGCGCGTAATGGATGCCGATGGCGATCCGATACCTGGCGTTCAGGTTTCTGGGCTGCAGACGTATCACGCGGGCCGACAGCGCGGACTGTCGCCCAGGGGCGGCGCCACAACAGACGACCAAGGTACTTTCCGCATCGCCAACCTCTTACCCGGGCCCTATTATCTCGCCGCCGATGATATTCAATCGCGCATGCGCGTTCAAGCCAATGGGTTGCGTCCCGGCCGCGCTCTAAACCGTGCCAGCAACGTCACCACTTATTATCCGGAATCTGTTGATGCCGCAGGTGCAACAGCCGTGCAGGTCGTTGCAGGCTCCGAGCTCCACGGAATTGACATTCGAATGCGCCAGGAGCGTGTGTTCTCCATTCGCGGATTGACCATCGATGCTGTCACCGGGAAACCCGCTACAACGAACGTGATCGCCCTCCTGGGCGGTTCACCAATAGGATTCGGTCCCCCGCCGCAAACTTCCAGCCGTGAGGATGGAACCTTCGAACTTCGCAACTTGCTCCCCGGCACGTATGCTCTAACGGCATCCACGAACAATCCTGCGGACCCGGCCTATGGCCGCGAAGAAGTTAGCATCTCGGATTCCGATGTCGCCGGTGTGAAGTTGACCCTCGCGAAAGGCACGACAGTAACAGGAACTGTCAAGTTCGAAGGCGACGGACCGCCAATCCATCCGATGATCGTCCTGGCCGATTTGGAAGGGATGTTAGGCCATTCTTCCAATGCGCAAGCCGCCGAAGATGGAACTTTTGCGCTGCATGGCGTCATGCCGGCGAGATATGCCGCAATCGTAGACTCATTGCCGGAAGGAGTGTACGTGAAGTCGATCCGGTTCGGGCAGAAAGATGTCACGCGGACCAGGCTTGACTTGACCTCTGGTGTGAGCGGCACTCTCGACATCCTGCTTTCGCCGGGTGCAGCAGGGGTATCAGGCACAGTGAGAAACAAGGATGGCGTAGCGATGACCGGCGTTGAGGTCACGCTCTGGCCCAAGGGAATGCTGCCGGAAAGCGTTTGGAGCGGCCCCAACCGAACTTCCACTGATCAGAACGGCGATTTTCGCATCACGGGTCTGGTTCCCGGCGCATACTACGCGGGCGCGTGGGAAGAGGTCGAGCCTGGCTTGACCTACGATATTGCTTTTCTCAAGAGCTTCGAGTCGCAGGCGACCGACGTCACGCTGGAGGAAGGCGCGCACCAGACTGTTCAGCCAAAATTGATTTCTCGCGAGGACGCGGCCGCCGAAGCCGCCAAGCTTCCTTAGTTCGTTCCAGGCTAGGCAGTCATCACCGAATAGACCGGCGGCAGATGCCCCGCGATCACCGGCCGGGCCTCGCCTGCTCCCACACGGAATCCGACTGATGGTTTTAGTAAACTGGCATGCATGCTCAGATCCACCATCCTTCCAAGTGCCCTGATTCTTCTCGCCTCCAGCCTCGCGCCATCGGCCGCTGCCGAAGACATACCCAGAAATACCCGTTATCTGGCGCTGGGAGATTCCATCGCTTTTGGCTACAACCCGCTCGTCATACCGGTGAACTTGGACAAGTACGTCGGCTACCCCGAAATTGTCTCGGCCTTGACCCATCGCAAAGTCGCCAACGCCTCCTGCTTTGGGGAATCCAGCGGAAGTTTCCTGGTCCTGGGTGCACCGGAAACCGGCTGCGCGCAATGGCGGGCCGGCCTGCCACTGTATGTGTCCTACAGCGGAACCCAAATGCAGTACGCCCTCGATTACCTGCATGCCGACCTCAAGAAAACCGATCTGATCACCATCGATATTGGCGTGAATGACCTGGGCGTCCTGCTCGCGTCCTGCAACTTCGATCTGACGTGCGCCGCTAACGGATTGCCCGCCACGCTGGCGGCTTATGCTCAAAATCTGTCCACCATCTTCGGTGGAATTCGCGCGGCAGGTTACACCGGACCCATCGTAGCCGTCACCCCCTACGCGGTTAACTACAACGACCCGGTCGAGGTGTCGGGGCTCATAGCCCTGGATGGCGTTCTTGCTCAAGTGGCCAGCGCTTTCGATGTGCAGGTGGCCGACGCCTTCTCGGCCTTCTTTGCGGCGGACGTCCCTGCCGACGGTGACAGCTGCGCCGCCGGCTTGTTGATCAAGCTTCCCAACGGCACCTGCGACATACATCCGTCGCTAGCGGGACAGACTCTGATCGCGCAAACAGTCGTCAGCTTGCTCGCCAAGAAATAGCTCGGAACTGGTTCCCTCGCCGCCCTTTTTCGGCGCGTGACTCAGTTTCCAAAAAAGTAGTGAAGTAAAAATCAGTCCACAGATGAAAACCGATCAACACGGATAAGAGAAAACATATCCGAGTCGGCTGGAGCGAAAATTTTATCTGTGACCATCTGTGTTCATCTGTGGGCAATTTCCAGCTCGCTTCGCCAACCGTTCTTCCCGCTTGCGCAGCCCCGCTGAACTCTCCAGCGCCAGCGCGCCGCGTGTCAGTTCCAGAGCCTGCACGTAGTCTCTTGTCCGATGCTCGTGGTGCTTCGCGAGCTCCTCCATCGCCCGCACCCGGAACGGATTGCGGCACGCCGCCAGATCGCTCCACACCCCCACCGCGGCGTCGTCGCAGCCCAGTTTGCGTTCCAGCGCGGCAATGTCCCACAGCGTGCGGAACAGAATATTGTCGGGCAGACCGGCGTCGACCGCCCGCCGGAATAGCGTGCGGGCCTGCTCCATCTCGCCCGATTCGCGCAGCCAGCGCGCGATTCCCGCCATCTCGGCGCCGTGGCGCAAAGGCGCCGTGGCCGGATCCTTGAAGGCGTACGGCACAATCCCCGTCAGGCAGGCCAGCGTCAAAATATCGATGGCGTTGTGATGAAACACCGGGAGCAGCCGCGCCATCTCTCCAGTACGGACGTAGTCGAAATAGATATACGGGATCATCGCCCCCGGCACATCGCCCTGGCGCTCGAAGCCCAGGATCTGCTGCTCCAGTTCGATCAGGCGGCAGCTTTCGAAACGCAATTTCCACAGCCGCCGCGCGCCGTGCAACAGGTCCAGATGCTCGAAGCGGCTAAATGGAGAACGCGTGCGATTCAGCCGGTAGCGGGTTTCGAGCAGTGGCTGGTCGAAGGTCTTTCCGTTATACGTAATCAGCACGCGGAACGGCTCCAGATAACGCGACAACGCATCCAACTGGCTGGGCTCCTCCCCGAAATCGCGCATGAAAAACTGGCGGACATGAAAGCCTTTGGCGGTGATGCGCCCCACGCCCACCAGAAACGCGCAGGTGCCGGTGCCGCCCGCGAGCCCGGTGGTTTCAGTGTCGAGAAAGGCCCACTCCTGCGGTGGAACGTCGCGGACTGCCCCGTGCGAGAGGGTTTCCAGCAGATCTCCGGGCAACTCCGCCAGTTCGCTTAGCTCCGCCGAGCCGTGACGGCGGTGGCGGCCATAAAACGTTTCAGTCTCGAAATGTTTTCCGTGTTCGGTCTCGATTTCTTGCCCCGGAAACCATTCGTGCACGTGGAATTTTTGTGGAAAAGTATTCGAAACCCCCATGGAATAAGGGTTTTCCGGCTTGCCGTACTTTTCATCGCACTCGGCGGCCACGCGCGCCATGCGCTGGCGCAGGGCTGCCAGTTGATCTTGAAGCTCGCTCATCGCCTTTACGCTGCCTAGGATAGCATCCGGTGCGCTGGTCAACGGAAACCGCTGCGGCGACGGGCCGGAAACACCTGCATTGCATGAAACCCGCTAATAATCGATGTTTTTGTGCACTTTTCTCTTTACACCAGGATTGCGCATCCCGTATGATGCAGTAGTAAATGCGTGCCTGTCGCTGTTTGCGGCAGTGGCGCGCGAACGAAAACGCAACATCGGGAGAATTAGATTTTCGAAAAAGGAGCAATATGGCAGCAGCAAAAATGACGCAGTCGCAACTGATCAAGAAGCTGGCGGAAACGGTTGGCGTGCCCAACAAAGTCGCCAAAGCATTCACCACGGCTTACGCCGACATGGCCATCGCCGAAACCAAGAAGAACGGTGTCACCGTTCTGCCCGGCATCGGCCGCCTGGTGCGGGTGGACCGCAAGGCGCGCATGGGCCGCAATCCAGCAACCGGCGAAGCCATCAAGATTCCGGCCAAGAAAGTAGTCAAATTCCGCGTCGCCAAGGCCGTGAAGGACGCGATCGTTCCGCCGAAGAAGAAGTAGTCCGAGTAAGTTGCGGACGAGGAGGTCGCGGACGCCGGAACCAACTGCGGACGCGAGGAACGATTCCGCGCATCTCGGCTGGATAAAATTAAAACCCCGCCCGGCTCGCTGCCGTCGCGGGGTTTATTCTTGAATCCGATTGAGACGGGTCCAAACTGCGGACACCGCCAGGAAGCCTCTATGCCTGCTTCTTGTCGTCGGGCGGCGCATTAGGGTCCTTCAAAGAGTCTTTGAAGTTGCGGATGCCTTCGCCCAAGCCTTTTGCCAGCTCAGGTATTTTTTTGCCGCCGAACAAAAGCACGGCGACTACCAGGATGACCATTAACTCAGGCAAGCCGATAGAACGTAACATAATACGGCCTCCTTATATCTGCCAGCATAGCATAGCCTGATCTCATGAGCCGGCGCAAGCGGGTCAAAAACCCCGCGAAATCCACCAAGTTCAACCAGGCAAACGAGGTACGGGCCATCGCGAGGGAGCGGGTGGGCATCGTGAAGCCTACCCAGGAGATCCTGCCCAAGACCACGCGGAAAAAGCCCAAGCATAAGAAACCGTTGGATCAGGAGTAAGTCACACACGCTCGAATAAGCTGTACTGAAACGATTGCGGCGCGTTCCAAGGTGTCCGGTGCAGTTCCGGAATGCTCTTGATCAGGCGGAGCCCCGGGCCCAATTCCGCGGCCAGCGTGCGACCGTCGTAGCGCCGCACCTCCAGTCCACTACATTTTTCCGGTCCATCCAGCGCGAACGTGGCGATTACGGCGTGCCCGCCTACGGGTACCGTCCGCGCGAGCAGCGCCGCATAAGCCGCGCGATCTGCAGCTGCGGTAAGAAAGTGGAACACGGCACGGTCATGCCATACATCGAAGGTCTCCAGCTCGGGCCCGGCGGTCACATCCGCCACTATCCATCGAACTTCGCTGGCGCGCGCCCCTAGCCCCCGGCGCGCACGGTCGATCGCCGCCTGCGAGATGTCGAGCACTGTAACCGCGTAACCCCGGGCGAGCAGCCTCTCGGCCAGTAGCGACGTTCCTCCGCCGACATCGATGACTTTCTTGGCCGGCGCCCGCCCAGCCGGGCAAACTTCTTCGATGAGAGCTAAGGACGTGGCCGGCTCCGGCTGAGTCCAACTCAACTCCGTTTCGCTTTTGGCCGTATAGACCGCTTCCCAATGTTCCTTCCGCATTGCCCGATGTTCAAAAAACCAATACCCGGTCCGCCGCCGCCGTCCAAGCGGCAAGTTCATCCATGGTGCTGCGGTGCGCCCCGTCGGCCAGCATCTCAGCCTTGATGCCGCGGCCGTCCATGCACGTGCCGCACACGCCGATTTGCGCTCCTTTAGACTTGAGTATCTTCAGCATTCCTTCCAGGTTGTAGTATCCGGCCGGCGTGGTTTGTCCAGCTAACGCGCAAGGCTCTGCGTCTCCGGTCAGAAAGACCGACACGGATGTGTCCTCCGTTTTCATCAGTGCGGTGGCCAGCCGCAGTCCGTTGTAACTGCGCTCCGTGCCGTAAGGCGGATCGTTCAGGATGAATACGTAGCGCATACGCGTCCACCGTTCTATCACAATCCCTTCGCGCCGGCCGCTTTGAGATACCGGTGGCCCGCGCGGAGCATCGCGCGCAGCAGCCGGAAACTCTCTTCTTCCGTGCCTTTGTCGAATTGTTCGTCGGTATGATCCACGGCATTGGTGACGTGCGCCACCACAGCCACATTTGCCTTCCGTGCGCGGGCAAAGGCGAATAGCGAAGCCGCTTGCATTTCAACGGCGAGCACCCCAGCGGCCGCATGCCGTTGAAGCTGAGCTGCCGTTTCCCGGTAAGGGGCGTCGGTTGTCCAGACACATCCCTGGATCACCGTCGCACCCAGGCGGCTCACCTCCTCGGCTAACAGATCGACGATGGGCGTAGGGCAATCAACCTTCGCAGCCGGTGGAAGGTAGTGGAAGGACGTGCCCTCATCCCGTACTGCGCCGGTCACCACGACGAAGCTCGGAAGCGGCAGCGATGGAGAAACCCGGCCGGCTGACGTGAGCCCCAGGATCAGTTGCGCGCCCGATACCAGAAGCTGCTCTGCAATCAGCACGGCATAAGGCCCTCCGATGGTCCTGGCGATGACTCCGCACCGGACTCCGTCCGTTTCCAATGCATACATCTTGGTGTGGAAACAGGCCCACGGTTCGAAGGGCGCCGCCGTACCACGGCAGACCAGCCAATCCGTCAGGTCGCCATCGAAATCGAGTACGCAGACTTCGGGAACCGCCACATCGGTCAGACCTTTGGCCCCGCGCACGGCGCTGACCAGTTCCTCCGGCGTAAACGCCGACGGCGAATTCAGTTCGTGGTCCTCACCGTACTGGCTTCGATCGCGGATCATTGTGACACCCATGGTACAAAACCACCCGCATGGTACAAAAAAGAGGGATGGCCTTTGTGAAAGTCGGCTCGCTAAAGCTGCTGCCTCCAGGCTCGGCGACGCATTTTGAAATCGGCGATGGCGGCGCAGTGGCGGTGTGCAACGTGGCGGGTGTTCTGCACGCGATTGACGGCATCTGCCCGCATTCCGGCGGACCGCTGGGCCACGGCGCTCTCGACGGCTCCATCCTTACTTGCCCGTTTCATGGGTGGGAGTTCGATTGCCGTACCGGCACGATGGCTGGGGCCGAAGACTTGAAGCTGCAAGCCACCTATCCCGTGAAAGTGGAAGACGGCGAGATATTCGTCGAACTACCGTAGCGCCGCAATGCCTGAGCTGCCCGAAGTCGAAACCGTAGTCCGCACGCTCGCGCCGCATCTGCCCGGCCGCCGTATCGTTTCGGCGTCGTTTTCCTCGCGCTTCGTGACGCCGGGGAACCGAAAGGCACTGGCTCGCCGCCTCGCTGACCGCACTATTCAATCGATCCAGCGGCGCGGCAAATTCATCGTCATGCAACTTGATGAAGGCACGCTAACAGTGCACTTGGGGATGACCGGGAAGCTGCTGCTCGACGCGGCCCCCACCAAACACACCCACGGAGTTTTCACTCTCGATACGGGATCTTTGATCTATACAGACCAGCGCCAGTTCGGGCGCATTCTGTGGAATCACGACTTATCGCGCCTCGGTCCGGAGCCGCTCGCCATCGGGCTCGACGAATTTCAGGCCCGCATGAAGCCGCGCAAGACCGGCATTAAGGCGCTCCTGCTCAACCAGACGTTCCTTGCAGGCATGGGCAACATCTATGTGGATGAGACCCTGTTCGCGGCGCGCGTGCATCCGCTGGCGCAGGCGTCACGGCTGAGCGCCGCTCGGGTCGCCGCCATTCATCAACACATGCGCGAGATTCTAGGCGCCGCCATCCGGTTGGGAGGCTCGTCGATTTCAGACTACGTCGATGCGCGTGGCGAGCGGGGCTGGTTTCAGCTGGAGCATCAGGCCTACGGGCGCGATGGCGAGCCGTGTGCCATATGCGGAACGCCCATCCGTAAGATTACCGTGGTCCAGCGCGGGACACATTACTGCCCGCGGTGCCAACGACGGTAGCCGCGGCGTCGAAGCGCGCCTTGGCGATTTCGTCGGCCACCTCCACCACCGCCTTCATTGCCTTCACGTCGTGCACGCGCACCATGTGAACGCCGAAGAGGATCGCAGCCGTGACTGCCGCGGCCCCGGCGAACTCGGTTTCCAATGCCGTCTCGCGCGCCAGGAAATGCTTGCGCGAGGGCCCTACCATCAGCGGCAGTTCCAGACGCGCCAGTTCGTCCAGACGCGCCAGAATTTCCGCATTCTGCTCCTTGCGTTTGCCGAAACCCAGCCCTGGATCGATCACGATGCGGCGCCGTTCCACTCCCGCGCCCACAGCGCGATGCACCGACGCATCTAATTCCGCAGCGATGGTCGCCAGCGGATTCTTGAGCGGCGGCAGCTTGGCCCAGGTCTCCGGCATGCCGCGCATATGGTTGATGATCAGCCCGGCGTCCGCCTGCCGCGCCGCGCGCGCCAGCTCCGGGTCAATGGTCAGGCCGCTGGGGTCGTTGATAATATCCGCGCCCAGCTCCAGAGCTTTTTCCGCAACCCCGGACTTGTACGTGTCGACGCAAATCGGCACCGTGAGTTTGTTGCGCAGGCGCTTCAGCGCCGGCACCAGGCGGCGCAGCTCCTCGGCTTCCGAGATGCGGACCGAGCCGGGGCGCGTGGATTCCGCTCCAATATCGATCAGGTCCGCGCCCTCTTCTTCCATTTCCACCGCGCGGGCGAAGGCGCGGTCGGGGTCGGAATACTTACCGCCGTCGGAAAACGAGTCCGGCGTGACATTCAGCACGCCCACAATCAGGGTGCGTTCGCCGAGTTGAATCAGCTTGTCGCGGACTTTCCATTCGAAATGCTTGCGAGCCATTGGGTACTTCCACCATAACGCGAATCGCAAGAGACATCCCGGCGCTGCTCGGGCGGTCCCACGCACCGCCCGGCTCAGTTCCCCGCGCCGCTCGGCCGAGGGGCGGCTAACTCTTCTTGACGCCCGCCCGGAACTCCGCGAAACCTCGCTTGGCATCCTCGGTCGACCGCGATACCGCGTTCATCAGCACGCCGGCTTCGATAGCTTTTTCGAGCGTCATGCCGTCCGTGTGATACAGAAGTTGCTTGGTCAGACTCAGCGCACTCGCCGATTTAGCCGCCAGATTCTGCACATAGGCCTCGGTGCGCGCTTCAAACTCGGCGTCGGCAAATACCTGATTGATTAGGCCGATGGCTTGAGCCTCGGGCGCCGCGACCGGCTCGCCGCCGACCAACAATTCGAACATCCGTTTCTCGCTGACCGAGCGCCGCAACAGCGCCCCAACGATCGCCGGCACGAAGCCGATTTTTACTTCGGGATACCCCATGGCCGACGACTCCGCGGCCAGAATCAGGTCGCAGGCGGTGGCGATCCCCGCTCCTCCGCCCAGCGCGCGTCCCCGCACCGCGGCCACCACCGGCCGCGGATGCCGCCTGATCGCCAGCAGCACGTCGGCCAGACGCTGCGCTGATTCAAGATGCTGCAGTGCGTCGGCTCCGTTACCGGCGTCCAGACCCACCAGGTCAAGCCCGGCGCAGAAGTCCCTGCCGGTTCCGGCGATCACCACCGCCCGCACCGCAGCATCGTGCGACGAACTGGCCAGAGCATGGCGCAGCGCCGCGATCAACTCCGGGTTCAGCGCGTTGCGCTTTTCCGGACGATTCAGGATAATGCGCGCAATCCCGGCATCGACACTATAGAAGAGAAGGTCCATCGCTAGCCATTGTAGCCCCTGCTATCCTGTAGGTTATGAGAATTTCCTTCCTCTTTACCGGCCTCCTTCTGGCAACGTTCGCCTGGGGGCAGACCAAATCCGCAACACCTGCCGCAACACCCGCCAAGCCGCCCGCAACCACCCCGGCGCCTCAGCCGGCCGGTGCCACCGCTGCTCCTGCCGCTACTCCCGCTGCCGCCGCAAGCGCCGTCTCAGCCGACACCGTGGTGCTGACCATCGGCAGCGAAAAGATTACCAAAGCGGAGTTTGAGCAGATTTTCAACCAGATTGTTTCGCAGATGCCTCCGGAGCGCCGTGGCGCGGCCGATAGTCCACAAGCCAAGCGGCAACTAGCCGAGCAATTGGCCGAGCTGAAGGCCTTAGCGCAGGAAGCCCGCCGGCTGAAGATCGATCAGACGCCGGAGGCCAAAACGCAGCTTGCGATGCGCGACGATCAACTGATAGCCGGACTGCTGTTTCAGCAAATCTCGAAGGATACCAAGCCGTCGCCTGCCGACTTGCAGGCCTATTACGACGGTCACAAGAATGAGTGGGAAACCGTTTCGGCGCGCCACATCCTGATTCGCATGAAAGGCTCACCGGTGGCGCTGAAGGAGGGCCAGAAGGATCTGACCGATGAAGAGGCGCTGGCTAAAGCCAAAGATCTGCGCGCCAAGATCGTTGCGGGCGGCGACTTCACGGCGCTGGCCAAGGCCGAGTCCGACGATGTTGGTTCCGGAGCCAACGGCGGGTCGCTGGGCGAGTTTACCCGTGGGCGCATGGTTCCACCGTTTGACGAAGCCGCGTTCACCCTGAAGGTGAACGAGGTCAGCGAGCCGGTGAAGACTCAGTTCGGCTATCACATCATCCAGGTGACCAAGCACGACACCAAGAAAATGGATGATGTGAAGAACGAGATCGCCGATAAGGTGGGGCCGGAAATGGCGCAAAAAAGCGTGGAGGCCATCCGCGATAAGGCCTCGATCACCTTCGATCAGTCGTACTTCGGCAAGTAGTTTCCATCATGGCGCTGGCCGCCGGCGATCGCCTGGGCCCGTATGAGATCCTGGCGCCGCTCGGGGCCGGGGCTAGGGGCGAAGTGTACCGGGCGCTCGACACGCTGCGGCAGTGCGATGTCGCGATTGAAATTTCAGCCGCTCCGTTCCCCGAAAACTTCGCGCGCGCAGCCCGCGCCGCGGCCGCCTTCAATCACCCGCACATTCGCGCGCTCTACGAAGTTGGGCCGAACTATCTGGCGCTGGAACTGGTCGAGGGCGTCCCGCTAAAAGGGCCGCTCTCGCTGCCAGAAACGTTGCGCTTTTCGCACGAGATCTGTGACGCGCTGGACTACGCGCACCAGCGCGGCGTCATGCATGGCGATCTGAAGCCGTCGAACGTTTTGGTGACGCACCAAGGTATCAAGGTGCTGGATTTGGGCCTCGCAAAGGCTGACGTGGAGGACGATCCGCGCTCCGATGTCCACGCGTTCGGCGCCCTGCTGTACGAAATGCTGATGGGCCGGGCGATCCCCGAAGACAGGCGCCCGGTTCAACCCCCGGCGCTTGAAACCGTTCTGCGGAAATGCCTGGAACCCGATCCCGCCCAGCGCTGGCAATCGGCCGGCGAACTAAAACAGGCGCTGGCCGCCGTGCCGCAGGGCGGGGCGTTCCGTCGCGAATACCTGATCGGAGCGGTGGCGGTTCTGATGTTGATCCTGGGACTGGTTCTGCTGGTAATGCAGTTCCCGTCCTATCAGAAGCTCTCCGATAAAGACGTACTGGTGCTGGGAGATTTCGGCAACGCCACGGGCGACGCGATTTTCGATGGCACGCTGCGCGCCGCGCTAGCGATCCAGCTGGAGCAGTCGCCGTTCCTCAAGATCATGAGTGACGAGCGCGTGCGGGAGGATCTGCAGGCGATGGGCCGCGTGCCGGAGACTCGCATGACCAATGTGATCGCCCACGACATCTGCGTACGCGAAGGCCAGAAGGCAATGATCAGCGGCGCGATTGTTGACCTGGGCAAGACGTTCGCCATCACGGTTCAGGCCGTCAATTGCCAAATCGGCTCGACGCTTGCTCGCGAACAAGTGCAGGCCGAAGGCCGCGAGCAAGTGCTGGACGCGGTCGCGAAAGCCGCCGCCGGAATCCGCCTCACACTGGGCGAGCCGCGAAGTTCAATTCAGCAGCTGGAACCCAGCCTGCATAAGATGACCACCGCATCGCTTCCGGCGCTCCAGGCCTACGCGTTGGGAAGGGCCCAGCGCAGGCAGGGGAACAGCCGCGCGTCCGTTGGCTTCTTTCGGCACGCGATTGACGTCGATCCCAACTTCGCCATTGCTTATCTGGCATTGGGCCGGGCCTGGGCGGCCGAAGGAGACCCGGTCCAGGCCCGGAAGTCGTACCAGGATTTCTTGGCGCTCTCCCGGGGCGTCGACGCCGGTCTCCCGGCACTCGCGCAGGCAAAGCAAGAATTCGCGGCGCTAAAATGAGGAGATAAAACCGTGCTGGCCAACACCATTTTCGAAGACGCAGTGGAAAAGATCTTCGATGTCACCAAGCGGTTCGCTTCGGCTCTGGAGGCGGCGGCCATTCCCTACCGGGTGGTCGGCGGGCTGGCGGTTTTCGTGCACGTCGATGCCCGGGATCCGATGGCCGCCAGGCTGACCAAGGATGTGGATGTCGCCATTGACCGCAAGAACCTGGATGCGATTCGGGCGGCCCTCGAACCCTACGGTTTCACCTTTCGGCACGTGGCGGGCGTCGATATGTTTGTGGACGCGAATAACCCCAACGCGATTGCGGCGATTCACTTGCTCTTCGCAGGCGAGCGGGTAAGGTCCGACGACGTTGAGGTGGTACCTTTTTCGCTTCCGGAACAGTCGCCGCGAGGCTTTATGATCGCACCCGTTGTGGATCTGGTGCATATGAAACTCACCAGCTACCGCCTGAAAGATCAGGTGCACGTTCAGGACCTGGATCACGCCGGGCTGATTACGCGGCAAATCGAACAGACGCTTTCCGCGCCGTTGCTGGCCCGCCTTAAAGAAGTGCGTTCGAAGCGTTAGCCGCCTCGCGCGTCACGTCACAGCCGTACAATCTTCGCGGATGGGTTGCCTTTCAGCGCGTTGCGCGTGTCCACGATCAGCTTCGAGCGTTCTACAATGCGCGAATAATCGAAATCTTTGTGATCGGTGACGATCACCACACAGTCAGCCTCGGCTGCCCCTTGATCCGCATCGATAGCCGCCATTTCGGGCACGACGCCGTCCGCATGAAGCTGGGGCACAAACGGATCGCTGTAGGTCACGCTGGCGCCGCGCTTGCCCAGCAGGTGAATGATGTCCAGCGCCGGCGACTCGCGAACATCGTCTATCCCGCGCTTGTAAGCCACGCCCATCAGATGCACGCGGGAGCCCTTGAGCGGCTTGGCGCAATCGTTCAGAGCGTTCTGAATTTTATCCACCACGAAGTGCGGCATGTTGCCATTGATATAGCCGGCCAGTTCGATGAAGCGCGCCTCGATGCCCGCCTGCTTGGTTTTCCATGACAGGTAGAACGGGTCGATGGGAATGCAATGGCCGCCCAAGCCAGGCCCGGGATAAAACGGCATGAAGCCGAAAGGCTTGGTGGCAGCCGCATCGATCACTTCCCACACGTCGATGCCCATGCGGTCGCAGAGCATCGCCATTTCGTTCACCAGTCCGATGTTAATCATGCGGAACGTATTCTCGAGCAGCTTCACCATTTCCGCGACGCGCGTGGAGTTCACTGGAACAACGGTCTCGAGCGCCTGCTGGTAGAACAGCGCGCCAATCTTGGTGCAGGCCGGCGTGATGCCGCCCACCACTTTCGGAATGTTGCGAGTCTGGAACTTGGCGTTGCCGGGATCCACGCGCTCCGGCGAAAAACACAGGAAGAACTCGTCGCCTACTGTCATGCCGGGCCGCTCGAACATAGGTAGCATCAGCTCGTTGGTAGTACCCGGATAGGTGGTGGATTCGAGGATGATCAACACGCCCGCGTGGAAATGTTTGGCGATTTCCTGGCACGCGTTCACGATGTAACTCATGTCCGGGTCTTTGGTTTTGCGCAGCGGCGTGGGGACGCAGATGTTAATGGTGTCCATCGTCGCGACCGCGCCAAAATCGGTGGTGCCTTTGAGCTTGCCGGATTTCACCAGGGGCGCGAGAACGGAAGTGGG
>DATJEI010000362.1:0-7257 GCA_035496735.1 Bryobacteraceae bacterium | reverse complement strand
GTGATGTAGCCGGGCAAATTGCGGTTCTCCGAGCCAAGGCCATAAAGCACCCACGAGCCCATGCTCGGCCGGGTGAAGGTGAACGTGCCAGTGAAGGTTTGCAACAGCGCAGCACCATGGTCCACGCCTTCTCCGACCATTGAGCGGATGACGCACAGGTCGTCGGCACACTCGCGGATGTTTGGAAACAGGTCGCTGATGGGCAGGCCGCTCTGGCCGGCGTTCTTGAATTTCCAGGGAGACTTCATCAAGCCGCCGGTCTTACCCGCAGCGAAGGTGAGCGGCTGTTTGATGGGCAGCGGCTTGCCGTCGTTGGCGTCGAGGTACGGCTTGGGGTCGAAGGTGTCTATCGAGGAAGGTCCGCCATGCATAAAAAGGAAGATCACTCGCTTGGCCCGTGCCGGGAACATGGGCGGCTTGGGTATCAGTGGGTCCGCCGAAGATTCGGCCAACGCCGCCTCCGCCAAGAGGGATTGCAGCCCCATGTACCCAAAGCCGCAACCAGCAGCCCGAAGCATGGCACGCCGGGAAAGTTCGGAGTTCTTGGGAGCCTTGGCGATGAGCGATCGAATATCCATTCTTCCCCTCTTAGTAGACAAACATGAATTCGTTGGAAGCCATCAGCGCGTGGGTAAGACTGGCCCACGCCTTCTCTTCATCGATGTTATTCCATTTCTGGCGAAGACCTTGCACGTAAGAAAGTCCCGTGTCGATCTCGTTTGCGTCCGGCCGGCGGCCGAGCACGCGCAAGTAGATTTCTTCGATGCGCCGCTTGCCGATCTTTTCCTGCTTCAGCACTGTATCCGTCAAGGACTTTGCTTCGCGTATCACCAGCGGGCTATTCATCACGAACAGTGCCTGTGTCGCCACAGTAGTCGAACTGCGTCTGCCGTCCGGCGTCGTGGCATCGCCGAAATCGAACAGGGTGTAGAGAGTAGGCAGATTGGAGCGGCGCAGCGGCAGGTAGATACTGCGGCGATTCGTGCTTTCCGGATTCATGCTGATGCGGTTCGCACTGGTTTCGCCATCGGTGCCGACAGCGGGGTCGAGCGTGCCGCCCATCGTCAGATCCAGATCGCCGCCCAGCGCGAGATAGGCATCGCGAATTTCTTCAACGCTCAACCGCTGCCGGGGGTAGTGGGAGAGCAACCGATTTTCAGGATCCTTCGACTTAGTTTCTTCATCGAAGGCCGCGCTCATCTGATACGTTTTGGAGAGCATGATCATCCGGTTCATCCCCTTTATCGACCAACCGCTCTCCATGAAGGTCTTTGCCAAGTAATCCAACAGTTCCGGGTTCGCAGGGCGCTCGCCCAGACGGCCGTAGTTGTCCGGCGTACGGACAATGCCTTCACCGAAGTGTCCCTGCCAGATGCGGTTGGCCATCACCCGGGGCGGCAGCGGATTGCGAGGGTCGACCAGCCACTCGGCGAGTTCGAGGCGCCCACTCTTGGTCTTTACCTCCGGGAAGGGGGCGCTCAGCCGAAGGATGGACGGAGCGTTACGTTCGACCGGGTCGCCCAAATTGTGGTAATCGCCGCGGACGAATACCTTTTGATCCATGGTCTCGCCATCTCGGACAGCGTTCGCCATCGGGACTTCCTTCGTTGGCAGCGTCCCTTCCATTTCGGCTGCCTGTGCAAGAAGCTTCTGTACGTCTCTCCTCGCTTCAGGTGAAAGAGTCGCAAGTTGCTCATCGCGCGTCCGGTGGAGAGGACCATCATCCTGCCAGACGGCGGTGAAGAAAGGATCTTTCTCCGGGCTCGTTGCCGGATGCGGACCGGCGATCTTGCCGGCGTTGGCGAAGTTTATTTGCGCCTGGCGCCACCAGCTGAGATCCTGTTCGTATTGGTAAGCGCTACGGCGGAAATCTTCCTGATATTGAGCCGCGACTTCAGCGCGATTCCGGTCGGTGGCCGCGTGCCATCCGGCGAGTTCCGGGCGTTTTTTGTCTTTTAAGTATTCAACCCAGCGGGCGAGTTGTTTCTGGTCGAGTTTCGTATCCGCCGCTACTGCGGCAATCGACGCGTTTCCAGCGTAGACGCGGTAGGCGGCCTGCATCGATGCGGCGATCTGTTTCTCGCCCAGGTCACGATGTTCGCGCGCGTCCTTGTCAAAGTCGATGATGCCCATTACCTTCTTCTGCAGATCGTTGTATGCCGTCCATTGCTTCTTGAATGTTTCGAATTCACCGGGCGCGGCCAGAGGAGTCTGTACCGGGTCGCCCGTCTCGCCACCAGTGAAACTGAGGGTGGATGAAAAAATGGCGGCTAGTTGGTAGTAATCCTTCGTGGAGATAGGGTCGAACTTGTGATCGTGGCAGCGGGCGCAGTTTACCGTCAGGCCCAGGAAGGCCTTGGCTGTCACTTCGATCTGATCATCGACGACGTCGTAGCGTTTGAGCGGCAGATCTTTTTGGGCCAGCGCCTTCTTGCCCAGAGCGAGGAATCCGGTGGCGATGATGCCGCGATATCCAACCCCGGAGTTCGGATCGGCGGCAAGGATGTCGCCGGCGAGTTGTTCGCGCACGAACTGATCGTAGGGCATGTCCTGATTGAATGCCTGAACCACATAGTCGCGATAGCGCCAGGCGTGAGGATAACGATGATCTTCGTCGCTTCCCGTGGAATCGGCGTAACGCATGACGTCCAGCCAGTGGCGCCCCCAGCGCTCACCGTAGCGGGGCGAGGCCAGCAGGCGGTCAACTACCTTCTCATAGGCGTTGAGCGACTTGTCGGCGAGGAATTCTTCCAGCTCTTTCCTGGTGGGTGGCAGGCCCGTCAGATCGAATGTGGCACGACGAAGGAGAGTGGTTTTGTCGGCCTGCGGCGCGGGCTTGAGACCATTCTTCTCGAGGTTGGCTAGGATGAACCGGTCGATCTGGTTGATCGCCCAATCCCCTCGCTTGGGAGTGGGCGGCGCGGCTTGGGACAGCGCTTTGAATGACCAGAAGTTCTTATCGGCGTCCGTGATTACTCCGCGTAAAGCGACGGGGCGGACACCCGTTCCCGCCAGGGAATTGCCTGCGGACGGCGTGGGAGCGGGTGCTGGCGCGCCGGCGGCCAACCACTCTCGGATGGCGCTAATGGTTTCCGGTGGCAACTTGCCCTGCGGCGGCATCTTGATCTGATTCTCGTAGCTGAGAGCCCGCAGCAGTACGCTCTCTTGTGGCGCCGAGGGCTTCCCGAAAATCCCCAAGGAAGCGGCTTCTTTGATGGCCTCCGGGGAACTGAAATCCAGGCCGCCGCTCTTCAGCTTTGCGTTGTGGCAGCCTTGACATTTGGAGGAAAACAGCGGGCGGGCGTTCTTCTCGAAAAGTTCAACCTGGGGCGGCGTCTGCGCCTGGCCAACGCTGATGCCGGACGCAGCCAGGCAAAGTGCTGCAGCGATGGGGCGCAAGGGCCTTCGTGATGGCATGATAGCTCTCCGAAGCGGAAACGCTGGCCGGACCGTTATTTTATCACGGACATGCACGTCACAGTTGCCCCGTTTGCATCGTCACAGCCCGCTTTGATGTCTGTCACACAGCGCCACGCCTTGATTTCAGAGACCTGTGATTTTGAACAGAAAGAATCTCGCGCCTGAGATGCCTGCTTTTGCGACTCGACCCGGCAACTTAGTACTTTTGAAAGCGGCGACCGTCATCATCCAGCGCCTGATCAGATAAACTCTACTCATTCACCCATATGCCGCTTCCTGTATGCGACAAACTCGATCATTATAAAATCCTCGTTCCGATCAGTGCAGGAGGCAACGCCCGAGACACGCGACATAGCCATCCAAGTTTTCAGGGGAGCAATTCTCTAAACGCTCCATAGGGAGGCTGGGCGATGATACGAAATGCAGCAGCAGGTGCCAGCATCCAAGCAGACATAGAAAATCAAATGAAACGCTTACAATCATTCTTCACCGTATATCTGGCAGCAGTGACTCCAGGATTTGGGCAGATGCTTAAAGTGGAGGCGATGGCGAATCCCTCCGGCTTAACCAGCCTGCAAGCACACTGGGGTGCGGCACACGACGGCAGTCCACTATTGAGCTGGGCGGAAACAGCGAAGAATGGCTCCTACACGCTGCGCTACGCGATTCACCGCGGGGCGCAGTGGTCCGAGCCGCGCACGATCGCCACCAATCGGCACTTTTTCCGGCAGCCTGCGGAATCTCCATCGGTGATTTCCTTTGCCGACGGATCATTGCTGGCGGAATGGGTCGAGATACCGCCTGCTTCAAGCGAGGCCGAGTATATTTATGTCTCGGCATCGAAAGACGGCGTTAGATGGACGTCACCCGTCATGGCGCATCAAGATCGCAGTCCGGTTCAGCATGCCCTCGCTTCCATGGTTGCTAGCGGCGAACGGGAAGCCTCGCTTGTTTGGCTGGAGGCACTAAAGGGTGAGGATGCGCCATCCGCCTTGAAGCGGACGGTCGTCAGCAGCGACGGCAAGGTGCTAAAGGAAGAAAGCCTGGATCGCGACGTCTGCACCTGTTGTCCTACGAGTATTGTGAAAACTTCGCGGGGGTTGCTGGTTGCCTACCGGGACTACACTCCGCAAGAGATTCGCGATATCGCCACCATTCGTTTCGAAAACGGCCGCTGGTTGCCATCGCGGATCCTAAATCCCGACAAGTGGGAGATCAATGCATGCCCGGTAAATGGCGCGTCCGCGACGGCAAGAGATAATAGGGTCGCGATTGCCTGGTACACGGAGGCACAGGACTCTCCACGCACTCAGCTGGTCTTGTCCAGTGACGGCGGCGCGACGTTTAGCAAGCCAATTCGCGTCAGCACCGGAAATTCTTTTGGACACGTCTCGGCAGCACTGGACCAGCAGGGCGGCGCGTTCGTTTCTTGGCTTGAGGAAGGCAACGGCGATGAAGGAGTCCGGCTTCTGGTCCGTCACTTTACCAGCGCCGGGGTTGGGGGTGCGGCAACGCAAGTTGCCCAAGGCTTGCGACTAAGCATCGGGTATCCGCGGCTTCTGCATGCCAGCGGTGAGACATGGATTGCCTGGGGGAATTCGGGAACCGCAAAGATACAAACCGCGCGGATTACGAATTGAGGTTCTCCATGAATCGTGCAAGCCGTGTGAGCTGCGCCTCGTGCATCTAGGCATGGCGATTGCAGCGGCTGGAAGCCGCACTGTATAGTACGGGGTCCAACAAAACCAGGGCCCGCCTTCGTGCCCTTCACGGCAACGCAAACGCGACAATATTCGAGCCTGCCGCCACGGCTATGTACTGCTTGCCATCCACCATATAAGTCATGGGCGACGCGTGCCAAGCCTGATTCGTATGGAAGTTCCACAACAGCTTCCCGTTCCGGGCGTCAATCGCGGCGAAGGCGCCGCTATCGTCGCAATAGAAAACCAGGCCCCCGGCTGTGCTGATCAATCCGCCCCACGTGCTGCCCCCGCCGATCTGCGGAATCTCCCACGCGATCTTACCGGTCTGGATGTCGATCGCTCGCAGGAACTTTTGCGGTGGATCGCCGAGAGCCAGCCGCGCGCCGCCTCCATAAAACGACTTGCCCGGTTCCCACCACGCGTCCGACTTCGTAAAAATCGCGCAAGACTCCCGCACCATCACGTAGAACAGCCCAGTGGCCGAACTATAAGCCGTCGACATCCAGTTGGTCGCCCCCGAAGTAGCAGGACACGTCTTGGTCCCCTCCACCGATGGTTCCTGTCCAGGAATAAGAATCGGCCTGCCCTTCGCGTCGATACCGCTCGCCCAGGTGATCTTCTTCGCGAACGGTTGCCCGAGTAGAAATTCGCCGGTCACGCGATCGAGGACGTAGAAGAACCCATTTCGATTGGCCTGCAGCAACAGCTTGCGCGGTTTGCCGTGCCAATCGGCGTTGACGAGCATCGGCGTTTCGGTGGCGTCCCAATCGTGCAGATCGTGCGGAGAGAACTGGAAATACCAGCGGAGCTTGCCCGTAGCCGATTCCAGCGCGACCACGGCGCTTGAGTAAAGGTTGTCGCCTTTGCGTTCGTCGCCGTTAAAGTCGGGACAAGGGTTTCCGGTGGGCCAATAGATGAGATCCGTTTCCAGATCGTAGGTTCCGGTGAGCCACGCCGTGACGCAGCCGTGTTCGATCGCCCGGCCACCCCATGTTTCCGAAAGCGGCTCACCCTTGGCGGGCATCGTCCAGAATCGCCAGGCACGCTTGCCGGTATCGACGTTAAAGGCGTCGAGAAATCCGCGAGCACCTTCGTCGCCACCGGACGTTCCACCCAGCACCAGATCTTTCACCACCAAGGGCGCGGAAGTCCCGCCGTAGTGCTGCTTATAGTCGCCCATTTCCGAGTCCCAAAGCAGCTGGCCGCCAGTACGGCTGAGCGCGATCATATGGGCGTCATCGGTGAGCATGAAGACTTTGTCGCCCAGCACCGCCGCTCCGCGGTTAATTTTCGACGCCGCATCGCCCACAACGCCGGGCGTGAGGGGACGCGAATAGTGCCAGATTTCACGCCCGTTCTTGGCATCCACCGCGTAAGCCTCGTTCGCCATGGTCACGTACATCACTCCGTCCACGACGATCGGCGTCACCTCCAGGCGTTGGCCGCCCGCAATGGGAAACAACCATTTCGCGGCCAGGTTCGCCACGTTCGATGTGTTGATCTGAGACAACGAGGAGTGCCGGTTGCCGCCGATATTTCCGTGATAAGTGGGCCAGTCGCCCGGCTTGGGATGAACCACTTGTTCGAAGGTTAATCCACCGCCGGCTGAAGGAGCTTGAGCGATTTCCGCCGCCCCCTGCTTGTCGCGCGTGAGCCGGCTCAAATAGGCGAGCAAATCCCGTATCTCTTCATCCGGGGCGCTCACCGCAGGCATCAGTGATTTCGACTCGCGCGTGAGCTCCGCGATCTGGCTCTTGGCAAACGAACGCAGCTTGCCGTCGAACGTCTGAACTTGCAAATCGAAGTTGCTTTCGTTCCGGGCCACGCCACGCACCGTGCTTCCATCGAGCAATCTCACGGCGACAGCCTCATACCCGGGCATCCCCGATGAACCGGGTTTGCGCAACGCCTGTTCGATCTGCTGCACTCTCCGCTCTCGGCCGATATTCGATAAATCCGGACCAAGCGTTCCGCCGTTCCCGTTCACCATGTGGCAGCGCTTGCAGTTGCCTTTTCCGGCGAAGAAACGGGCGCCGTTCTCGGCGTTGCCCTGCGCTGGACGTTCGGCGGCCGGTGCGCGCAGATCCCGGACATAGGCAACCAGCGTGGCGATCTGGTTTTCGGGAAGCCGAAA
>DATJEI010000361.1:0-12601 GCA_035496735.1 Bryobacteraceae bacterium | reverse complement strand
ATCTTCCCGCCGCTCAAATACCTCTGGTAAATCGGAGTCTTCACTAAATTCTCGACTCGCAGCCCCACCAGCAGCGTAGTATCCGGCGGAACCAGCGCCGCGAATTGCGGATCGATAAAAACACTGGTTTCCGCCGGCTTCCGCGAACAGCCGCCGAGCAATACAACCGCGATCAAGAGGCTATTTCGCCGCAACGTGTTCCACCGCCCTCATCACCCGCAGCAAATTACCACCATAAATCTTGCGAATATCCGCCGCCGAATAGCCCATCTCCAGTAGCGCCCGCGTCAGATTCGGAAACTTCGAGACATCCTCCAGCCCCACTGGCGCGCAGTCGATCCCGTCAAAGTCGCTGCCGATGCCGATCGCGTCGATTCCCGCGATCTTGCGGATGTGATCGATGTGCGCCACTACATCCTTCAGCGTCGCCCGCGGTGGCTTCGCGTCCGTCAGGAAATTACAGTAAAAGTTCACCTGCACCACACCGCCCTTCTTGGCGAGTGCCATGATCATCTCGTCGGTCATGTTACGCGGCACGTCGGCCAGCGCCCTGCATCCTGAATGTGAAGCGATCATTGGCGCACGGCTCACCGCCAGCGCGTCGTAAAAGGTCTTATCGGCGACGTGCGAAATGTCCACCATCATCCCCAGCCGGTTCATCTCACGCACCACGTCTTTACCGAAATCCGTAAGCCCGTTGTGATGCGCTACCTTCGCGTCCTTCATGTCGCCCGACGAATCCGCCCAATGGTTCGTGTTGGTATGCGTCAGCGTCATATAGCGCGCGCCGCGCCTGTGAAACTCGCGTAGCTTGTCCAAACTGTCGTCGATCGCATGCCCGCCCTCGACCCCGATCATCGCCGCGATCTTGCCCTGCTTGTGCGCCGCCTCGATTTCCGCCGCCGTCGTTGCAAACGCAAAATCATTAGGGTACCGGTCGACTATATGATGAATGGTCCCGATCACTTCTAGCCCGCGTTCATACGCGCGCGGCCCCAGCCCATAACTCGCCGCCACGTAAGCCGCGAAGAAGACTCCTCCCACGCCGCCTTCACGCAGCCGCGCCAGATCCGTGTGCGCCATAGGCGACGGCACGCCAATGTCGATGGCCGCGCCGGCCGGCCGGTCGTTGCCCGCCTGCTCGGTCGGGAAGTCGTCGTGGGTGTCGATCAATAGCGCGGACGCATGCACCCGCTTCACCTCCGCATCGCTCACCGTGCGCTTCTGCGCCGATAGGAGTGTAACCGACACCAGGACTACACCAATGGCCTTTATCATTGCTGACACTTTAACTTACTCAGCCTGTCGAATACGAGTCTTTGACCAAGGTTCCCGAGTAGTGATCAATAGAACGGGTTGGCCAGAAATATTCGCCGTGCGCGCCCGTGCGGAGCGCGTCTTCGGATTGCTGCGGCTCATTTTGCATCGCGCCAGTTGTCTCCCACTCCGACGTCCACAACCAGCGGCACGTCCAGCCGCTCCACGCTCTCCATCTCCGATTTCACCATAGCGCGCACCGCCTCCACTTCTTCGGGGGGCGCCTCGAACACCAGTTCGTCGTGCACCTGCAATAGCATCTTGGTCTGCACGCCCCGCAGGTGTTCGTGAATGCGGATCATCGCCAGCTTGATCAGATCCGCCGCCGCCCCCTGCAGCGGTGTATTCACGGCTGTCCGTTCCGCAAAATTGCGCGCGTTCGGATTCTTGCTCTGCATGTCCGGAATCGGACGCTTGCGCTTGAACATGTTCACCGCCACACCGCTCCGCCGTACTTCGGCGATGGTCGAGTCGATGAACCGCCGCACTCCCGCGTAGCGCTCGAAGTACGCGCGGATATACAGCTCCGCTTGCTTGCGCTCGATCCCCAACGTCGCCGCCAGCCCGAACGGCGTTTGCCCATACACAATTCCGAAATTCACCGCTTTGGCGTTGCGCCGCTGCTCCGGCGTGACCAGCAGTGGGGGCACTCCGAACACTTCTGCCGCAGTGCGCGTATGGATGTCCTCGCCATTCCGAAACGCCTCCACCAGCACCGGGTCGCGCGACATGTGCGCCAGCAGCCGTAGCTCGATTTGCGAATAGTCCGCGATGATCAATTTCCACCCGGGCCGCGGCACAAACGCCGCCCGAATCTCCCGCCCCAAGTCAGTCCGTATAGGAATGTTCTGCAGATTTGGATTCGACGACGACAACCGCCCCGTCGCCGCCCCCGTCTGATTGAACGTCGTATGCAGCCGCCCCGAGAACGGATCAATCAGCGACGGCAACGCGTCCACATACGTCCCCTTTAACTTCGCAAGCTGCCGGTACTCCAGAACTTTGCTCGCAATGGGATACTCCACCGCCAATTCTTCCAGCACGTCCGCAGCGGTCGAAATCGTCTTGCCTTTGCCGTATTTTACCGGCGTCGGCAGCTTCAAGTCCTCAAACAATACTTTGCCTAATTGTTGTGGAGAATTGAGATTGAATGATTTACCAGCCAGCTCGTACACCTCTCCGCCGAGCCGAGCCATCTCCGCTTCCATCCGCCCGCTCAACACCCCGAGTTGCGCCGGGTCCACCCTGATGCCCGTCGACTCCATCTCCGCCAGCACCCGGATCAACGGCAGATCGATCCTCGCGTACAATTCCGCCAACCCCGCCGCTTCCACCTCCGGCCGCAGCTTATGAAAGATCGCCAGCACCGCATCCGCTGCCCCCGCCGGGTCAGATGCCGCCGCATGCCCCAAGTGCCTCTCCGTCATCGAAGCCAGACTGCACGCCGCCGGATCCGCCGATAGCAGAAATCCGTAAAGCATCACGTCGTGCGTAAGGTTCGGGCATTCCCCAAACCGCCGGACGAGTGTCTTGATGTCATGCGCCACCGTCGCTCGCTCCGGAAACGCGTCTCCCAACACGACCGAGCACGCCTCGTTTGGCGTCGCCAGTCCTACCACCGTCTCCGACATCATCTCTCCCACCGCCACCGCCACCGGCGCCTCCGTTGGCACCCCCCTCAGCCACGCGTCCAATTCCTCCCGCGATTGCAGTTGCCGGTACTCGCGCCGTGGGACAGCCTCATAGGCTGTCGGGTCTGCCTCTGTCATCTCGCGCAGCAACCGGTTAAACTCCAGTGTTTTGTATAATTCACGTAATCGAACTTTATCCGGCTCTTGAACCTTCCACGACTCCAGATCGAAGGGCACCGGAACATCCGTATGGATCGTCGCCAGTTGTTTGCTCAACAGAATCTGGTCGCGATTGTTTTGCAGACTTTCTCTGTAGGTCCGCTTCTCCACCTCCGCCGCATGCTCCAGCGCCCCTTCCACGGACCCGAAGCGCGTGATCAAATCCTTCGCGCCCTTGTCGCCAATCCCCGGCGCGCCCGGAATGTTGTCTACCGAGTCGCCTTTCAGCGCCAGCAGATCCGCCACCTGCGAGGGGTGGACGCCCATGTACTTCTCGGTCTCCGCAGCGTCGTACCACAAGTCGTCCTTCATCGGATTCATCATGCGCACGCGGTCACTGACTAGTTGCAGCATGTCCTTGTCGCTCGAAACGATGGCGACTTCGATTCCCTGCTCCGCTGCCTTGCGCGCCAGCGTCCCGATCACATCATCTGCCTCGAATCCGTCGTACTCCAGCACCGGAATCCGCATCACTTCAAGCGTCTTGCGGATCCACGGGATCTGATCGAGCAGATCCGGAGGCGTCTCCGTCCGGTTTGCCTTGTAAGCCGCGAACGCTGCATCCCGAAACGTCGGGCCGAAGCTTTCAAAAATCGCCACTAGGTATTCGGGTTTATGCACGCTCTGTAAGCGTTTCACCATATTGTGGAAGATGTAAACCGCTTCAGTCTGCACGCCCGCCGCAGTTCGCATGGGAGGCGCGCCGGACCGCGCTCGCGCATGATACGCACGAAAAATGAAGCCAAACGAATCGATCAAAAAGAGGCGCGGCACTCCATCCATATTAAGGGTTGCCCTCAAGCCCGATCCAGCGCTACAGTGTCCCCATGACCGGACGCCCCGCACCTGACGAAGCCGCGCCGTACTATTCCAGCTACATCGACCGCGTGGCCAGTGACGATGTTGTGGGTGCCCTCGAAGCACAGCGTCATACAACGCTCAGCGTCCTTGCGAACATCTCTGAGGAAAAATCGCTCCACCGCTACGCGCCCGATAAGTGGTCCATCCGCCAGCTCCTCAGCCATGTCAGCGATACCGAGCGCGTTTTCCTCTACCGCGCTCTATGGTTCGCCCGTGGGTTCGACACGCCCCTGCCGGCTTTCGATCAGAATATCGCCGTCCCTGCCGCCGCCGCTGATCAGTTTTCCTGGGCCAGTCATGTCGCGGATTTCAGCGCCGTCCGCGCCGCCACCTTGTCGTTCTTCCGCAATCTGCCCGCTGACGCCTGGACTCGCACCGGCATCGCCAGCGGCAACCCGGTGAGCGTCCGTGCCTTGGCATACATCATCGCCGGACACGCCGCACACCACATTGCCATCATAGAAGAGCGATATCTATAGCAGCCAGCGCCTCGCTAGTTCACCCGCATCATCCACCTGCGGATCAATGTTAGTCCGGCCCGTCTCTTCGCCGTTCACCGAGAATACAGCCGTGATCCCGTCGCTGGTCGGCGTCAGCAGCATGCGCTTCGCCTTGGCGTCCAGTCGCAGAGCCTCGCCCAACCAAGTGAACTGTACCAACACGCGCTGCTGATGCCCGATGGCTCTGCACTGCGTCAAAAGATTCATGGTAAAGAGCGAGTCTCTCAGCGCCTCCACATACGGCGCCCGCAGCAATGCGGCCGACCTCTCCGCCTCACGCCGCTCCTGCTCGCGCTTTACCTTCTGCGGATCGCGCTCCTCCTGGTTCTCCAGCGCTTTCAGATTGTTCTCTAAATTGTCGAGGTAGCTCATCCTGTTTTTAGTATCGCGTCATGTTACGCTGTACCGGAAGAAATCAACTGATGCTGCTGCAAGCGCTCAACCTGCTGAACGACTCGCCCCTGCTGTTCCCCGCCCTGGAATGCGCTCACATCATCCGCATCGCCTTGTCGATTGACGCAGCGCCGCGGATCCCGGCCCGGGCCAAACTCGCGGCGTCTCTTTCACTGATACTATGGACAAGTTTGCTGATCATAGGGAGAGGCATCGGTTATATCGAACCACCTCTGGATAAGATCCACGCCCGGTTTTTTGCGCCCGAAATCGCTTTGGCGGCCTTCCCGGCGGACCGTCGGCTCTAGGAGACACATGCTCGTATACGATCCATCGACCAATCCTCTCAATAATAACGAGTGGTCTTTCCCGCTGCTCGAAATCATCCACATCGCGTCCTTCGCCGTCTCCGTTGGAACCATTGCCGTCGTCGATCTGCGCCTGTTGGGTCTCGGTATGCGGCGACAATCCTCCGCGCAGCTCCTTAAAGACACCGCGCCCTGGACCCTGATTGCCCTCGCCATCGTGCTGATGTCAGGACCCATGATCTTCTCTTCGGACCCCAACCTGTACCTCAATAACCCCGGCTTCCGCTTCAAAATGGATGTTCTGCTGGTGGCCATCGTGTATAACTATACCGTCCACCGCAGAGTCGCCCAGTCGAATCCGTCGCCGGTTCTCGGCGCATGGGTGGGCGGGGTCTCGCTCGCACTGTGGGTATCGGTAGTCTTCGGCGGCCTGTTTATCGCCTTCACCTGAGGACCTTCTGTCATGTCTCTTTTTCCTTTTTTCCAATGGCTCCAACAAACCGATTTCGCCACCGCCCTGCGCGAATCGGCTTTGGTCTATCCGACCGTGATGGCGACCCATCTCAGCGGGATGGCTCTGTTTGGCGGGATGATCTTCCTGACGGATCTGCGTATCCTTGGCCTGGCGATGCGCAGCACTCCGGTATCCGACGTGGTGAATCAGCTCCGTCCCTGGAAACGCGTGGGGCTGGTGCTAGTGGCCGGCTGCGGCATCATGCTCGCCTGGTCCAAGGCCGAATTTTACTACCAGAATCCCTATTTCTGGGCCAAGATGACGCTGTTAGCTCTGGTCGGCGTTCACGCCCTGGTCTTCCGCAAGAGCGTTTACAACAACACTGCCGAACTCGATCGCGCCCCGGTGATGCCCACCAACGCCAAAGTCGCCGCATGTCTCTCGCTGGCTCTATGGATCGGGCTGATCTCGATGGGGCGCATGATCGGCTACTACGAAATCAAGCCTTGAACTAGGCTTTCGCGGTATCTCTCGAGGCGCCACTCATTTAGTGGCAGAGTTTCGAACGTGCCGCCACCAGCCGCGTCGAACGGCACGGCCCACCGAGGCGACTCCTACCGGGCCAGCTAGGACGAAAATCCTGGATTCCTCTGGAAAATCTGCGCCGGTGGCCCGGCTGAGCGTGATAACGTGAATAGCGGCGCTTTTTGTCCGCGCTAAGGTAGCCCGTCCAACGTACTCCGACACACATTATGAGGAGAGAGACTTTTTCATGAGTTCATCTGGCAAGGCGACACTGTTGCTATTATTTGCAGGTTTATCATGCGCAGGACAGGATTTCCACAAATTGACAATTGAGGCCGGAGCAGGTCCGACTCTCCCGATCGGCTCCGCGAAGGACCGGTGGAATACGGGATGGAACATCCTATTGGGAGCAGGATACAATTTCACCCCGCATATCGCCGGACTCGTGGAATTTCAATACGATCACTTCTCGCTATCCAACTCCGCATTGCAGACTTACAATCAGCCCGACGGCTTCATTCGCTTCGGGAGCTTTTCTTTTAGCCCCCGCTACGATTTCAATCCGAGAGGCAAGTTTGATGTATACGCAACCGGGGGCTATGGGCTCTACGGCCGCGAATTGGCTTTCACTGACCCGTCTCAGATCCAACAGGTTTGCGATCCGTATTACGGCTACTGTGAATCGACCCGGGCGCCCGTGATCGCGTCCTTTACCAATTACCGGGGCGGTATGAATCTTGGCGGAGGGGTTTCTTACGGCGTGGGAGGCTCGGGACTTAAATTTTTCACCGACGTGCGCTATAACAGATTTATGTCACACAATGACAACGAGTTCATCACCGTGACCCTGGGCATCAAATACTAACGCCGCCGGTTGTACTGAGGAAGTTCACTCCTATGAACACGGCACATTACGCGCCCAAGTAGATAACCGGCAAGTGCGCGTTCATTCAGGCGCACCGTGCTTCTCGATCTGAGGCTGTCGCTGGCAGGCGTTAGGAATTCTTTGACACCCAACTTGCGCAATATTGTCATCATGGGGCACCAGTTCGTAAACGCGGATTGAAACAGATTGAGCCCCACGAATCCTGTGAACAGAAACCAATAGGGACTCACCCAGTAACCGAGCGCGAGACTCAAGACCACGAATCCCCCGCCAATCATGCGCAAGTAGCGATCTACCGTCATACGATTCTCCTCCTTCGTCGATTAAACAGATAAAACAGAACCGGAACAGTCATCCGCGAAAGCAGCAGCGACGCGATCTCGCCCGCCATCAACGCAATTGCCAAGCCCTGAAAAATGGGATCGAACAAAATCACCGATGATCCGACCACCACCGCCGCAGCCGTCAGCATCATGGGACGGAAACGCACCGCTCCCGCGTCAATCACGGCTTGATCCAAAGGCATGCCCTCGCTTAAACGCAGTTCGATGAAATCCACCAGGATGATTGAATTCCGCACGACAATCCCCGCGCCCGCAATGAATCCGATCATGGAAGTCGCGGTGAAAAACGCATTTAACAATCCGTGAGCCGGGATGATTCCGACCAGTGAAAACGGAATCGCCGCCATAATGATCAGCGGTGTCAAAAACGACTGGAACCAGCCGACCACCAGACCATAGATCAAGATCAGCACGACCGCAAAGGCCAGTCCGAGATCGCGAAAGACCTCGTACGTGATGTGCCACTCGCCGTCCCATTTCATCGAGTAGCGGTCCGCGTCCGTGGGCAGTGATGCCATGTGCTGCTCGATCTGGTAGCCCTCCGGGATCTTGACCTTGTCGATCTCCGGCCCGAGTTTGAGCACGGCGTAGACCGGGCTCTCGATCTCTCCCGCAATATCGGCCGTGACATACGTCACCGGCAGCAAGTTCTTGTGATAGATGCTCTTGTCCTCGATCACTTTTTCCGCATGCACAAGTTCGCCCAGCGCGACCGTGCCCCCGGCGCGCCCGGAGATCTTCAACCCCTGAATGCGTTCCACATCGGATCGCGTTGCGCGATCCAAGCGCACGGTGAGCGCCACGTCCTCTTTTTCCGCGTCTTGGTGCAGCAGTCCTGCGGGATAACCGGCGGAGGCAATCTGCATCGCACGTGCGATGTCATCCTCGGAAATGCCGTTGAGGGCGGCCTTTTCCTCGTCGACTAGAAAGCGGTACTTGGTTTGATCGTCTTCGACGTACCAGTCTACGTCCACGACGCCCGTGGTCTGCTTGAACAGATCGCGCACCTGCCGCGCGAGAGCGATCCGTCCTTCCATCGACGGACCATAGACTTCGGCGACTAGCGTCTCCAGCACCGGTGGTCCCGGCGGCACTTCGGCCACTTTGATGCGCGCGCCATAGCGCTCGGCGATAGGCAGCAGCCGCTGGCGCACTTGCTTGGCAATCTCGTGGCTCCGCAGCTTGCGAGCGTCCTTCGGCAGCAAATTCACTTGGATGTCGGCCACATTAGGTCCGCTACGCATGTAATAGTGGCGCACCAGGCCGTTGAAGTTATAAGGCGAAGCCGTTCCCGCGTAGGTTTGTATGTTCACCACCTCGCGCTGCTTCTGGGTTTCTTCCGCCAGTAACTGCGCCACCCGCTCCGTCTGTTCGAGAGTGGTTCCGTTCGGCATGTCGACAATCACCTGGAACTCGCTCTTGTTGTCGAAGGGTAGCATCTTGACCTTTACAAAGCCGGTATAGAACAGCGCGCACGCGGCCAGCAGCAGGAGCACCACTCCACCCACAAAGCTCCACCGCATGATCGCCCTATGCAGGAGACTTCCCATAACCCGGCGGTACAGCCGGGTGAAAAAGTCTTCGCGGTCGCCAACGTGGTGCACTCCGCCGGACTTAAGAATTCGTACCGCCGCCCACGGCGTTACGATGAATGCCACCAGCAAAGAAAAGAGCATCGCCGCGCTGGCGCCAATCGGAATGGGCCGCATGTACGGCCCCATCAGACCGCCGACGAATGCCATGGGCAGGATCGCCGCCACCACGGCGAGCGTGGCCAGGATCGTCGGATTGCCGACTTCGTCCACTGCTTCGATTGCTACCTCGAAAGGCGGCCGGGCCTGATTATCCCCCATTCGCCAATGCCGCACGATGTTTTCCACCACCACAATAGCGTCGTCTACCAGAATGCCGATGGAAAAAATCAGCGCGAACAGCGTGATCCGGTTCAGGGTGTAGCCATATAAATAGAAGACCGTCAGCGTCAGTGCGAGCGTGACCGGAATAGCGGTGAATACGATCAGCGATTCCCGAAATCCCAGCGTGATCGCGATGAGCACGCTTACGGAAATCACGGCAATCAGCATGTGGTACAGAAGTTCGTTGGACTTCTCCTTGGCCGTGTCGCCATAGTTTCGCGTGACCGTCATTTCGACGTCGGAAGGAATGACGCTGCCGCGCAGGAGCTCCAAACGGCTGAGGACGTCCTCCGCCACAATGACGGCGTTCGTTCCCTTGCGCTTGGACACGGCAATAGTAACCGCCGGAAACGAACGCTTACCGTCCGAGTAGCGCACATATTGCGACGGCTCCTCGCCCCCATCGCTCACCTCGGCAACGTCGCGCACAAAGATCGTTTTGCCGTTGGCGACTCCGGCCACCACGTTGCGGACATCATCAGCCGTGCGCAGAAACTTGCCGGTTTCCATCAGAAACTGCTGATTGCCGCTCGCGAATTGCCCGGAAGGGACTTGGCGATTGGAAAGACCCAGCGCTCCGGTCACCTGCAGCGGCGACAGATTGTAGGCCGACAGGCGCGCCTGATTCAGAGTAATGCGGATTTCGCGGCGCTCGCCGCCGATCAGCGCGACAGCGGATACATCCGGCGTTTGCTTGATTGTGTCATCCACCTGCGCGGCGATGCGGCGCAGTTCGAAATCGCCGTAGCGCTTGCTCCAGAATGTCAGCGCCAGGATGGGCACGTCGTCGATCGAGCGCGGTTTGACCAGCGGCTGCGACGCGCCCGGCGGAATCAGATCCAAGTTGGCGCCAAGCTTCTGGTTCAACCGGACGATGGCCCTCTCTTCGTCCTGGCCGACCAGAAAACGCACAATGGCCGTCGACATGCCGGGGCTGGACGTCGAATAGATGTACTCCACGCCTGGGATTTCCCACAGCAGCTTTTCCATGGGCTTGGTGACCCGTTCTTCCACCTCGCGCGCCGAAGCGCCGGGCATTTGGACGAACACGTCCACCATCGGCACGATGATTTGCGGCTCTTCCTCGCGCGGCAGCTTCCAAACCGCGAATCCGCCTAACAATAGCGAAGCGGCGATCACCAAAGGTGTGAGCTTGGAGTCGATCCAGGCGTGTGCGAACTTTCCTGCGGGACCCAGTTTTCGTTCCGCCTTCACGGCCGGACCTCCACCGCGGCACCGTCACCAAGACTCTGCGGAACCGGGAAGATCACCTTGTCCCCAGCCGTGAGACCGGAGAGAACTTCAATCCGATCTTTATTCTTTGAGCCGGCGGTGATCAGCCGCGTGCGCGCGACACCGTTTTCCGCTACCAGCACAGATTGCAGCTGCCCGCGTTCGCTGACCGCAGCGGCAGGAATGCTGAGCGCGTCGCGGCTCCCCATGGAGAACGATGCACGCCCGAACGCTCCCGAGCGCAGCCCCGGCACATTGGGCAGATCGATCTTTACGATGTACGAGCGGGAAGCAGCGTCTACTGCAGGAACAATTTCCGAGACCCGCGCATCCAACGTTCGATCGATACCATCCAGCGTCACCGCCATCGGCTGCCCCACGCGAATTGCCGCAAGGTGCGATTCTTCGACGGACGCCTCCAGCCGGTAAGCGCCCTCACGCTCGATGGTCAGCAGCGGCGTACCGGGGACGGCGAGTGTCCCCGGATCGACCGTCTTCGTTGTCACAACGCCCCCGAATGGTGCAGTGATCTCCGCGTAGCTTCGAGCGACCTCGCTGGCTCGCACGTCCTGTTGAACGCGGGCCGCCTGAGCATCCAACTGCGCCCGTTTGGCAAGCGCCATCTGATAAGCCGCCTGCGCCGCTTTTAACTTGGCCGAAGCTTCGTCGAATTCCTGGTTCGAAATGGATTTTTTATTGAACAGTTCTTGCATGCGGCTGAACGTAGTCTGCGTAAGATCAAGATTTGCCTTCGCGCCCGCCACCGCGCTGTCGGCCTCCGGTATCGAACTCCGAACCTCTTCGAGGGCGGCTTCCGCGCGCCGTGAGTTGACATCCAGATCGCGGGCGTCCAGGGTCACCAGAGGTTGCCCTTCGCGAACGCGATCGCCGGTTTGTACTTTGACCTCGCGCACGTAACCCATCAGCTTTGCGGCGATCACCGTGGAGGTGCGGGCGCGTACGGTTCCCGTCGCCTCATAGATCGCTGGCCATGCTTGCTCGGATGCAGTCACGGCGGTGACCGCAATCGGAGCCGCCGGCGTGGCAGTCTTGCTTTCACGTGCCGCCTCGCCGCATCCTGTGATCACCAATGCCAGCGGAATCGTCAACCCTAATCTGGTCTTCATTGTGTCCCCTCGTTCAGAACCGCGGAGTCAGCCGATAGCGTGCCTGCGGCGAGCTCCAGCAGCGTGGCGGCGATGCGCTGGTCCCGGACGGCTGCCAAGTACCGGGTTCGAGCTTCCAGTACCGTGGTCTCCGTACGCAGCAAATCGGTAACGTTGCTGATTCCCGCCTCATACCGGTTCTGTGTAATTCGCAAACTCTCTTCCGCTTCTGCCACCGCGGCCTTGGCGACTTCGATCTGCTGCGTGGCGGCGTGCAAGTCGGCATACGCGCGATGCACCTGGAGGCGGATGGCGGAGCCTGCCCGCGCCTCTTCCGCCATACTCCGCTTCAGGGCAAACTCGCTCTCTTCGATCCGCGCCTTATCGCCAAATCCGTTGAACAGGTTCCAGCGCAGACCGACCGACACCAGCCAGTTATCGCCTCCCCGTGTGACAAACCGTTGGCGGTCCGCTTCAAAGACTCCGTGAAACGTTACCTGTGGCAGCAAGTTGCCGCGGGCGCTCGCGGCCTGAGTCTTGGCCAGGCTGGTTGCGAGCTTCGCCTGGCGCGCCTCCGGCCGCTGCGCAATCGCACTGTTCTCCCGGTCTCCCAACGATCCTTCCGGAGCATCCAGGGGAACCAGCGGGCTGGTCAGGGAGTGTGGCGCGTCTAACGGTAGACCGATAGCGTCGTTCAAGGCCGCACGCGCTACCTCGACGTCCGCTTCCCGGCGGATCTGTTGCTCCCGGACACTTGCCAGATGCACGCGGATCGAGAGCGTATCCACATCGGTGGACATTCCCGCCGCGCGAATGTTCTCCGCCCGCCCCAGATCGGCCTGTGCGGAGCGCATCGCCTGGACCGTGGCGGTAAGCTGGTCCGCGCTCAACAGGGCGTCGTAGTAGGC
>DATJEI010000360.1:0-7695 GCA_035496735.1 Bryobacteraceae bacterium | reverse complement strand
GCCATCACTGCTCCTCGAACAGGGCGCGCGCGGGAGCGGCCGCCGCCGGTTCCACCACTCGCTCCATCGAATAAATATCGCTGAACAATTGGGCATCGCTGATCTCAGCGCCTTGAGCAGGCTGTCGTTGCACTGCCGGTTGTTGCCCCACTGGATGGTACACAAACACACCCACTGCCAGCGCGCACACCGCGGCTAGTCCCGGCGCCCACAACCAGCGCTTGCGCGAAGGCCGCTCGATCCGGTCATAGATTTTTCTACGTTGCGCGGCCAGAAAGTCGTCTGGGATTTCGATGTTCGAGGCGGTGGCCGCCCGTTTCTCCTGCCACTCGTTTAAGCGTTTCGCACACGCCACGCATTCGCGCAAATGTGTCTCCGTCTCGTATCCAGCGATCCCGTAGACTGCGTCCAGCAGCGCGTCTTCACTTAGATGTTCTTGCCCGCTCATGGTGCCTTCCCTCATACAAGTCCCGCAAATCCACGCGCAGCTTATTCACCGCGCGGAACATGTGGGCTTTTACCGTGCCCACATCCAGGCCCAGAATCTGTCCAATCTCTTCCAGGCTCATTTCTTCATAATGCCGCAGCGTGAATACCGCGCGCTGCCGGTCCGAAAGCCCCGCCAACGCCGTCCCCAACCGCCGGTTGATCTGCCCGGCGAAGTACCGGTCCTCTGATTCCGGAACTCTCGAAGCGGTCATCGACAAGATGGTCGCTTCGTCATCCGGAGCCGGTCTTCGCCGCCAGATCTGCCACTTCTTGGAACGCAGCCGGTCCAGGCAGGTATTCACTGCGATTTTTGACAGCCACCGCCCCGGGTCGTCCAGGACTCTTCGGTCATCCCCGCGTTTTTCTTCTCGCGAGAGCGCTTGATATGCCTTAAGAAAAACGTCTTGAGTTGCGGAATCGGCTTCGTCCGGGTCTTGTAGCAAGCGCCGGCACAGGGCATTCACGCGGCGCTGTTCCGACGTCATCCATGTGCCGAAATCCCGTAGCAAACCTGTTTTAACCTGTCCGGCTACCAGAGGCTCGGCCACCAGCCTCATCATACTCTTCAGGACGGGAAAAGCTTGGCGGGGATTACACCAACCCACCCGATCAGGCCGATCGCCTGTCGGCGACGTCTATTGCGCCCCAAAAGCCGTAGCGTGTTGAGTAAGCAATACCGGCTCAATCACTTGCGGAGCTACCGCCGGCGCCACAGGCTTCGGAGAAGCGCCCTTCACTTCTTGTAGAAGTCTGGCGATCGCCAGGGGCGTCTCGACCGTCGTCGGCAGCGCCGGCGGAGTAAATAGCGATTCCGCAGCCAGTTGCCGCGTTTCCAATCCGTCTTCGATCAGCATCTCGCGCTCGATCCAGTTCGAGAGCGGGATGTTCCGGAAGAAAATTCGTTCCTGCATCACCATGGTTTTCTTCGAGGCATTCAGCGATTTGCTTTCGCGCACGTAGCTGCGCTCCTCCACCCGAATGTCGTGCATGAAGTCGTCGAGCGCCTGCCGCTTGCACGCTTCCTCGGTGGCCTTCACGCGCTCATCGAGAGTGACTTTGTGCGCGCTGATCATCGCCCGCGCTTCCGCCAGTGACTCGCGCTCTTTCGCCAGCGCCACTTCCATTCGCGCTTGCATCACATAGTAGGACAACAATGCGCTGCCGCCCGCTACGAAAACGGGCAAGAACAGCCATAAGAAAGCTTCCATTTGCATACGATAGTCCTGCTATGAAACCTATCGGATGACCATGGGAGAAAAGTTAGCGGCTTAAGCCAAAAACCTTAGGCAAAATAGGATAAAGCTGGTCTGCCGCAGCTATTTGGCTTGCGAACCGACCTTTTTCCCGCTCGCCAGAGCCGTAAGCAGGGAAAAGTCGAAGCGCGTCAGTGCGCCGAGCATCGCCGCCATGCGGAAACCGAATCCCGCGAAGAACCCTTCATGTTTGCCCAGCAGCGCGGCCGCGCCCAGAATGCGGTCCGATTTATGGATCGTATCGTTCGGAGCTGCCTCCGGCGCGTGCCATGTCGCGCGGATCGCAGGATACATCTCGAATTTGCGCCCCGCCTTACGGACCTTAATCGCCAGGTCGGCGTCGGCCCAATATTCGCCGAAACGTTCATCGAAGTAGTTCATGCCGGCAACGAACTGCTTGCGGACCAGCAAAGCCTCGCGTCCCGGATATACCACTGGGTACCGTTCCAGAGCCAGAGTCTCCTCCGGAATCGCAATCCAGCCCAGGTCGCCGCCCCCACGGACCTCTGCCAGCGCCTCGCGGTCCGGAAAGGGCCGCGTGCGCACCCCCGGATTGCCGTCTCCGTCTACCAGCAAAGGACAAGCGCCGGTGACGCCGGTCTCCGCATCCAGCTTTTCCGCCAGGCGCGCGACCGTATCCGGCGCCACTTCCACGTCCGGCGACAGCAGAAACAAGTACTCCGCCCGGGCCGTGCGCGTCGCGATGTTCAGTGCCTTGGTCGCGCCAAAGTTCTCCGGCAACCGCTGCATTGTAATGCCGGGGAAATCATCGGCGACCTCCGCGGTCGAATCGTCGCTCGCGCAATCCACCACTAAAATCTCCAGCTGCTCGCGCTGCTCGGATCTTTCCAGCGCGGCAATCGCCCGCCGCAATTCCGTGGCTTGGTTATGCGCAATGATGATCGCGGCGATTTTAGGGATCTTGACGGGCGCCGGACCGGCGTTAGCTGGGTTCATGCGAGTTCATTTGCGGTCTCCTGCTAGCTTAACCTTTGCGGGCCGCTTCCGTGAACCGAGCCGGTGAGCCGCGACGCGGACGCCGCGCCATGCTACGCTAGCGCAGAAAGGAAATACCCATGAATAAAACGATGCTACTTAGTTTCGCGTTGTTCAGTTTAGGGTCCTCGCTCGCGCTCGCCCAGGGGAAGCAGGCGCAACAGCCCATGAGTTTCTTCGTCACGAGTTCGGGTTCCGGCAAAGGGGCCGATCTGGGCGGCCTCGCCGGCGCCGATCAGCGCTGTCAGACGCTCGCCGCCGCAGCCGGCAGCACCTTCACTTGGCACGCCTACTTAAGCACTCAGGCCAAAGGCGGTCAACCTGCCGTGAATGCCCGCGACCGCATCGGCGAAGGCCCCTGGTTCAACGCTAAGGGGCAACGCGTGGCGCAAAATCTTTCCGACCTGCATGGCGACACTCTGGAACAGGCTCGCGTCGGCAATAGTCTCACCCGGGCGACCGTGCTGACCGAAAAGGGCGAACCAGTGAAGGGATTCGGCGACAACCCCAACCAGCACGACATGCTCACCGGCTCAACCCCCGACGGCCGCTCGTTCACCGACGGGATGGACCACACGTGCAATAACTGGACCAGCAGTTCCGACGGTAGCGCAATGCTGGGGCACTTCGACCGCACCGGCGGCCCCAACACGTCATGGAACGCCGCGCACCCCAGCCGTGGCTGCAGCCAGGAAGGGCTGATCAGCACCGGCGGCGCGGGAATGTTCTATTGCTTCGCGATCAACGCCCCCAAGCCGTAAACGAATTCGGGAAGGCGCTTGGCTAGCGAACCTCAATCTTCGGCTGAGCGTCGGAATGGTCTTGGCGCCAGCCCCAATAGGCTTGGCGATCTCGTTCGCGGAGGCGGGTCGAAGTCGCTGTATCTACGATGCCGTTCCTCCAACCACATGCGATAGGCCCGATCCTCGTGATCATTCCAGTTGTGTTCATCACGATGCCTCGCGTCCGGATAGCGGCAGGCGTTTTGGGCCTCGCGGCGATCAGGAAGCTGATGCAGTAGTAACGGGCCAACCCGTTAGAGCATCGGCCTCCTTGGTTGTTTCAAATCCTAATCGCGTGAGCCCGTCACTTGCTGGTATGCTGAGCGTCCGGATCGTGGCGTTTAGCATCCTCCCAGCCGTCGCGAACCTCACGCCCGGCTTTCTTAACTTCATCGACCGCCCGTTTAGTCGCTTCCTTTGCTTTCTGGGTGGCTTTGTAGGCGTCTTCGCCCACCTGGTGCGCCGCTCGGTCGGTCTTTTCTTCCGGCGTCCGTCGATCTCCCGTATTTGCGGGGCGGTCGCAAGCCATACTACCGAGTAGCAAACTGCCTAACGTGATGAAACTTGGCATCCAGCGCATATTATCCCCTCGTCTCCCAGTCGGAGGTGCAATTGCTCTGCCATTGTTGCTGGGCAGAGGCTGGTTCAGGCGTCCGGATTGCCGACTTCAGATTTGGTGATAACGCCGTAGATCAGGCCAGTGCTCGAAGTGCGAATCGAAACTTAGGATGGAACGAACCCGCTTGCGCTCCATAATTGCGATGTGCAGCGCGTCGCGAGCCGAGAGCATAGTTCGGCTTTGGGCGATCTCGCTTGCCCGCAGCACCTCGGTCTTTTCGACAGCAAACAGCTTGTCAACGACAGGAAGGGTCAACTGAATCGCGGGATCAATCGCATTCCGGCAGTTGATAGCGGTGTAGCGGTGAAGGATTTCTGGAGAACCTCGGCGTCCGTCACCAGACGTTCTCCTTTGGCGATCAGGCTTTCGAGCAGGATTTACGCAGTTGTTTTATTTGTGCGCCGCTCCAACCAAATACATCGGAATGTTTGAATCGACGAAGATCAAGATTGATAGCCCCGTTCGATTTCCGCTAGCATCTGCTTAATATCGGCCGTAGGGAAAGCATATTGCGCAGCTTTTCGTACAGCTTTCAGCTTCGCTTCGGTTTCCTGAACTGGGCGCTGCGACCGCGCTTCCCGCAGAACCCGGCGGACCCATTCACCCAGGGCCAGTGCTCGCGTCGAGCTATCTTGCGGAGCTATTCCATCTCCGCATCTGGGATCAAGAGCTGCATGCTGGCTTTCATTTGAAACTGATACATCCACAACAGGGCGCCATGTGCGGCGGGTTGCACTCACCGCGCTTCCGAGACAGAAGGAGGGCGAGAAGAATTGACTTCAAAGGCCATGCGCGTTGGTCCTCTCCGGTTGCGATCAGTATGGCAAACTGGTCCAACACCACAATCCCCCTTGCTTCTGGATTCCGTTCTATACTGAATACGGACTGTGCACGGCGCCGTTCGCGTGGTGCGCGGTCATTGAAAAAGCGCACGGCGTTTTTCAGCGTTGTGCGCGGTTTAGAAAGAGGACTCACCGCTTTGCCCCTGTGTGGCTTTGCGGCGCGTTCCAGTTAGCTCCCTAACGTATGGATTCTAGAATCCGGGTGCTGGTGGCAAAACCCGGCCTCGACGGACATGATCGCGGCGCCAAGGTAATCGCCCGGGCGCTGCGCGATGCTGGCATGGAGGTAGTCTATACCGGACTCCGCCAAACGCCGGAAATGATCGTCAATGCCGCGCTCCAGGAAGATGTACAGGTTATCGGCCTGTCCATTCTTTCCGGCGCGCACAACGCCATTGTGCCTCGCGTGATGGAGCTTCTGCAGCAGAAAAAGATGACTGATGTGGTGGTCATCGTAGGGGGCATCGTTCCGGATGAAGATGCCGCCGAACTCAAACGCCAGGGCGTAGGCGCCGTGTTTCAACCCGGCTCTTCGCTCCGGAATATTGTGGAATTCATCCGCGGCGCGGTGAGGCAGCCGGCATCGCTCACCTGAAGACAGAACGCAAGGAAGAACGCACCGCGTTAGCGAGTGCAGGAGTAAGAATGCAAGAAAAACTGAATATCGCGGTGTTTGTCGACTACGACAACATCGAGATTGGATTGAAATCCACGTTGCGGCGGGAATTTGACGTCTCGCTCGCGCTGGATGCGCTCAAGGAGCGCGGCGACATCGTCGCCAAATTCGCTTATGCCAACTGGGGACGCCAGGATGGCGCCACCCGGCAGATGGCCGAAAACGCCGTGCAAATGGTGCAGCGAATCCCCTCCCCGCGCGGAGATAAGAACGGGGCCGACATTAACCTCGCGCTCGACGCCCTGGAGATGGCGTTCACTCACACCCATGTGAATGCCTTCGCCATCGTCAGCGGCGATAGCGACTTCATCCCGCTGGTGAACAAGCTTAAGGAATACGGCAAGACGGTCTTCGTGGTCGGCGGCAAGGCCTTTACCTCGACTATTCTCCAGCAGAATTGCCACGAGTTTATCAGCTTTGAGTCGCTGCTGTCCGATACCTCAGTCCCCCCCAGCGTGGCGGCTCTGGAGACTCGCGCCGTTCTCCACCAGCAGCGCCCGCGCAACGACAGGCCGGAGCGTGGCGACCGCCAACAGGGCGACCGCCAGCCGCAAGGAGATCGTCAGCAAGGCGACCGAGGGGGACGCCGCGAGCGGCCCGCGCCGCTGGATCTGGTGCAGGCCATGCCGCTGGTTGAGCGCGCACTACAGGTGCTGGAGCGCCGCGGTGTGCAGCCGCAGCTGGGACTGCTGAAGTCCACCATGCTGCAGCTTGATTCTGCATTCAATGAGCGCGCCTACGGCGGCTCGAGCTTTTCCGATTTTGTCGAAAAGCTCAAGCGTGCCGATCTGGTGAACGTTTCGGGCAGCGGCGGCCGCTATGTCATCGAGCGCAAGGGTTCGGCCTCCGCCGAGCATCCCTCGCTCAAACACGAGGACCTGTTACCGCCGTTGCGTGACGTGCTTGAGAACCATCGGCTCGAAATTGAAAACGGTTGCCCGGTGGAAGATTTGGCCGGATGGTTCAAAGCCGAGCAGCCTAACTTCGATGTGGCCGCCTATGGCTTCCAGCAGTTCACCGAGTTCCTAAATTACGCGCAGGATAAAACGGTGGTTCGCCTGGAGCCGCACGAAGATCAAGGCACTGTATTGGTGTATCTCGGCGCGGAATTCTATCCACCCGCCGAGCCGCCGAAGCCGGAACCCGTAGCTGCCGTTGAAGCTGAGATCGAAGAGGACGAGCCGCAGCCTTACGTCGAAGGCCAGCCGACCATCTTTGAGCCCAATCCGCCGCCGGCCAAGGCCAAGCGAGCGCCGGCACGCAAGCGCATCTCCAAGCCGGCGGCCGGCGGTGGTGGCGGGCAACGCCGTCCCGTGCGCCGCAAGAAGACGGACAAGTAATCATTTGCAGTTGAAGGGACTAGGGCGCGGCACCAAGATCCGCGCTCTCCGACTACTCCAGCGATTCCTGGAAGCTCACCTGCCCGACATGGTGCAGCTTGATGAGGTTCGCGCTTCCCGACATGCCAAAGGGAGCGCCGGCCACCAGAATGACGCTGTCACCGATTCTCGACCACGCCTCGCCCAGCAGCTTCATATCGCATACTCGCAACATTTCTTCGATCGAATCCACGCTCACCGGCGCCACCGGATGCACCCCGTAAACTACCGCCAGCTCGCGGGCGACCGCTTCGGTTTCGCAGAACGCGAAGATCGGAACGCGCGGCCGGAAGCGGGCGATGAGGCGCGCCGTTTCGCCCGACGTGGTGAACGCTAGCAGAGCCTTCACGCTGGCCGTAAGTCCGGCGTGATAGGCGGCTTCGGTGATAATCTGCGCGTGTGTGGGATTGACCGCCTGCGGCGGCTCCGGAAAGTGGCGCTCGCTCTGATAAGCTTCCGCCTCCACGGCGATGGTAGCCATCATCGAAACCGCCTCGCGCGGATACTGGCCGCTGGCCGTCTCTGCCGACAGCATCACCGCATCGGTGCCATCAAAAATCGCATTGGCTACATCGGTGACTTCAGCGCGGGTTGGCGTGTTTCGCGTGACCATGGACTCCAGCATCTGCGTCGCCGTGATCACAAACTTGCCGCGCATC
>DATJEI010000359.1:0-3439 GCA_035496735.1 Bryobacteraceae bacterium | reverse complement strand
GGCGGGAACAGCGGCTGGCCTTTATACCAGAACCGTGAACACGTTCTCGGATTCTTTGCGCTCGACGGGATGATAGAGCGTATCGCGCTCCACGGGCTCGCGGCCGGCTTCGCGAATGAGACGCAGCAGTTCGCTGCGGCGAAGACTGCCGCTGGTGGCGCCGCCGGCATCGCGATAGATTTTTTCCTCGACTACGGTGCCATCCAGATCGTCGGCGCCGAAGCGCAGGGCGATCTGTGCGATCTGCGGAGTCATCATCACCCAATAGGCTTTGATGTGCGGGATGTTGTCCAGCATCAAGCGCGACACCGCAATCTCGCGAATGTCGTTAAAGCCGGTAGTGGTTCGAATGTGCTCCATCGCCGTGTTGGCCGGATGGAACGCCAGCGGAATGAAAGTCTGGAAGCCCTGCGTGTCGTCCTGCAAGGCGCGCAGCCGCAGGAGGTGGTCGACACGATCCTCCGCGGTCTCGATGTGCCCGTAGAGCATGGTGCAGTTGGAGTGAATGCCCAGCTTATGGGCGGTGCGGGCGACTTCAATCCACTGCTCGCCGGAAAGTTTGTGATCGCAGATGATGCGGCGCACGCGCTCGGCGAAAATTTCGGCGCCACCGCCGGGCATGGAATCCATGCCAGCGGCCTTCAGGCGCTCCAGCACTTCGCGGTGGCTGATTTTCGTACGCTGCGCGAAGTAGCCGATCTCGACCATGGTGAAAGCCTTAAGATGCACTTCCGGGTAACGCTGCTTCAACCCGCGCAGCATATCGCAATACCAGTCGAGCGAAAGCTCGGGGTGCAGGCCGCCCACGATGTGAAATTCAGTGACGCCTTCGGCGTGGCCGCGGCCGGCGCGCTCCCAGATTTCCTCCAGCGAAAAGGCGTAAGCGGTGGGGTCTTTGGCTTTCTTGCCGAACGCGCACAACTTGCAACTAGCCACGCACACGTCGGTAGGATTGATGTGGCGGTTGACGTTGAAGAACGTCTTGTTGCCGTGCCGGCGCTCACGCACCTGGTTCGCCATCCATCCCACGCTGAGCAGGTCCGGAGTGCGGTAGAGCGCCAGGCCGTCTTCCAAATTCAAACGCTCGCCGCGCTCGACTTTGTCGCGGATCGGCAGCAGACGGGGATCGTCAAATACGGGTGTCATCGCCAAAAAATATCTGTGGCCCAGAATACAAAGAATATCACGCTGACATAGCCGTTCATGGTAAAGAACGCGGCGTCCACGCGCGAAAGATCGTTGGGCCAGACCAGGTGATGCTCCCACAAGAGCAGGCCCGCGACGGCGGCGATCCCGGCCCAGGCGAGTCCGTCCAGTGCGAACGCGTTCACCAACATGACCAGGCACGCCAGCATTCCTAAGTGCAGCAGCCGCGAGATCCACAATGCTCCGGGGATACCGAAGCGACGGGGGATGCTGAAGAGGCCGGCCTCGACGTCAAATTCGTAGTCCTGGCAGGAATAAATGATGTCGAAGCCCGCGGTCCATAGCGTGACCGCGGCGGTCAGCCACAAAATGCGGGGGTCGAGGGAACCACGCATCGCGATCCATGCGCCTGCCGGTGCCATCCCCAGCGAGAATCCCAGGACGGCGTGCGAGAGCGAGGTGAAGCGTTTGGTATAGGAATAAAACATCAATATCGCGAGGGCCAGCGGCGCCAGCTTGAAACACAGCGAGTTCAATTCCCGCGCCGCGAACAGGAACACCACAGACCATACCGCGATGAAGCCCCAGGCGAAGGCGCGCGACAGGCTCCCGGCCGGCAGATGGCGCATCCGGGTGCGCGGATTCCTGCCGTCGATGTCCGCATCGAGCACGCGGTTGAACGCCATCGCAGTCGAGCGCGCCGCCACCATGCACACTACGATCCACAGGAGTTTGACCCATAATCCCGAACGGACGAATCCGGCGTCGCGCCAGGCCAAAAGTGCCCCAGTGAGGGCAAATGGCAGCGCAAACACGGAGTGCTCGAACTTAATCATTTCGAGGGTAAGCCGGACGCGCTTCAGGAAGGAGGGCAAACTACTATTCTAAGGGAATGCGGATTTCGCTCGCCTCGCACCTATGCAGGACGGCAGCCCTGATCATGACGGCCGCGGCCTTCACCGCCGCCGGTTGCAGTTCTTCCAACATCACTGACGAACTCAATCTCACGCAGGTTACTTTCCCCAATGGTGTCAAGATCAACGCCGAAACCATGCGCAACGAGGCCGAACTGATGCGCGGCCTGATGTTCCGCGAATCGCTCGCGCGCAACCGGGGGATGTTGTTCATCCACCCCTCGGAAAGCACCTTCCACTACTGGATGTACCAGACCAAGATCCCGCTCGATATGATCTGGATGGACCACGACCGGCGCATCGTCGAAATGTCGCTAGATACGCCGCCCTGCCGGTCCAGCAGCGCGAAGGAGTGCCCCAACTACGGCGGCAATTTCAAATCCAAGTATGTGCTGGAAGTGAACGCCGGCATCGCGCGCAAGAACGGGCTCAAGACCGGCGATACGCTGGACTTCTAAATGATCGGGAACCTGACGAAACACTCTTGGTCATCCCTCCTATCCTGCATTGCCGCCGTGTATGTCTTGGTGATGTTACTCTTGGGCTTTCGCGGCTACCGAAAGCGGCAACGATCGGTTGAGTGGCCAATGATTATCGGAACCTTCCAATCAGGGGCCATAGAACCATTCCGTAGTGGGACTGTCGGCGAGTTCATCAACTTTCGGCTGAAGGTTAAGTTCTCCTATTGTGCCGATGGTTCCACATACCACGGAGTGTACAGCCGGGACTTCCCGACCGAAAATGATGCGATCCATTTGCAGCGGAGCCTTCAACAGGGCCCCCTGTATGTTCGGTACAACCCCATTTCGCATGATGATTCCGTACTCGATCCATATCGTGACGTTTGGCAACCGACAGCATCTGCTCCTGGCGGTTCGGTCGCTCCGCTAACTTTGTCAGTCCCGGTCGCCGAATCAGGTGCACCTGAGATGCAGACGCCAAGAATCGGACAAAACTATTGGTGGACCGCCCCGGTCTCGCTTGGAAAACTGCTCCTTTCCCAGTTATTTTTGGCCATTCTTCTGGCCGCAGATTCCAAGCCAAATAGAAGCTTTTTTTGGTTCATCGCGGGACTTTACTTGGTAAAAGCGATAACAACGAAGGGATGCTGCTGGTGGGCGCCCGCAGGGAGAACATTGCCGACATGGGTGGGACGGCTTGTTTTGATTGCTGTCGCGTGCACGTGGATTCTCGCTAGCATCCACTTCGCGCACTAAGTTCTAACCCCGCGGCGCCGTTTCGCCAGCGGGCGCGGCCACCACTTTGCGGCTGCGCGCCAGCAGGTACAGGCCGATCGCCTGATCCAGCGGCGGCATGGGGTCGATCCCCAACGTCTCCATCTTGGCGTTCGACAGCGCTGAATATTTGGGCCGGCGCGC
>DATJEI010000358.1:0-5798 GCA_035496735.1 Bryobacteraceae bacterium | reverse complement strand
GAGCCACCCGGGGCCAGGCAAGTCCGCAGCGACGTCAAAACTCCCACGGGATCTGTTACTGTCTCCAGCACGTTCACGCATAACGCGGTGTCAAATTGACCAGCCCCAGGCACGTAATCCGCCGGCACCTCGGGATGCAATTCGCAGACCGTCACGTTGGGCGTGCGCAGAAAGCGGTTGCGCAGCGCGTGCAGATACAGAGCGTCACCCTCACCCGCCACGTAGTGCAATTTGCGGGCCATCAGGCGGCCGGTGAGATTTCCCAGGCCGGCTCCGATCTCGAGGACACGATCGCCCAGATGGGGACGCAATATGCGCGTCACCCAGCTTATATATTGCGGGGTTCCGGTCAAATTGTTGAGCAGGCCGCGGCCGTAGGTGGGCTCATAGAGATCGTCGACGATCCAGAAGTAAAGGATGACGCCGAGCGCCTTTACTCCGTCCTTCCAGCCGATCTTCTTGCCTTCCTCGTAGGTGCGACCGTGATAACTGATGGGCACCTCGTATACCCGCAACTGGCGCTTGGAACACTTCATGGTGATTTCCGGCTCGAAGCCGAAGCGATTGGAGCGGATCGGAATGCTCTTCAGCAGATCCGTGCGGAAAACCTTGTAGCACGTCTCCATATCGGAGACATTCAAATTGCTGAAGATGTTGGATAGCAGCGTCAGACCCTTATTCATCACGGTATGCCAGTAGGGGAGCAGCCGGGTTTGATCGCTTACCAGATAGCGCGAACCAAACACCGCGTCGGCATTGCCATCCACCAGCGGCCGCAGCAGGCGCATGTATTCGGAAGGGTCGTACTCCAGGTCGGCATCCTGCACCAGGCAGAAATCGCCCTGCGCTTTTTGGATGGCGGTGCGCACGGCGGCGCCTTTGCCTTGATTGACGGGCTGGCGAAACAGGCGGATGCGCGGTTCGCTTGCCGCCAGTCGATCGAGGATCTCGGAGGTGCCGTCGGTCGAGCAGTCGTCCACGATCACTAACTCGCGCTCCATATTTTCGGGCAGCGGCGCGCTCAGGACCAAAGACAGGCTCCTTTCGACAACGGTGCGCTCGTTGTAAACAGGAATCAGAATGGAAAGGAGCATCCGATTCCAACAGTATAATTGGAAGTGCCTTCCCAATATCACATGACCCTGCACACTCCCGTACTAGAAACCAACGTCCCCGGCCTGAAGCTGCGCGGCCGCGGCAAAGTCCGTGACATTTATGAAGATCCGCGGCACCCTGAGCGGTTGTTGATCGTTGCCACCGACCGCATTTCTGCGTTCGATTACATCCTGGCCAGCGGTATCCCCGAAAAGGGGCGCGTGCTGACGCAGATGAGCCTCTTCTGGTTCGATTTATTGCGCGATACTGTACCGAATCATCTGCTCAGCACGGATATGTCGGGCCTGCCCGCCGAACTGGAAGGCCGCTCGATGTGGGTGAAGCGCGCCGATATGTTCGATGTCGAATGCGTGGCGCGCGGCTATCTGTCGGGCTCAGGATGGAAAGAATATCAACAGACCGGCGCGGTGTGCGGTATCGCACTGCCCCCCGGACTGCGCGAGAGCGACGCGCTTCCCGAGCCGATCTTTACGCCGGCCACCAAGGCGCAGACCGGGCATGACGAAAACATCTCGTTCGAGCGCATGGTCTCTCTGCTTGGCGCGGATCTCTCCGCTCGGCTGCGGGATCTTACGCTCAAAATCTATCGCCAGGCCGCCGAGTACGCCCGGCCGCGCGGCATCATTCTCGCGGACACGAAATTTGAATTTGGCATGGTGGGTGGCAAGTTCGGTACGCCGGGTGGCGAGATCACGCTGGCCGACGAAGTGCTGACGCCGGATTCCTCGCGCTTCTGGCCGGTCGACACCTACACGCCCGGCGGGCCGCAGCCTTCCTACGACAAGCAATACGTGCGCGATTATCTGGAATCGATCCACTGGAATAAGCAGCCGCCCGCGCCGGCTCTGCCGGACGACGTGGCTCGGCGCACCAGTGAAAAATATCAGGATGCCTACCGCGCTCTTACTGGCCGCGCCCTGAATTCAGCATCCGCGTGAGCCTGCTCGATCTTTTAGTGGTGATCGTGATCGGCTCGTCGGTGGCGGCCGGCTTGGTGGCCGGTTTCGCTCGCGTGAGCATTGGCTTTTTGGCCGCAATCCTGGGTGTGGTATTTGGATTCTGGTTCTACGGCATCCCGGCCGGCTGGGTGCATCGCTATCTGCATTCGGCTGCGGTGTCGAATCTGATCGGGTTCCTCTTGGTGTTCTGGGCGATCCTGGCCATCGGCGCGCTGGTCGCCAAAGTGACTTCAAGACTGTTCAAGTGGACCGGGCTTTCCTGGCTCGACCGCTTGCTCGGCGGCGCCTTCGGCTTAGTGCGCGGCGCGTTGATCGCGGTCGTCATGATCGCAGTGTTGCTGGCCTTCGCTCCCAAGCCCATGCCCAATTGGATGGTGAATTCGCGGGTGCTGCCCTACGCGATGGAAGCCTCGAATACCATCGCTTCGCTGGCGCCGAATGCGATTAAGAACGCCTTCCGCGAAAGCATGCTGGAACTCCGCCGCTTATGGAACGAGCAAGTGATCCAGAGCCGCGAACAACTCCGGGCACTAGAGCGCGGCGTCACACAGCCGGACAGGAAAGGCAAGAAGGAAAAGTGAGAGAGCGGTTAAGCGGAGATCTAATCATCTTCGACCTCGACGGAACTTTGATCGACTCCAAAGAAGACCTGGTCACTTCCGTCAACGCCATGCTCGCGTGGAAGCATCGCGACCCTCTGCCGCATGATGTGGTCGCGTCTTACATCGGTAACGGCGCTCCGATGCTGGTGAAGCGCGCGCTGCCCGGTCTTAACGAAGACGAGCATCTGGCGGCGCTGCAGTTCTTCCTGGATTATTATCGCGAGCACATGCTCGACGCTACAGTTCTCTATCCTGGCGTGCGGGAGGCCCTGGATCGCCTGCATGGGGAGGGCGTCCCGCTGGCGATTCTCACCAACAAGCCGGTGCGTTTCAGTGTGCAACTGATAGCAGGACTCGGCCTCGCCGGACACTTTTTCCAGATTTACGGCGGCAACAGTTTCGAGGAAAAGAAACCGCACCCCATCGGAATCGAGCGCCTTATCGCGGAATCCGGCGCGGATCGCGAGCGCACCGTCATGGTGGGCGATAGCGCTGTCGATGTTCTCACCGCGCGGGCTGCTTCGGTCAAAGCCTGTGGGGTGGCATGGGGTTTTCAGCCCGAAACTTTTGCTGCCGCGCCCCCGGATTTTATCGTGGACGACCTGCGCGTGCTGGCCGAGATGGTGCTCGAAGGCGCCTAACCGCAGGCTGGCTATTTGGTCTTGGACGCTGTGGTTGCGGCACCCACCTCAACCGTGTGAGCAATAAGTTTCTCATTGACTTCCACCGCGTGAATCACGATCCGGTCCCCGACTTTCACATCGGTCTTCTGAATCGGCAGCTTGGCGCGCGCGTAAGTCGTCTTGGCGTCGAAACCCACTTCAACGGTCTTGCCGGCCGGTGTCTTGACGGTCAGGGATGTATCCGAAATCTTGGTTACCGTTCCTCTGACATGTTCCTCGCCGCCGTGCGCGAAGACGATTGTAGGTAGCAGCGCAAGAGCCAGCACCGCGAGAAGCGCGATCTGGACCTTGAGTCTAGTGATGTTGATGCTGGGTGTGTTCATGCGATTGGTCTCCATTCAAGAAATCTCTTTCTTCCTGCTCTTCTTTGAGTTCGTCGGGACTCTTCGGATTCAGCGCCTGCATTTCCCGCTCTTCCTCCGCCGTCAGATGCGGGAGGTGGCGGATGAAGCGGACGAGTTTCCATGAGTCCTGCTCGTCGTGCTGCGAACCGCTGCCCCAGGCCGGCATGCCGGTCATTCGAATGCCGTTTTGGATGATAAAAAACAGCTCGCCGTCGGTCATCTGCTGGGTCTCCGGCTGCCGCATGTCGGGAGCGGGCGGATACATGTGCTTCCCCATTTCAACATCTCCGCTGCCGTTGTTGGCATGACAGGCGGCGCAATGATCGGCCCAGTGGGCGCGGGCATCTGCCTGCACTTGCGGCGAATCGGCAACCGGATTCTCGCGATTTCTCGCGTCCTTGGGCATGGCCATAGTACGTGCCTGGCGGGCAACCCATCGTTCGAGCGTGCCCGGCTGTTCGCGAGCGCTCAGACCATGCGTGCCCAGCAAGAAGACGGCGCCCACCAGGAGCAGCAGCGCAATCGCCGCCAGCGCACCAGCCAGAATCAGGCCGAGCTTATACATGCTCACTGACCGACGGGCTCGATCGAACTGACCTTGATGGTCTTGGCTTTCTCGTCGTAAATGCCCACCACTTTGACCCTTTGGGCCGCGAACTTGGCAGGCGTCTTCTGGTCACTAAGTTTCAAGACATTTTGACCGTCGAACAGCGCGTATTGGCCGGACCCTTTCACGCAAAGTTTGACGCAGGAGGCGTCGGACTGCGCCTTCATCATAGCGTGGCTCGCTCCGCACAGCGTGTCCGTTACCACGCCGGTAAAGCTCCGGGGAGCATCGGCGGCGCTGAGCGCGCCAGCCAACGCAAGCGTCAGAGAAAGAAGTTTCATCGTAATTAGTCTCCTTATTTTTCAGCCGGCCGGAGCCGGAACCGTACAAAAATGTTGCCCCCGATGGGATGGTCACCATAGTAGGGCTTGATGGCGCCGGGCAGCGAGTAGCTGCTGAAGTTTGCTCCGATGCCGGTTTCGACGAAGCGAAACAAATTGACATCGCGGGTGTAGCCGATGGTGTACGCGCCCACGCGGAAAGTGCTGCCCGCCAGGGTATCCAGGCGCTCTTCGATATCCGGCTGCGCGGCGAAGAGCTCGTCTTTATCTACGAGTTCGATCCGGCCGGTGATGAAGTTTCCGCGCCCCGCGGGAAAAACGGATTCGGCGAGGTATGAATTCAGATTGCGACGGGTTGTGGTGCTGTGATTTCGTCCCCATATCAAGCTCGACGACCAGCTTCCGCCCGGCATCGGTTTACTGTAGGCGAGCGATGCCGTCGAGCGAATCTGATCACCCGCCTCCAGCGCCTCGGGATGAGCGATTCTCCCAATCGAAACCTGCGCTGCCCAGTTCTTGGTGGGGAAAAACCAGAATCGAGTGGCCCAGGAATTGATGGGGCCGCTTTCAATGATCCACCGGTCTTCGCCCGGTTCGGAGCCGTAGAATCCGCTGGCTTCGAGTCTCACCTTTTTGTGCGAGATGCCAAGCGTGAGAACGTCGTCGGCGATATGCGTAGCGTCCTGCCAGTGATGCGATATGGGCGCTTGCGGCAGCTCCATCGCCGAAGCCCGGTGCGGAAACCCAACCGGGCCAAGCCCCGGGTCGCCGACGGGGGCGAAATAAACATCGGCAGTGGTGTTCTCGCCCAGTTGATAAGCGTAATGGAATCCGAGGCTCATGATGAAATTGTGCGGATGCTGCGCGTCCATCAGCGGCTTTCCGTAAGCGGTCTCTCCAGTTTGAAACAGCAACGGGTAGCGTTCGCCGGTGATGGTTGCCGGATCCAGACTGAGCATAAGATTGACGTCGAATGCTCCCTTGTCGCCGACGCGATGTTCGGCGGAGGCCATGAACCAGTTGGGGGAATAAAGCTTGTCGCCGCCGCGCGGCCCCGATTGTTGGGTGTTGACAATGTATCCGGCGCCCATGAACATGGTGTTCCAGGAGCCGAAGTGTGTCATCACCATCGGCATCGGCCACGACGCCGGATTCGATGAAGTGCCTGAAGCCAGGTTCATGAGGAACATGCTGGCCGGATTCATC
>DATJEI010000357.1:0-13211 GCA_035496735.1 Bryobacteraceae bacterium | reverse complement strand
GCCAAGCCGGCTTTAATGAGGACCTTATATTCCTCTATGTCGTCTAGCTCCAACTGGCACTGCGCGCAGATCAATAAGTGTTCTTCCAGCCAGCCGAGTTGCGGCTCGCAGATCCGTCCGAACGAGTATTCTTCCAGGAGCTCTTCGGTGGCGTGGACGAGAACCGAGGGCCGAGCATCCGATGACATGCTTTCCTCCATGTGTCCGCTTCGTGCCGCTGCGGACGAACTTCCGCAAAATGTTGCCGAATTAGCCCGCACCGAACTGAACGGCACGGAACCTCGGCACCGGATCAAGGGGTGCCGAAATCGAAGCCGTACCTACCTGAGGCGTTACCCAACTCGGAACCGAACAAGAGCGTGCCAAAGTGGCACTCTGTTCCTTAGTGGGACGCGGTCGCAGATTTTCTCAAACAAATTGCGTTTAAAGTTCTCTGGGCCAGTTTTTTCTTCCCCAACTCGCCAAAACGGGATTTGGCGCGGGATTTGAGCAGCCGAAACTGGGTTTCGGTGAGGATCATTACGGCACAGATTTCTTCCTGGCTCTCTTCGTCAAGGTAGAAACGGGTGAGGATTTCCCGATCCCGGCTCGAAAGCTCTGCCAGGATCCGCCGTACTAAGTCCTCTTTTTGATTGAAGATCGCGACTTCTTCCGGATTTCCGTTCGGGTCGGGGACACGAGCACTGGCGTCCAGGTCCATTTGCTCGCGCCGGGCCTGCACGGCTTTGTCAATGTGCGCGGCTACCTGGCGGCGGACAACCGTACGGACAAATCCCATCAGCCGTTCGGGCTCGCGCAGTTCCCCGCGGCGGATGGCCTGGACCACCACCACAAAGATGTCATGGACTTTGTCGTCCAATTCCTGTATCCCCAACTGGCGGCACAGATAGAAGCGGACACCTTTCGAGAACAGGTGATACAGTTCCGCCATGCCATCGGTCTGACTAAAGCGAATGCGCTCGACCAGCTGCGCCCATCCGGCGTATACCTGGGCTGCCTCCAAGGAAGGGCGAACCGCCTCGAGGCCGGGCCCCCTCGTCTCCCTCTGAGATTCTCGCCCGTCGGGGCACCCCCGAGGCGTGGACGTACCGTCCGCATTGGGCGCCGGGGGCGAGCTGCCGGCAAGTCTTGGTGGGAGCATGGCTAATGAATTCCTCCAGTCACTTGATACGAAGCCCAGTTTTCCGGCCCTTGCCGCCCGGTTCTGGAGTGCGCCGCTTCCCGTTGACTCAATTGCAGTGCTTCGGCCGCTGAATGATTCCTCAAATAGAAATAGAAACGTGCGAATAGGCCGCCCGAATTGTCTGCGACGGGCCAGGTTGTCGAAATCACGGTGCTGGCGCCGGCCATCAGCCACGCGCGGGTTAATCCCAGAAGTCCCGCACCGGCGTGCGCCTCTCCGCTGCCGGTAGCACAGCCGGTCATGACGACCAGCGCCCCGGGAACGTGCAACCCGGCAATCTCCCTGGTGCTAAGAAACTCGGGCTCCGCCGTAATCCCGGGTGAGCCAGCAGTGCGCGAATCGCCCAGGCTGAAGGCAATCAGCGCCCGTTCCCGGTTGGCGGTTGGAAAGAGCACATGCGTGGCCAGATGGATCACCGCCGGCCGCTGCTCCAGCCTCCCGAGGAACGCTTCCCGCTGCGCTTGCGAACCCTGTAATACAACGGCGGCCCCGCCTCCCGCCACCCAGGTCTTCGCGCTTGACTCCACCTCATTCCGGCTTCCCACCAAGCGCTGCAGCTGGCCCGTGGAGGAACCGGCGGAGACCGAACCGCGCCACCGTGGGTCCACCTGGTTGTAGATGGGATCTCCCACGCCCAGGAACTCGCGCCGGCGATCGCTTCCGCTGCTCACAGAGTCCGGTGCAGCTCTCAGCAGCAGCGCCCCCGAAACGGTTTGTAAAGTATGGGTATCCATTAAGTACACCGGGTTATCGTTCTGCCCGCTCACCAAAGCCGCAAAGGGGAGGTTAAACAGCGCCCCGTCCAGCGATAGGAGCCACACCGGCTTTTGGACCTCTTGTGACTTGAGTTGCCCGAACAGTTGCTGATACAACTGCCGCCCCTGCCGGACGGCCTCGGCGCCGCCGTTGGGAATTGCTTCGCGAAACGTCTGCACGGACTTTGCGATGTCCCGTTCTGCAGCCAGCCGGTATAGCCTCAGCGAACTCCGGCTCACCGCCCACAGGTAGGACTCCTTCTCCCCTAGCTCGAAACTGAGGAATAATTCCGAGCCTCTTAGTCCTTCCTGAAAATGTATAAGTGAAATCCGGCTGCGAAAGTTCTCGACTTTCTTCACTTCGAGTCCGATTCCCGCCTCGGCTTCCATTTCGGTAAGTTTCAAACGGAGACGGTTCGCATTCATCGGGCCCGCGTCGCCACCCGTTTGGGTACCGCCCGCTTCCGCATGAGGCGTTTCGGTTTCACGCGTTCCCGCTTCGCGCCCCCGCGCTTCTTCGGCCGCTAGCTGCGCGACCGTCTCCCAGTACTCCGGGGGAAGTTTCTCGCGCCAGACGTCGGCCAAATCCAGGCTTTCGCGAAGGCTCGCGGCGCGATTGATCTCCACCGCCTGGAATGCCCGCGCTTTCCAATCTGCATTCCCAGTTTGCAGCGCGTATTGCGCAGCGAGTTGGATGAACGAATCGAAAATCTGTTGTTCAAGCACGACGTTGACGCTAACGAGAGATGACCGGGCAGGAAGAATCTGGATACGCCACTCTGCGGTAGCATCCAGGGCTAAAGAAAAATCGTGCAACGCAGCACTCACCTGTCCCCGTGCCAGGCGAATGCGGCCCTGCTGTTGGAGCAATAGATACTGCGGCCAGGCGGGTGCGCCCCGCTTTGCATGGTCCAGCGCCATTTGAGTGAAGCGCTCAGCGGCCCTGAAATCATGCTGCGCGAAAGCCAGCGCGCCGAGATGTCCGTAGGACCAGCCCAAATCCCCCGGACGAAAAAGTCGCCGCAATCGGAACGCTTCGAGAAACCTGTTTTCCGCCTGCGGCAGCCGCCCTGCGGCAAGATCCCCGGCGCCTTGCTGATCCCACGCCATCGCTTCCAGTGAAAATTCTCCAGCAGCTCGCGCGGCCTCGATTCCCGCGCCGAAATAGGCGTCGGCTTCACCGTTCCCGAGCGCGCTGTGAATTCGTCCCAGTTGCACCAGCAAGTGCGGCTTGAAGTAGGACCCAGCTGTTTGAGGGACCGCCCCGTGGGTTGCCCCGCGTGCTGCACTGCTCGCGACACTGCTGGCCAGGATTTCCGTTTGGCGCAAGCCCTCCTCGGCAGCGCGGTTGGCCGAGGGCAGATCCCACATTTCCAGATACAAGCTGGAGAGATTCACTGCTATGGCGCCCAGGTCCGCATGATCCCCGATGGTGTTCGCCAGATCGCGAGCCCGCAGGAAGCTGGCGAGCGCGGCGCGATACTGAAACGCGAGCAGTTCGCAGCCGCCCGCGCTCATGAGATAGCGCGCGGAAGCCAGCCGGTCGCCGCGGCGCACGGCTTCGCGATAACCCTCTTGATAGAGAGCGGCGGCGGCGCGGAAGTCTCCGGCCTTGCGCAAGCGCAGCGCGTGTTGCTGAATTTTAAGGGAGGCCTGATCCCACCAGGGGCTAGAATCAGGCGATCTAGGCGGGATGACCGTCGGGCTGCGTGAACCCGCCATCCACAGCGTCAGAATCAGGCAAAGGCTTCTCCCGAAGGCAGCCATTGCTTAGTTCAACGAGATTACAGCGCTATGCTAGCACGCGCTTTTGTGTGGGACCTATAGTACCGCAGCGCGCAGAAAGCAAGAATGCTGCGTTGAGGGCTGCAAATTGGCACTCGAACCAGGGCGCCGGTCGAACCCAGCGCCCCGAGGCAACCGGCTAATTGCCGGCCGGAGAAGGCGGAAACACGACGATAGGTTCACCCATGGTAAAGATCTCCTTTTCTGTCTCGCGCCGGTTGATGCCGTCGAAGACAGCTTGAGACTATGCCGCGTGCCGGCCGCGGCGGGGCAAGCGAAAACGCCAAAGTATGCGCAGCGCGCCGCTTGACCGTTGCCGCCTTGCGGTTACCAGCAGTATCGAGGCACTCGGCGGACGAGTGGGAGGGCCGCCGCCACGCGTCGCTGCGGTGACTTCCGGCGCTTACGCGCCGCTGCCGTGCTCGTGGGTGCCTTGTTCGGGTGTAGTGTTAAGGTATGGACAAGAGATTAGTCAAACGGCACAAGCGCCAGGTGGAGCGCGCGAAGGAAAAAGTAAAGCTCTCTGAACCCGACGTCAGAACACCGGAGCAGATCGAAGCCGCGCGCGAAGCCAGCCGTCCCGATCTCAGCCGCGGAAACGCGCCGAAGATCGCCGCCACGGGGCGTTCTTTCCGCAATCGCCTCGCCACCTCGACCGGCAGCGGCGCGAAGACCGACGGTTAGCCGCCAGTGCTATTTTCAAGGCATTGCCCGCATTGCCGATCGATCGAATTTCGCGGCGTGGGCGCGCGCAACGCCTTCGAAAAAGCGCTCCACTGGGTTCTCCTGCCCTTTCGCTGCTCTCTCTGCGGCCGCCGCTTCTTCCTGATGCGCTGGCTCGCTCCCACGCACGGCACGCTTTAAACCGCCCGCACCGCCGCGCTCACCGGCCGCGAGCCCACCGGGATCACCGTCAACAACGAGGCTCGGCGATTGCGATTTTTTGTGATCGCGCCCACCCGCAGCACCGCAACGTCCCCCGAGCTGCGGTTGAGCACTAGCGCGTACTGATCGTCGGGCGTCACCGTGATGAAACCTGGATCGGCGCCTACAGAAGCCACCGCCACCACTTTGCGCGAATTGATCTCCAGAATATTGACGTCGCCCGACCCCGGACTCGCCACAAACAGATACGCGAGCGACGCCGCCATCGGCCCCGGAGCGTGTCCCGCCAGCACCGTCTCGGCAACTTCAGGCGTGTGATATGGATACACCACCACCACCGCATCCATGCCTTCGCCGGTGACGAATAATTGGCCGCCATCCGTGGCGCGCCTGTCGGGGTCCAGGTTTGTACACAAGTGATCCGGCCGCACTGCCAGCGGCAAGTGCGTGATCAAGCCGCCGCCAGAGGGCACATCGTAAATCGACAAACGCCGTGCCCCGCGATCCGCCGCGACCAGCGTGCGTGAATCGGCCAGGAACCGCACCGCGCCGAATTCGCCTTCGCCCGCCGGCGCGCTCAACTTGCGCGCTGCCAGATCTACCAGCCGGACGCCATTGGCGAAACTCACTGCGGCGGTGGCGCCGTCGACGGCCACCGCGAAATCCACCGGATCTCGCGGCAGCGCCATGCGCCACTCCACTTTCAGCGTATCCAACGCGATGCGGATCAGCGACTGCGGCTCGCTCGCCAGCACATACAACGCGCTATCGTCCGGCGCGACCGCAATGGCCAGCGCGGACGAAGCCACCGCCAGTCGCCGGTTGAAGCTCAACCGGTCCACCTCGATCTCATGCACGGTGCCGTTCGACGGGCTGAGCGCGTAGACGAAAGGCCGCCGGGCCGTCGAGACCACGCTCGTGGGAGCGCCATTCAGCGGGATGTGCCGCGCCACGGCCAGCGCTTCCAGATCCACGGCGGCGATGGCGTGGCCTTCTTCATTGGCCACAAACGCGTAACCGCGAAATCCCGCGCTTTGGCGGCGGCGGCCGCACGCGGCGAGCAGCGGGAACGCGAACAGGGCCCGGCGGGAGATCACTCGACTAGGTTAACAGGCAGATATCGCCCGCAAAATGCTGCATAATACTGTCTATGAAATATTCGTCGATTGTACTCGGCTGCGTTGTAGCTGCGTCGGCCTTCGCCGCGCGTAATGTGGAACAATTCAAGACCAGTGCCGGGCCGCTGAAGATCACCACCGTGATGCATGCGGGCCTGGTGATAGAGGCCGGCGGCCAAGTAGTGATTGTCGATCCCGCGCAGGGAGGCTGGGACGGCATCCCCCAGGCCGATGTGATTCTCATCACCGATATCCATGGGGACCACATGAATCCTTCCATGATTGCGAAAGTCAAGAAGTCCGGCGGCGTGGTGATCGCGCCCGCGGCCGTCGCCAAGACGGTAACGGAGGCGCAGGTCCTGGGCAACGGTGAGGCCAAGACCCTCGGCGCCTGGAAGATCGAGGCCATCCCGATGTACAACCTGAAACGCGGTCCTTCCGAAGGCAAGCTTTATCACGATAAAGGCCGCGGAAATGGCTATATAGTCACCTACGGCGGCCTGCGAATTTATATCGCGGGCGATACCGAAGGCATTCCCGAAATGCGCGCGCTGAAGAACATCGACGTGGCCTTCGTGCCGATGAATCTGCCCTACACCATGACGCCCGAGGAAGCTGCCGACGCTGTGAAGGCGTTTCATCCAAAGGTGGTCTACCCATACCACTACATGGGCTCGGACACTAAGGCGTTCGAAGCTGCGCTCGCCGGAACCGGAATCGACGTCCGGCTCCGCAATTGGTATTAAGCGCCCGGATCGCCGTTCAATAGCGCCGAGGCTTCACGATCCAAAAACACCGTCGCGTTCTCGTGCAGTCTAAGTGCGGACGCGGGCGCTCTCGGACCGATGTCCCCTTCCAGGCACAGCTTTACCGCGTCGGCTTTGCGCGCGCCCGACACTAAGCACAAAATCGCGCGTGCCTTCAGAATTTGCCGAATCGACATCGTAATCGCTCGCCGTGGCACTTCCTCCAGCGAACGGAACCATCCTCCGCCCACCTGTTGCAGCCGTCCTCGTTCGTCCAGGTCGACCACGATGAACGGCTCGTCGGTTTCGAAGTCCGCCGGCGGATCGTTAAACGCCAGGTGGCCGTTTTCCCCAATTCCCGCAAAAGCCACGTCTACCGGCGCCGCGGCAATCGCCGCGCCCACGCGCTTACACTCCTGGACCGGATCAGCCGCGCCGTCCAGCAGCCATGCCCGCCCGACAGGCACGCGCGCCAGTATCCGTTCGCGAACGTAGTATTGGAAACTTGCGGGGTGATCGCCGGAGAGTCCGACGTACTCGTCCAGATGAGATAATTCCACTTGGCCCCAGGCAATGTCTGGAGCGGTAACCAGCGACTCCAGAAATTCGATTTGCGAATTCCCGGTCGCCACCACGATTCGAGCCCGGCTGCGCGCCGCGATCGCCTCACGAATTAAGCCCGCAGCTTCGTCCGCCGCAGCCTTCGCCATCCCAGTCTTGTCCGCGAAAACGCGCAGGTTCAAAATAAACAGCCCGTCAGGCGCGCCCCGGCGGAAGAATCTGCACGTGGATGCCGTTGACGTCCAGGAAATCGAAGCCGGCGGCCACATCGCCCTGAATGATCTTCCCGCCTGCTGCTTCAATGCCTTTCGTGAGACTGGCGCGGTCAAACGCGGCGGTGAGGCAATAGTGGTCGATACCCACTTTGTGGCTGGGCTCGGCCAGCCCGAGTCCAACTCGATCCTTGCCGCCGGCGCTGAACCAGGTCCGCTGAGGAGTGCCGCCAACTCGGATCACGCCGCCCAAAATCTTCTGGTAAAACGCCACTGCTCTCGGGACGTCGGAAACATTCACCAGGATGTGGTCGATCGCGGTGGGCCGCAGCAGCGGTTCGCCATGCATAGGTGGAGCGTCCCGCATCGCATCCGGCGCGGCAGTTTCGCCCAGGCGGCTCCACGAGTTCTCGGTCCAAAGTTGAACCTGCGTTCCGTCGGGGTCGGGAACGAACAGGCCTACCGGCGGAGCCTCGCGGTACTGAATGCCCATCTGATCCAGCTTGTTTTTAGTCGCGGCCAGATCGAAATTCACGATGCCGGGACAAAAATGAGTGATTGACGGCGCAGTCTGACCCTGACCCGGAGGCGCCATGGCCATGTAGTTCGGACCCAGTTTGATATAGTGCCGGGCGTTGGTCTTCTCCTTCATCACCGTCGCGCCGAAGACCCGCGCATAGAAGTGAACCGACTTTTCAATGTCCTCTACAGCTAGCGCGAGGTGATCGATGCCTCCGCAATGGAAGGGCGCCTCGGCAGCGAAAGCGTTGCTGGCGGTGACGGCTCCGGCGGCGAACGTCGCGAGAACCTCGCGTCGAGTGAGATCATGGCGCATGGTTGTGACTCCTCTAATAGATTCTAGATCGGTTCCGATTCACACGGGGCTGGGTAGCGTCCTACGGTTCCGGATTTGCGTAATTGCAAAAAAGTAATCGTACCGGCCCGCTTTGCTCGCCTCTTCGCGCATCGCCTTGCTAGGATCGAATACAAGCGCGAATTCCGCAGCCCGATCAAGGGCGTTTCGAAGATAACTACAGGTCAGCTTAGGTTAGCACTGGATTAGTTCGTCCAAGTCGGAATCACAGACTGCATTTGGGACATCCCCGAACTGCTCGCTTGTGAATTTTCCAAAATTTGCTGGTCGATCCCGGTAGCCATCTTTGGGTTTTTTGCGTCTATGGGGTATCCTTAGTTCCTCGGAGTAGTTGTATGCCGTTATGCGCCGTGTGCAAGACCGAAGAGACCGAGTTGTATTTCAACGGTCAGCCGATCTGTCTGAAGTGCGCCGAAAAACGCACCCCAGCGCGGCCTATGCCGCCACCGAGCCGCGAACCGCCGCGCCAACCTGACGCCGATTAGTTCACTTCAGATCATCTGGCACGACTCCGTAATCGAGAAAGTCGGTGAGTCTGGACTGTGCACGAGTAACTTCTTGCCTTGCATTGGATAATCTCCGGGAGATTGAGTGAATCCGCTGGGCTCCATCGGAATGAGGTAGGCCGGTTGGGATTTCCATCAATATTTCCCGGTGAGTCCGCGAAACTTCGTCAAGATGGAGGTTTGCTTTCTCTAGGTCTTCCAATAAGATGCTGTGTACGCTTCGGGCGGCCTTCCGGTCAGTGGAGCAAGCGATACACGTCGGCTCGCCCGCCTGGTATAGCTCTGTCTTCCGTCCGCAGTAAACACACCGTGCCACGTCGAATATCGGCAACCCACGGTTCCGTGGTACCCGTTAGATTACTAAGATCGCTTAAACGTTCGCAAGGTGCGTGACGGAAGACCTGAAGCGTGTAAATTTCATCAACGCACTTTTAGGACAACTACTGGGGCTTGCCCGCGAGCCTACATTCAAGCTATGCTTCCAACGATGAAAAAAGCACCTCTTCACTTGCTCGCCCTACTGGCCTTAACCGCTCCGCCAACGATGGCGCAGCCGCACAAAACGCCGCCACCGCCGAAGAGTCCGCGCTTGTATATTTTCGATTGCGGCACCATCAACGCCACCGACGCGTCCGGCTACCGGCTCCAGAAGGAAGAAGTAGCCACTCCCAAGATGTCGATGGAGTGTTTTCTGATTGCCCACCCGAAGGGTAATTTGATGTGGGATGTTGGCGCGATCCCTGACAGCAGTTTCCCGCCCGGCGGCGGCCCCGGAACGTTGCGCAACGCCGTCGCGACCAAAACCCTAACCTCCCAGTTAGCCGAAGTCGGCTACGCGCCGGCTGATATCAACTACCTGGCGCTTTCGCACTTTCACTGGGATCACATCGGCAACTCCAACCTTTTTGGAAGCGCGACCTGGCTCACGCCCAAAGCCGAACGTGACATCATGTTCGCGGAGCCGCCCTCTCCCCGCACCGAACCGGCCAACTATAGCGCATTAAAGAATAGCAAGACTGTGTTCCTCACGAAAGATGAATATGATGTCTTCGGCGACGGGACCGTGGTCATCAGGGCAGCGCCCGGCCACTCTCCCGGCCATCAGGTCCTGTATTTGAAACTCGCGAAAACCGGACCGGTGGTGCTCAGCGGGGACCTTTATCATTACGCCGAGGAGCGCAAGCTCAACCGCCTCCCCACCTCGGAATACAACGTCGACCAAACCGTCGCCTCCCGGGCCGCCGTCGAAGCCTACCTGAAGAAATCCGGCTCCCAGCGTTGGATCCAGCACGACTTCAACGGCAGCGCAAAGCTTAAGAAGTCCCCGCTCTTTTACGAATAGCTTTCACCCAGTGCGAGACTGAAGGCATGCCCAAGCAAGAGACCATCTCTTTGCGCAAACATCTCGCCGAACTGCTGCGGATGAAAGGCGCACACCTCAGATTCCAGGACGCGGTGTCCGATTTCCCACCCGCGCTGCGCGGCGTTAAGCCGCCGGGCGCGCCGCACACCGCCTGGCAACTGCTGGAGCACATGCGCCTCGCACAGGAAGACATCCTGGACTTCAGCCGCAATCCCAAATACAAGGAGAAAACCTTCCCGGATGATTACTGGCCGGCCGCCGAAGCCCCACCAAGCGAGCAGGCCTGGGCCAATAGCATCGAGACATTTCAAGAGGACTTAAAGCAGATGCAGGAATTGGTCGCGGATACCAAGCACGATCTTCTCGCAAAAATTCCGCACGGGACCGGACAAACGCTCCTTCGCGAGGCTCTGCTAGTGGCAGATCACAACGCCTATCACCTAGGGCAGTTGGTGTTTTTGCGGAAACTTCTGGAAAATCGCTAGCGGCTTTACTGCTTCTCCGATGAAGCACTCAACGCGGCTTTGGGTGAAGCATCCAGTGTCTCGGTCCAGGTCACCATCATTTCATCTTCGCTGCGGTCGCCCCAGCGGATCGCTTTCGCTGGATTCGGATTCGCCGGATTGTTGGCGCTATTGTCATAGTGGAAGGTAACCACCATCCGGCTGCCTTTCTCCATCAGAACCGGATCTTTGAGCCGGTACTGCAGCTGCCAGTTGAAATCGTAGTGCGGCACGGCCAGCAGAATCTCACGCCTGCCATCCGCGTGAACCAGTTCGTAGGTTGCGTCCTTTCCCCGGTAGTGCGCATGGGGCGTGATCGCCAGCAGCAGCTTATCTTGTTCCACGTCGTAACAGCGCTTCACTTCGTGATTGGGATCCCCCGCCGGAATCAGGAAGAATCGATTCCGCATGTCCACCCGCTTCAGGGGCCGCTCCGGCACCTTCGACGCAAAGTACAGCCCCACGCTGGTGCGGTCGACTTGCACCGTGCTCACACTCGCATAGTGAATCTGGAACCGGACCTTCGCTCCCGCCGGGATGTACTTGGCCGTGCTGCCGTCGCCGAAGACATCGAAAATATCCGGCCCTTTGCCGGGCAGCATAGTCGCGAACGATCCTTCGTCAAAACCGCTCAAATTCGCAATGCCCTGGTCACCGGCGCACGCGTCATCCACCACCGGCGCATCGGCCTTCACGCGTGTCAGCCCATCTTCTTCGTCGAAATAGGACTTCGCCACAGTCCGGCTTCCGGCTGCCCTTCTCACGCCGGAATCGTTCTCGGCCGCACTCTCATCCGCCAGTACGCTGAAGTGGACATGGTGCACCACCTTGCGATTCCCCGGCAGGACCTGTGCAGCCCGGATCCACTTGCCCTCTTTGAAATTCGTCTGTACGGTGAAGTCCTTATAAAGGTCTCTGCCGGCCGGCACCGTGAAGTCTTGTCCGATATCGATCACCGCATCGGGCTTGCCCAGCCGCCAGCCCTCGGCAAAGGCCGGCTGCGGCGGTAGATCTTTGGGATCGCCTTCTACTGCGCCGCCAGCCACCCACGCCTTAATGGTCTCGATGTCGGCGGCCTTCAGCCGAGCGTCGTTTTCGAAATGGCCATAGCGCGGATCGGCGAACCAAGGCGGCATCTTTTGAGTTACCACTGCCGTCTGAATCGCTTTGGCCCACGGCCGCGCCGACTTGTAATCCAGCAGCGACATCGGCGCCATCTCCCCGGGGCGATGGCAAGTGACGCAATTCTTATAAAGGATGGGCGCGACGTCCTTGTTAAAGCTGGTGCCCGCGAACGCCGCGGACACGATGATTAACCCCATCACAAAGACTCGCATGGTTCGGCTCCTTGCCTGAATTTGAAGTTATTCTCAAAGCACACCAAAGTCAAGGCTGGCTCACTTTCTTGCACCTATCCCTTCAGGTACTTATTGAAGAAATCGGTAGTGCGCTGCCAGGCGAGTTTAGCGGCGGCTTCGTCGTAGCGCGGGGTCGTATCGTTGTGGAAGCCGTGGTTGGCTCCTTCGTACACGTAGCCCAGGTAGGTGACGTGGTTGGCCTTCAGCGCCTCCTCGAATGCGGGCCATCCGCCGGTGATGCGTGCATCCAGACTGCCATAGTGCAGCAGCATCGGAACCTTGATTTTTGCGGCGTCCGCGGCGTTGGGCTGACCGCCATAGAAGGGAACAGCGGCGGATAGGTCCGAGCCCAAACGGACGGCCAGAGTGTTGACCATGCTGCCTCCAAAGCAGAAGCCGACGGCGCCGATCGTGCCGGTGCAATCCGTGCGATCCTTCAGCCAGTGCGCCGAGGCGATGAAATCCTCCGTCATCTTGGGCTTATCGATGGGTCCGAAAAGCGCGGCGGCTTTTTCTTCATCGCCCGGATATCCGCCGGCGCTGGTGAGCCCGTCCGGCGCGAAAGCCATATAGCCGATCGTGCCCAGGCGGCGCGCAACGTCCTCTATGTAGGGGTTGAGACCGCGGTTTTCATGGATAACCAGCACACCCGGCAGCTTGCCCGTGGCGTTGGCGGGACGGACCAGGTACCCCTTGATCTCGCCGTTGCCCTTGGGCGAAGGGACAGTGACGCGCTCGGTCTTGAGGCGCTTGTCGTCCTTCGGGACTTGCTCGGCCCGCGCGTAGTTGGGGCGGAGGCTCTCCCAGAGAGCGGTGGCGGTGACGCCGCCCACGGCAAACTTCTGAGCGCCGTCCAGAAAGGCGCGGCGGCCGATCTCGCCGTGAACATACTTGTCGAAAAGATTCAGCAACTCCTGCGGATAATCCGAGGCTTTCTTGCGCTCCATATGAATGGCTCCTTTACGGGGGAAGAATATCACAGCAAGTGCTTGGGAGAAGAGTGCTGATTGGTCAGGTTCCTGGAGCCTCGATAGCCTTGTGCGCAGAAAGGAATCGATTGCAGACATGCGGAGGCGAATGAACGATGCGGCGCACTCCTGGGAAACGATTAACGGGTTCACCGATCTCAGTTCGTCGGAGACGAAGAGATCAGGCTTTGGTTCGGCCATACCCACAATAACTGACTAGGCAGGTTATTCAAACTCGCGCCCCGCGTAGAGCTCCGTCACCAGAGCCCGATGATTCTCCAGGGCGCGGCTGCGGCGCAGCTTCATGGTAGGCGTGAGCTCGCCGTTCTCGATGGAAAAATCCCGGTCCAGGATTTTAAATTTGCGGATCTGCTCGAACGATGCAAGCTGGCGA
>DATJEI010000356.1:0-5555 GCA_035496735.1 Bryobacteraceae bacterium | reverse complement strand
TTCTACGGCGGGCACGGGTTCCGGGGTGGACGCGGATTTGTCGGCGGTAGGGGCTTCGTGGGCGGGCACGGGCGCGGACACCGCTAAGTCCCAGCTATTTTCGATTTGGCGTCCCCGTAAGAATTACTGGGTGATCTTTTCTTTGAAACTTAGTGTTTACAGCCGTTTACGGTTTGGATCGCATCGTGCACTAATCATGAAAGCAGCAGTCAAAACAAGAACTATAAGGGAGAGAGACCAAAATGAAAAAGCTACTTGCAGCTATGCTATTGACTGCCGGACTGGGGTTGGGCCAAGTTTCCATCGGAGTTCGGATAGGGCCGCCTCCACGGCCACGGGTGGTACGGGTGCGACCTCTGGCTCCAGGGCCGGGTTATTTTTGGGTGGATGGGTATTGGTATCCGGTAGGACGCCGCTATCGGTGGCATGAGGGCTACTGGACCCGACCGCCGTATGAGGGCTACCGGTGGATCGGACCCCGTTATGAAGGCGGGATGTTTTATGAGGGCTACTGGGACGGCGGCCGCGGCCGGTTCGATCACGACCACCGTTGGGACCGCGACCGGAGGAACCGCGACTTCGGCCATGATCGGGACGATCGGCGAGATCGGCACTAGTTGAAATTCGCGAATGGCGGAGCCGGGCGTTCGGGCTCGGCTCGCGCCTTATTGGTAGTCTCAATGCGAACGGGCCCTATCTTTCGGATAATAGAGCGGCGTTCCGCGGTCTTCGCTGGCCTATCTTTCGATAAATGTCTTTAATTCAGCCCGGACTTTGGGCTACAATTTGACCAACCGGGTGTCTCCTCCGAGCACCTCTTGAGAGAAGGAGCGCTGGATTCGTCCGCGTTCCTTCTTCTCCCGCCAACTCCTCGAATTAACCTGAAGAGCACGCTCCCGCCAAGTTGACCCCAGCGTGATTGCCGTGGTACCGTAACTTTTCGGGCTACGTCGTCGTAAGCGTCTGTCTGAAGTTAGCTCCGTTCCCTTACCAAACAATCTGATGGAACAGACTCTGCATGCTCTCGCTGGGATACTGCTGAAATCCATTCCGACTGTTGTCCTGCTGTTGTTCCTGTATTTTTACTTGAAGTTGATGCTGTTCGGGCCGCTGGCCCGGGTTCTGAAACAGCGCGAAGAACTGACGGCAGGCACACGGCACGCGGCGCAGAACAGCCTCAAGGACGCCGAGCGCAAGGTTCAGGAATACGAAGCCAAGATGCGAGAGGCTCGCGCGGAAGTGTATCGCGAGCAGGAAGAGACTCGGAAACGGTGGATAACGGACCAAGCAAGCCAAATTGACAGCGCGCGCGAGCGCGCCGGGCAGACCGTCCAACAAGCCAAGGAACAGATGACGGTTGAGATCACCGCTGCGCGGCAGAGCTTGGCCGAATCGGCCGGTGTGCTGGCGGATCAGATCGCTACCACCGTGCTTGCGAGGAGAGCTTAATGACGCGGGTTTCGTCCATCACGATCCTGCTGGTGACCGGGGCAAGGTGGCTCAGCGCACAGGAGGGTGGAGGTCCGCCCGAACCAAGTGCGATCTGGAAGTGGGCTAACTTCGTGCTGTTGGTAGCGGGTTTGGGCTACCTGATGGCGAAGATGCTGCCGCCGCTGTTCAAATCGCGCACTGAGGAAATTCAGAAAGGCATCGCCGAGGCTCGTGCGATCAAGCAGGATGCAGAGAGACGCGCCGCCGAGGTGGACCGCCGGACCGCGGCGCTGGGGGCCGACATCGAGCGCTTCCGTGTGGAGGCCAAGTCCGAAATGCAGCAGGAAGGCGAGCGCATCCGCCAGGAGACGGCGGCGCAGATCGCGCGGCTGGAGAATCAAGCTCAGCAGGAAATTGAAATATCCGGCAAGATCGTGCGCCGGGAGCTGAAAAGCTACGCCGCGAAGCTGTCTCTGGATCTGGCGGAGCAGCGGATTCGGGAACGACTGAATCCGGCCACCGAGCAGGAATTGGTGGACGCTTTCATCCAAGATTTAGAGCGCGGGGACTTAGAGCGGGAGTCGAAGAGCTCATGATCTCGGTGGTGGCAGCGCGCTACGCGGCGGCACTTGCGGATGTGGTTACGGCGGGAGAGCACGTGTCGAGCACCGCGCAGGCGGATCCGGCCGAAATTACCGCGCAGCTGCGGGCGGTGGACAATTTAATTGGGTCGTCCAACGAGTTGAAGAACGCGCTGGCTTCGCCGGCGGTGACGCCTTCGAGGAAGCGGGCGGTGATGGCGCGGCTGCTGGCGCCGATGAACGTCTCCGCGCAGGTGCGCAATTTTTTGTTTGTCGTGATCGACCACCGGCGCGTGCATGAACTAAAGTCAATCATCGAAGCGTTTGAAAATCTCGCCGATCAGCGGCTAGGTTTCGTGCGGGCGGATGTGGCCAGCGCTACCGAGATGCCGGAAGCCCAGCGCGCGGCTCTGGAAGCGCAGCTCTCGCGGCTGGCGGGCAAGAAGACCAGGCTCCGCTACACCACCGATCCTGCGCTAGTGGCGGGGGTAGTCGCGAAGGTGGGATCGACCGTTTATGACGGCAGCGTCCGCGGGCAATTGGAGCGCCTGCGGCTAAAACTGGGGAGCCAGTAAGGCTCCCGGCACTTTAAAAAAGGAATTATGGCTCAGATTCGGGCGGATGAAATCTCGCGCCTGTTGCGCGAGGAGATCGAGAACTACGATAAGGCGGTCAATGTCGCCGAGACCGGTTCGGTGATTTCGGTGGGCGACGGAATCGCGCGCATTTACGGCCTGGAGAACGTGATGGCCGGCGAACTCATCGAGTTCAAGGGCGGCGTTTCGGGCATCGCGTTGAACCTGGAAGAAGACCAAGTGGGCGCGGTGCTGCTGGGCGAGGCCTCCGGCATCATGGAGGGCGACGAGGTTCGCCGCACGGGGCGCATCATGAGCGTGCCGGTGGGCGAGGCCATGATCGGGCGGGTGGTTGACGCGCTGGGCAAACCGATCGATGGCAAGGGTCCGATCGAAGCCAAGGGCTACAATGCCATTGAGCGCATCGCGCCGGGCGTGGTCGACCGGCAGCCAGTGAAAGAGCCGATGCAGACCGGCATCAAGGCCATCGACGCGATGATTCCCATCGGCCGAGGGCAGCGCGAGCTGATCATCGGCGACCGCCAGACCGGCAAGACCACGGTGGCGCTCGACACCATCATCAATCAGAAGGGCGGCGACGTCATTTGCATTTACGTTGCAATCGGCCAGAAGCGCTCGACAGTAGCGCAGGTGGTGAAGACGCTCGAAGACTACGGCGCCATGGAGTATTCGATTGTGGTGGCGGCGACGGCGTCCGATCCGGCTCCGATGCAGTACTTGGCTCCGTATGCGGGTTGCGCGATCGGCGAGTACTTCCGCGACAGCAGCCGGCATGCGCTGTGTATTTACGACGACCTTTCAAAACATGCTGCCGCGTATCGCGAGATTTCGCTGCTGCTGCGGCGGCCTCCCGGGCGGGAAGCGTTTCCCGGCGATGTGTTCTATCTGCATAGCCGTCTGCTGGAGCGCGCGGCGAAACTGTCTGCCGATCAGGGCGGCGGTTCGCTGACGGCCCTGCCGTTCATTGAAACTCAGGCAGGCGACGTTTCCGCGTACATTCCGACGAACGTCATTTCGATCACCGACGGCCAGATCTATCTGGAGTCGGATTTGTTCAATGCGAATATCCGGCCCGCGATCAACGTGGGCATTTCGGTAAGCCGGGTGGGCGGCAACGCGCAGATCAAAGCCATGCGGCAAGTGGCGGGCAGCTTGCGTTTGAACCTGGCGCAGTATCGCGCGCTGGCGGCGTTTGCGCAGATGGGATCGGATCTGGATAAGACTTCGACGGCGCAGCTTACGCGCGGCAGCCGTATGGTGGAGATCTTGAAGCAGGGGCAGTATTCACCGGTGCCGGTCGAAAAACAGGTGATGATCATTTACGCCGGTACCGAGGGATTCCTGGACGACCTGCGGGTTGAACAGTGCCGCGCATTCGAAGACGGCCTGCTCAAGTTTGTGGAGAGCGCGCATCCCGGAATGCTCTCGACCATTCGCGAAAAGAAAGTGCTGGACGACGCGCTGAAGGGCCAGATGTCGGCGGCCATCGGCGAATTCAAGACCAGCTTCCTCGAGGGACAAAAAACCAAGTAACATGCCGAGTCTTATCGACATCCGGCGGCGCGTCCGTTCGATCCGCAACACGCAGCAGATCACCAAGGCCATGAAAATGATCTCGGCGGCGCGGCTGCGCAAGGCGCAGGAGCGGGCGCTAGCGGCGCGTCCTTATGGCCGGATGCTGCGCGAGATGCTGGCGAATGTAGCCTCCGCCGCCAGCCAGAATCCGGATGCGGGAGGGAATCCGCTGCTGGCGGTGCGTCCCGAAAAGAAGATCCTGGTAGTGGTGGTGACGGCGGATCGCGGCTTAGCGGGCGGGTTCAACGCCAACCTTCTGAAACTCGCCCAGCGCTTCGTCAACGAGCACCGCGACGCTGAACTAAGTTTCGAGCTGATCGGACGCAAGGGCCGCGACTATTTCCGCAAGCGCGACGCGCGCATCTCCGGCGAACACCTGGATATGATGCGCTCGCTGAATCTGGCGTATGCCGATAAGGTTGCCGACGCCATCATCGAACGTTTTTCGAGCGGCGCGATCGATGCGGTCTACATGTTCGTGAACGAATTCAAGAGCGTGATGGCGCCGACGCTATCGGAGACCCGGCTGCTGCCGATTGAAGTGCCGACATCGCAGGAGCAGGTGGATTACATCTACGAGCAGAAGCCCGAGGAACTGCTGGGCACGCTGCTGCCGCGCTACATCAAATTGCAGGTGTATAGCGCGCTGTTGGAATCCGTCGCAGCCGAGCATGCGGCGCGCATGACCGCGATGGACGCGGCGAGTTCTAACGCGACCGACGTGATCGACAAATTGACTTTGTATATGAATCGCGTGCGCCAGGCGAGCATCACGCGCGAAATTATCGAGATTGTGAGCGGCGCGGCTGCTCTGGATTAAAGCGAGGGTTTACATGAGCGTAATCGGAAAAGTGATCCAGGTGGCCGGGCCGGCCGTGGACGTGGAATTTCCCGAGGGGCAGATTCCCGTGATCCGCACGGCGATCCGCATCACCAGCGAAGGTTACAAAGTTCCCGACCCCATCGACATCATCTGCGAAGTGGCGCAGCACATCGGCGAGGGGCGCGTGCGTACCATCGCGCTGCAGCCGACCGACGGTCTGGTGCGCGGCATGAAGGCCGAGAGCCTGGGTCAGCCGGTGACGGTTCCGGTGGGCAAGGAAACTCTGGGACGGGTGCTGAATGTGATCGGCGAGCCGGTGGACAAGATGGGTCCGGTAACGACAGCGAAGCGGTACCCGATTCATCGCCAGGCGCCGGCGTTTGACGAACAGGCGACGGAACTGCAGATGTTCGAGACCGGTATCAAGGTTGTCGATCTTCTCGAACCCTACTTGCGCGGGGGCAAGATCGGCTTGTTCGGCGGCGCGGGCGTGGGCAAGACCGTCATCATTCAGGAACTGATCAGCAATCTGGCCCAGAAGCATGGCGG
>DATJEI010000355.1:0-6011 GCA_035496735.1 Bryobacteraceae bacterium | reverse complement strand
TGATCACCTTTACGCTGGCCATCTTTCTGGCGCTGCTGCTCTCGCCGCTGGTTAGCTTCGTCGATCATTTCACGTCCGTGCGGGTGCCCCGGACTGTGGCTCTCACGGTGGTCTACGTGTTGCTGATTGCCGGCTTCGCCGCCGTTCTCATCGGCATCGCTTCCGCGGTTGCGGTGGACGCGCGTGCTCTTTCCGTGCGGCTGCCGGACGCCCTGCGCAACGATCCGCTAGGCGGTCTTCCTCTGCCCGCATGGCTCGATCCGGCGCGCGAGCGGCTGGGTATTTGGATTCACGACCGGCTCGATGAACTGGGCAACAACGCTCTCTCTCTCATTGGCCGGGCGTTGCAGCAGCTGTTCACCCGTCTGGGGACCGCCGTGGGCGCAGTCTTGGTGCCCATCCTGGCATTCTTTTTTATCAAGGACGGCAAGAAGCTGCACGACGGGTTCATCCATCGCGTGGACCGGAAACATCAGCCCCTGGTGCACCAGCTTCTGCAGGACCTTCAACGCCTGCTCTCCCAATACTTGCGCGCACTGGTGGTCCTGTCGATGGTGGCATTTGTGTTCTATGCGGTATTTTTGAGCCTTACCGGCGCCCCCTATGCAGTGCTGCTGGCGGGCGTCGCCGGGATCCTGGAGTTTATCCCTGCAGTGGGGCCGTTCATCGCCATGGTGATCATCGGAGCGGTGGGCTTGTTCAGCGGATATACGCACTGGCTCCTGCTGCTGATTTTCCTGGTGGTTTACCGGGTGGCGCAGGATTACATCCTGCAGCCGCTGCTGCTCAGCTCCGGGATGCGCATCCATCCGTTGTTGATCATATTCGGCATTCTCGCGGGCGGCGAGTTGGGCGGCATTCCCGGAATCTTCTTTTCCATTCCGTTGATCGCGGCTCTGCGCCTCATTTTCCTGCGATTATGGAAGCAGGACCTCCACGACCGCATCGATGCCACCTGAAGAGCTACAACCCACCGTGACTTTGCCGCAACTGCCGCCGCCTGCGTCCCAGCCCGGTGGCGAGGGCAAGAAGAAGTTGGGCGTCATCGGAACCGTCGGAGCACTACTGCTCAAGTTCAAGACCCTGGGATTGGTAATCCTCACGAAGGGCAAGCTGGTGCTGCTGGGTTTGACCAAACTCAACACTCTGCTTTCCATGCTGGTTTCGATCGGATTGTATTGGGCGCTGTACGGCTGGAAATTTGGACTGGGCTTCGTGCTCTCGATCTACGTTCACGAGATGGGACACGTGATAGCGCTGGCGCGCTACGGCATCCCGGCCAGCCCGCCGATGTTCATCCCCGGCTTCGGCGCTTTCGTGCGGCTGAAGGCGTACCCGGCTTCACCTGCCGAAGACGCCCGCGTGGGGCTCGCCGGTCCCCTCTGGGGACTAGGGGCGGCGCTCCTCTGCATGGGGATAGGTGGGATCACAGGCTCCGGTTTATTCTCCGCGCTGGCGAAAGTAGGCGCGTGGATCAATGTGTTCAACCTGATTCCGGTGTGGCAGCTCGACGGCAGCCGTGGTTTTCGCGCGCTGACGCGGCACCACCGCATCCTGATTGCTGCATTATCCGGACTCTTATGGTTCTGGACTTCGGAAACCATGCTGCTCATCGTTGCGCTGGTAGCCGTATGGCGCTGCTTTACCCAGGACGCGCCGGAGCAGCCTGATAACGTGGTCTTCTTCCAGTTCGCCGGCCTGCTGGCTGCGCTATCCGGGGTTTACTATTTCACAAAATAAGTGACCGCCGCGCTCCCTCTAATGATCAGTCCAGCGAAAACACATCGAGCGCGGCAGCCGATATGACCCCGCGCCCGAATAAAGAGACTAGAGTGAGTATGACGCTAGGCGGCGTTGACCATCAGGTCGTCGAAGCTCTCCGAGCCGTCCGCCTGATTGCGGTCCGCGGTTTCCTGGCATTGGATGCAGAATGGCGTCCATGGCACGGCAGCCAAACGCTTGGAGCTGATATCTTCTTCGCAATGCAGACACACCCCGAAGGTGCCTTCGTCGATGCGGCGGAGGGCGCCGCGCACGTTGCGCAACAATTGCGATTCGCGATCCAGATTGCGAATCGCCAACTCGCGCTCCGCGGCATGCTGCACTTCGTCCAGAGCGTCCGGGCTCTTTTCGATGGCGATGCCTTCACGATTGCGCACGAACAACTCCAGTTCCGCCTGCCTCGCCTGCAGTATTTCTTTGAATTTTTTTAATTCGTTCTTTGTCATTTTTGCTTCTCCTGTCTCTCGTCTCTTTTGTGTTTGTCCTTATGTCCCGTCTCGTTTTTTCTCTCGGCGTCCACCCGTCAATGGCATTAGACGCAGAGCTTACCAAAAAGGTTCATTCAATGCTATCCACTTCAAGGGGATTGCCCGGCGCGAGAGCGCGGGCTAAAAAAGGACCGGGGCACCTTTGCCCGGCTACCTCTTGCTAACTTTGAAATAGAGTAACACATGACTGCCCAACCTTGCAAGCAATTGCAATGCCATATCGTAGCTTTCGAATAATCCCGTCTCGACAGCCGAGGCTAACCCCGACATACGATTCTCAGTTATCGGCTCCAGACCGACAAACCATTACGCCTATGTTGGATTCGCGGATCCATCGACTGTATTCCCAGTTGGCCTCCAAAATGCCGGAAACCAATATCTTACGGAGGACCTCATACCCGCTACCGCCAAATGGGTTGTTCCAACCGGTAAAAACTCTCATATCCTGTGGCTCCTTTCGCACAGAATGCTAGCACAACGGTCCTAGGCGCATTGAAGCAGATAGTCCGCGTCCGGCACCCTTCGGAAAGCCATCCTAGCATCCGGGCAGGCACACCGAATCAACATACACCATATAAGTTTCAATATGTTGTCACATCCCAGCGGAGCATGAATTTATTTCCTGGACGAGATAGATTTTTGCACCCGTTCAGATCCCAACGGATTGTGATTGCATTTACGGCTTAAAAACGGCAGCAATGGTGGCATGGTGTTTCGTTGTGTCCCACGGGCGTGTCAAAGCTCTACAGGCGCATGTACCCATGACCGTGTAAGACTCTTTGTATCAATACCATAGAGTGGTGCTAGCCGTGCTCCCTGGGACGCTGGCCAAACAGCTTATGCGGGTCGTCGCTATCTTTGTGTTTCTTGCCTCGGTCGGGAGTCCGGCAAGAGCCACGATTCTTCAACGCTTGACGCTCGAGGAACTGGTCCAAAAGTCGACTTCGATCGTCCGCGCGAGGGTCATCGGTTCGAGGGCCGTGGTCCGTGGCGGCGATGTTTTCACGCTATATGATTTTGAGACGCTGGAAACCTGGAAGTCCGCCGCTGTGGCCCGCCAGGTGGCGGTCCCGGGAGGAGTTGCGGGAGGAATGCGGCAAGTAGTGGCGGGGGCTCCCACACTGCGCACAGGCCGGGACTACATCTTGTTTCTGTGGACCAGCCGCTCCGGTCTGACGCAATTGACAGGCATGTCGCAGGGCTTATTCTGTGTCGAGCGCACAACACTTGGTGACGTTCGAGCGTCACGTCCAGCGGCCGGCGAGCTGATGTTGGATGCAGCGGGCAGTGCCGTTCGGGACGAGGCTCTGTCTATGCCTTTGAGGGAGTTAAAGGCTGAAGTATTCAAAGCTATAGGCGTAGCTGTGACGGCTGGAGCGACGGGAACTCTAGCTCCGCGGGCGGGTAAGTGATGCGAACCGCGCGGCGCGCCTTTCTTCTAGCGGTGGCGCTCACCGCCATGTCCCCGCTGCTATCGGCGTATTACTACTACGTCTTCTTTGCCAGCGGCACTGGTCCTTATACACCAGTGGCGGCCCATTTCGACCTGAATGCAATTAAGGACAACACGATTCAATACTTTATTTCAGATCAGGCGCCTGGACCGCTGATGCCCGGCGATAACCTGACCGCGATCTATAGCCAGATCCGGCAGGCGGCGGAAGTGTGGAATGGCGTGGCGAGTTCGTCGCTTCGGCTGCACTTCGGTGGAACCCGGAACATTGCCACTCCGCAGACCGTGCCCGGGATCGATGTCGTCTTCGATGACAACCTGCCGCCGGGAATCGTCGCTCAGACGACGCTCACCTTCCCGTCGGACCTCACCTTCCTGAGCGCGAAGGGCACAACTTTCGTGCCGATTCTGCGCTCGAAACTGCAACTGCGCAAGGATCTGACGGCGTCGGGCTATCAACAATCCAGCTATACCGACGCGTTTTTCATGACCCTGGTGCACGAGTTCGGGCACACGTTAGGTTTGCAGCATACTTTCACTTCGGCTACCATGTCGACGGCCATTACACGGGCGACCACGCGAGGCGCGCCGCTCGCGGCCGACGACGTGAGCGGGATTTCGCTGCTTTATCCGGCAGGCGGATACGCCAGCTCGACCGGCAGCATCACGGGCCAAGTGACCGTGGCGGCCAGCGGCGCAGGCGTCAATCTGGCCAGTGTGGTGGCGCTTTCAACTAGCGGCGTGGCGGTCAGCGGCATGACGCGGCCGGATGGAACCTACCAGATCGACGGCATTCCTCCGGGCCAATACTACGTTTACGTCCATCCACTGCCGCCGCCTCAATCCGGAGAAGGGACCCCGGCCAATATCGTGCCCCCGGCGGATCCGCAGAAAGATAGTTTCGCGGCCAACACGGGCTTTGTCACTCAGTTCTTTCCCGGCACACAGGACTGGACTCAGGCGGTTCCGGCCGGGGTGGCCGCCGCGAGCGTGGTGCAGAATGTCAACTTCGCGGTGACGGCGAGCGGCGGGCCTGCGGTTTACGCCATGGAGACCTACGGCTATCCGCAGGGAGTGGCGGTTCCAGCGCCGCCGTTTGTCCCGCATACCCGCAACGGGCTGGTATTTTACGCCACTGGAGCGACGGTTAACAATCAATCCGCGATGGCCCCGGGGCTCACCGCGAGCATCATCGGCTCGGCGGCCAGTATTGAGCCGGGAAGCCTGCAATATTTCGCAAGCGGATTCTTGCTGGCTTGGGTGGATACGGCTGACCTCAAAGCTGCAACGCCGGTGGCTCTCGCAGTGAGGCTGAACGGAGACCTGTATGTTCTGCCTGCGGCATTCACCGTAGTTCCCGGCAGCGCGCCTTCCATCACCACAGTGACTCCCCCATCCAGCGGCTCCTCGGAGGCAATCAACATCGCCGGCGCCAATTTGACGGTCAACACGCGAATTCTGCTGGACGGTGCTCCGGCGCAAGTATTGGCGGCCAGGGACGACGGCTCGCTCGACATCGTCGAGCCTCCGGCCTTGAGCGGGATGCAAGCTACGGTGGAGGCGGTCAATCCCGATGGGCAGACCTCATTGCAGTCGCTGGGCGCCGCTCCCGCGCCGCTGTTCACATATCCGCAGTCGAATGCGCCGCAGATCTACCAGACTCCCAATACAGTGACTGCCGGAACGGACACCTTAATGGTGATTAGCGGCGTTGATACGCATTTCGCCGATGGGCGAACGGCGATTGGATTCGGTTCGAGCGATATCTCTGTGCGGGGAGCCTGGGTGGTGGGTCCGCGGATGGTAATTCTGAATCTGAGCGTGGACCCGGCGGCGCAGCCCGGCACCACATACGTCACGGTGGCCACGGGTCTCGAGATTGTCACCGCCCCCAATCTGCTGAACATTACGGCGGCCGATCCCAAGCAGATCAGCCTGCGCGTGCCTGTACTCAATGCCGTGACCGGACTGGCGGGCATTCCAGCCGGAGGTATCGCACGGATCGCGACCCGAGGCTTGCCGGCGGATCTGACCGGCTGGACGCTTACCGTGGGACCGCTACCCGCGGCTTTCACAGCGGACGCTAACGGCGTGTTGACGGTTCGGGTTCCCAATGGCCTGGGAATCGGCGCACAGCCGGTGCAGTTGACCGCGCCCCCGAATTCAACGGTGCCCGCGATTCCGGCTGTGATCCTGCAACTGGACCCCGCGCCTCCGCTGATTCTGTGGGCTGTGGATACGCCGGTCGCGGATGGCGGCCCGGTTCTGGTCAGCGCCTCGAATCCGGC
>DATJEI010000354.1:0-12207 GCA_035496735.1 Bryobacteraceae bacterium | reverse complement strand
AGCGGCTACGACGGCGCTCTGTTCTTTCCCGTCATTCCCGGCGACGCCACCGTGGAAGAGCCCATCGAACTCCGCTTCCCTACCCGCGGCCGCCACAGCGAGCGCACCTTTCAGCTCACCACCGGCTTCCCCTTCGGTTTCGCCGAACGCCGCGAGACCGTCACTCTGCGCCACGACGTCATCGTCTACCCCTGCCTCGATCCGCGCCCCGGCTTCCAGTCGCTCGCCGATTCCATAGCCGGCGAAATCGAAGCCTGGCGCCGCGGCCCCGGTCACGATTTCTACCGCATCCGTCCCTATGAAGTACTCGAAAGCGCGCGCCACGTCGATTGGAAAGCCACCGCCCACACGCGCTCGCTGCAGGTCCGCGAATTCGCTCGCGACGAAGATCAGATGATCGTCATCTTCCTCGACCTCGACGCCACCCCCGTCCAGCGCGCCTGGTTTGAAACCGCGGTCGAATGCGCCGCCTTCGTGGCCTTCCGCTTGAGTGAGACCGGCCACCGCGTCCGCCTGGTCACCCAGGATTTCGATCTGGCTTCGCCCGCCGAAGGCGACATCCACGCCATCCTAACCTATCTGGCGCTGGTATCGTGCCGCGCGGGTGCCAAGGCGCCCGGTCCGGATCAAAGCAGTCCGCTGCAGATCGTTTTATCGGCGAATCCCGATCGTATGTCCGCGCTCGGCTGGGGCCGCGGCCAGGGCTCGCGGATTCTGGGACCCGATGCACTGGGCGAAGAACGTCTGGGTGAAGACCGTCTGGCAAAGAACGTTTGAGCGAAGAACGCTCGCCCTCCGTACCGCCCCTCGCGCTATAATCCGCTGAGAGCCTATGGATGAAAGCACCTTGGGCGATAGCGGAGAAGTTACCCGCCTACTCGGAGAGATCGGGCGCGGACAAAAGCAGGCCGTCAACGACCTTCTGCCCTTGGTCTACGACGAATTGCACCGCCTCGCTCGTTCCTATTTCCGCCGTGAGCGCGGCGAGCATACCATGCAGCCGACGGCGCTGGTGCACGAAGCCTACATCCGCATGGTGGACCAGCGCGCCCCGCTCGAAAGCCATGGTCACTTCATGGCGGTCGCGGCCACCCAAATGCGCCGTGTCCTGCTCGACTATGCGCGCAAACATCGCGCTGCGCGCCGCGGCGGCGACGACCAAAAGGTCTTGCTCGAAGACACCATGGTCATCTGCGAGCAACGCCCCGTCGACATGATCCTGCTGGATGTGGCGCTCGAAAAGCTGGCCGTGCTCGATGCCAGGCAGGCCCAATTGGTCGAACTGCGTTTCTTCGCCGGCCTTTCAGTGGAGGAAACCGCGCAAGTGATGGGCGTCTCCCCCGCCACCGTCAAGCGCAGCTGGAGCTCGGCGCGGGCCTTTCTGCATCGGGAGATGACCGGAGGTTCTCTTGACGCCGCAGCGTTGGGAGCAGATTCGTCAGCTCTTTGACGGTGCCCTGGAGCGCCCTGCCCAGGACCGCGCCGCTTACCTCCGCGTGCTGTGCGCGCGCGACGATGAATTGCGCCGCGAAGTCGAGACCCTGCTGCGCAGCTCGGAACAGGCAGGCGAATTCCTGGAAACACCCGCGGCCCAACTAAGCCAGTTTGTTTTGCGGGACCCTTCGCGCAACCCCTCCCACGATGACGACGCCGGTGGGTATCCGGAAGGCTATCGCGTCGGCCCCTATCAGTTCGTGCGCCGCATCGGCCGCGGCGGCATGGGAGCCGTCTGGCTGGCGACCCGCTTCGATCAGGAATATCGCAAGCAGGTCGCAATCAAGATGGTGAAGCGCGGCATGGATTCGCAGGAGATTCTGCGCCGCTTCCGCACCGAGCGCCAGGTGCTCGCGAATCTCGATCATCCCAACATCGCCCGCCTGATCGATGGCGGCTCCACGCCCGACGGGCTTCCCTACCTGGTGATGGAATATGTCGAAGGCACGCCCATTGACCAATACTGCGAGTGGCGCAGGTGCTCGATCTCGGAGCGCCTGCATTTGTTCCGCGCGGTTTGCTCCGCGGTACACTACGCGCACCAAAATCTCGTCGTGCACCGCGACATCAAACCCAGCAACATTATGGTTGCCGACGGCATCCCTAAACTGCTCGATTTCGGCATCGCGAAACTGCTGAGCCCCGACGGCGCCACCCTGGATTTGGCGCAAACCCGTCCCGAAATGCGTCCCATGACGCTCGACTACGCCAGCCCCGAACAAGTCCGCGGTGAACCCATCACCACCGCCACCGACGTGTATTCGCTGGGCGTTCTTCTGTTCCGTCTGCTCACCGGAAAGATGCCGTACGGCGCGAAACTCGGCTCGCAGGCAGCCGTGCAGCACGCCATTTGCGAACAGGGGCCGCTTCGCCCCAGTTCGCTGGTGCTCGCGGACGACTCCACCGGCATCCCGGAAGCTACCCAGAAAATGGAAGCCGTCTCCGAGTCCCGCGACAAAGCCCGCAAGCGCCTGCGCAAGAAGCTGGCTGGCGACCTTGACAACATCATTCTCATGGCATTGCGCAAGGAGCCTCACCGCCGCTATCTTTCCGTCGAACAATTCTCCGAAGACATCGGGCGCTATCTGGAAGGCCGTCCCGTGATTGCACGCCTGGATACGCCAGGCTACCAGTTCGCGAAGTTCGTGCGGCGCAACGCGGAAGGCGTCGCCGCGGCGGTGGTAATCGGAGTCGCTTTGATTTCCATCGCCGTCGTCTCCCATGATTCTGAAGTTGTAGGCGCTGCCGCCCGACAACAAGCTGAACTTGCGTTGCAGCGGACCCGTCATGAATTGGTCGCCGCGTACCTGCATGCCGGGGAGCCCGGCCGCGCCTACGCCGCCGCCCAAGTCGCCTATAGCGCCACTCCGGCGGATCCACTTGCGCGCCGCGACCTGGCCCAGGCATCGCAAGCGTTAGGCGACCAGCGCGAGTCCGGCGGCAATCGTCAGGAAGCCCTTCGCCTTTATAAAGAGGCGCTCACTCAGTATGAGGCTCTAGCCCTCACTAATCCCCACGACGCCGGCGTCCAGCGCGACGTGATGACCTCCACCAACACGCTTGGCGCAATTCAGCTGGAGGCGGGCGATGTGCCCGGCGCGCTATCCAGCTACACCCGCGCCTTGCAGATCACGGAAGGCCTCGCGGCCCTGGAAGGTTCGCAGATCACTGCCGCCACGCGCGCGGAAGTAGCCGCGGCCAATCGCCGCGTCGGCGAGCTATTATTGCGGAACGGAGCGAAAGATGCCGGCCTGCAAAAGTTACGCAAGGCACTGGACATCTACCGGCAACTCGGCGCCAATCCGGAAGTTGCCGAACTGACGCGCCAGCTCGCTCAATAGAGATTGGAAAGATAAAACTTAAAAACCGGCAGGGCCGGCCGAGCCCTATCAACCCAGCCAGCCCACCAGGCGAATGGTCGCCTGTTCCTCCGTCGAACGCCGGTTCTCTCTCCGACATCAGGATACGCGCAATCCACCACCCAACCGGCTCAGATTTTAGGAAATTTTTGTTGCAATTGTTTCAGCACCGCCATCGCACGCCCTGAATCGATAGCTTCGGACGCCTTCGCCATGGCTTCGCGAGGCGTCGCCGCCAAACCCGCCGCCATCAGTCCGGCGGCCACGTTTACCAGCACAACATCCCGCTTCGGACCCCTCATCCCGCCCAGCAGTTCCTCGGCAATCTTCGCGTTCGCCGCCGCATCCCCGCCCGCGAGCGTATCCAGCGTGACTTTCGGCACGCCGAAGTCCTCCGGCATCCATACGCACTTCTCCACCCGCCCCGTCCACACCTCGTAGACTTCGGTAGAACCCGTGGTACTCACTTCATCCAGCCCACCGCCTCCCGCAAGCACGCCGTGCACTACGAACGAGTGTCCCGTTCCCAGTTCCGCCAGCGCCTCCGCCATAATCTTGGCGAACTCCACCGACGGCGCTCCAATCACCTGCGTCTGCGCCCGCGCCGGATTCGCCAGCGGCCCCAGCAGATTGAACACGGTGCGCAGCTTCAATTCCCGCCGCACTCCTTGCACGTTCTTCATCGCCGGATGCAGGTTGGGAGCGAACAAGAATCCCAGTCCAATCTCGCGCACCGCGCTCGCCGCTTCCTGCCGCGTCATGGCAATGCGCACGCCCAACGCTTCGAGCACATCGGCGCTGCCCACCTTCCCGGAGATCGCGCGATTGCCGTGCTTCGCCACCCGCGCGCCTGCTCCCGCCAGTACCAGCGCCGCCACGGTCGAAATGTTGAACGTCCCCGCGTCGTCGCCGCCGGTGCCGACAATGTCCATCACGCCCGACCCCGCGTCCACCGTTACCATGTGCTCGCGCATGGCCCGCGCGAATCCTGCCAACTCGGAGGACGTCTCGCCCTTCACCCGCAGCGCCACCAGGAATCCGCCCACCGCCGCGTCGTGCCTGCCGCCTTCGAGCAGCAGTGTCATGGCCTCGTGAGCCTCGGCGGAAGTGAGATCCGCGCCCGCAGCCACGCGGTGAAGATAGGGCACTAGCGACATGGATCTTCTATCATCGCGCACAACTCGCCCCACCCATCGTGCGAGAATAAGGCCAGGCGGAGCGCACTAACTGTGGTGACCAACCAACAGCTCTATCTCGCAATCGGCGTCCCGATGTTGTTCAACGCCGCCATGCTTGGCATTGTTGTGGCCCTTTTCACCACGCACATCAATGCACGCTTCGACGCCATCGATCGCCGCTTCGACGATATGCGGGATCTGTGGCGCGCCGAGCTCCGCCGCGTCGAAGAAGTGCTCGACGCGCGTCTGCGCCACCTCGAAGAACGCCGCTAAGACTACCCGCGTGCCTTCTTCACCGTGAATACCATCCCGCTCCACACCCCGTCGAGCGAACAAATCTTGTAGTCCACCAGTCCCATTGCCAGCGCGCGTTCCCGCACGAAGTTCCCGTTCAGTCCGTCGTGACGGCCCTTCTGCCACACGATCCACAACCGGCTACGCGCGGCCAGCGACCGCCGCGATGGCAGCGCCGCTTCATACTCGCCCGCATCATGCACGAACCAAACCGTCACCGGGCAAACGCGCTCCGCGTCTTCCTCGATCACCACACCTTCCGGCAATTCTCCGATGACCTTTGCGTAATCTGCCGGCGGATCGATCAACCCCACCGTCGAACCCGCGCGAATCCCCATCTTCTGCGCCGCTGTACGTCCGGGTGCGCTTTCCATCATCTGCCGCGGCACCACCGGATCTCTCGGCGGATTTCCGATGGCCTTTTTCAAAGCCCTGCAGATCCCCGCTACCGAGGCATACGCCGCATCCGGGATGTCCTTCTTGACCGCGGCTACTTTGTCCGCCTCGCCGCCCACAAACACCAGCGGGATGTGCCGTGTGCTCTTCGATCCCCGCAGCCACGCGCCCACGTACTTGCCATGCGAAGGCATGCGCGACAAATCGATCACCACCGCCACCGCGCCCGACTCCTTGATCTCCCGCGTCGATGGCGATTGCGCCTTCGTGTTCTGCACTACCTCGTACCCTGCCGCTTGCAGCTTAGCGATCAGCGGCGCGGCTTCCTTCGACTTCCAGTGAAACAATCGCACGCAGGGCACGTAATCTATTTTCGCGTGCCGGCGACGGGCTCGCTGCGGCCTTCGCGGCGTCCCCTCCGGGCACCATTCCATTTAGCATTCTCCCCTCTGGCCGTCTGCGCTATATTGGAATTTCCGTTCCACATACCTATAATGAAGATCCACGAATACCAAGCCAAAGCCCTGCTTGCGCGCTACGGCGTGCCAGTGCCCCGCGGCGAAGTGGTTCACACCGTGCCCGATGCCGAATTGGCCGCCCAAAGGCTCGGAGGCACTGTCGTCGTCAAAGCCCAGATCCACGCCGGTGGACGCGGTAAGGGCGGAGGCGTCAAAGTCGTCAAGAGCCCCGAGCAAGCCCGCATCGCCGCCGACCTGATCCTCGGCCGCACCCTCGTCACTCACCAGACCGGCCCCGAAGGCCGCGTCGTACAGCGCCTCCTCATCGAAGAAGGACTTCCCATCGAGCGCGAACTCTACCTCGGCATCGTCCTCGACCGCGCCACCGGCAAGAACACCTTCATGGCTTCGGCCGACGGCGGAATGGAAATCGAAGAAGTCGCTGCGAAAACTCCCGAACGCATCCTCAAGGAATCGATCGAACCTGGCCTCGGCCTGCAGCCCTTTCAGGCGCGTAAACTGGCTTTCGGCATCGGCATTCCCGGTTCCATGTCCAGTGTTGCCGCCAAAGCCATGATGGCTCTGGCCCACGCGAGTGATGCCCTCGACGCTACTCTCGCCGAGATTAACCCATTTATTCTGACCAAAGACGGCCACGTCTACGCGCTCGATGCCAAGCTCACGCTCGACGACAACGCACTCTTCCGCCACAAAGATCTCCTCGAACTCCGCGATCTTAATGAGGAAGATCCCCTTGAAGTAGAAGCTTCGAAGTTCGGACTTAACTACATCAAACTGGACGGCACTGTTGCCTGCATGGTCAACGGCGCCGGACTCGCCATGGCGACCATGGACATCATCAAGTACGCCGGTGGCAGCCCCGCCAATTTCCTCGATGTAGGAGGCGGCGCCAATGCCGACCAAATTCGCAACGCTTTCCGTATCCTGCTCTCCGACAAATCCGTCAAAGCCGTGTTTATCAACATTTTCGGCGGAATCTTGCGATGTGACACTTTAGCTATAGGCGTAGTCGCTGCGGCTCGCGAGCTTAATGTTACCCACCCCATCGTGGTTCGCATGGAAGGCACCAACGTCGAACTCGGCCGCCGCATCCTGAAGGACTCCGGCCTCAACTTCACGATTGCCGAAGGCATGCTCGACGGCGCGAAAAAAGTGGTGGAGCTAGCCGCATGAGCGTCCTCGTCAACAACAACACGCGCCTGCTAGTCCAGGGATTCACCGGTAAAGAAGGAACCTTCCACGCCCAACAGGCCATCGCTTACGGAACCAACGTAGTCGGTGGCATCACTCCCGGCAAAGGCGGCCAGAAGCACCTCAACCGTCCGGTATTCGACACCGTCACCGAAGGCGTCAAGGCCACTGGCGCCAATGCGTCCGTCATCTTCGTGCCGCCGCCCTTCGCCGCCGACGCCATCATGGAAGCCGCCGACGCCGGACTCGCCCTGGTCGTCTGTATAACCGAAGGCATCCCCATCAACGACATGATCAAGGCCTGGGAATATCTGAAGTCGCGACCCTCCACCCGCTTGATCGGACCCAACTGCCCCGGCATCATCACACCCGGCCAGTGCAAGATCGGTATCATGCCTGGGCATATTCATCTGCCCGGCCACGTAGGCGTGGTCTCGCGCTCCGGCACGCTGACCTATGAAGCGGTGGGCCAGTTGACCAACCTCGGCATCGGCCAATCCACTTGCATCGGCATTGGAGGCGACCCCATCATCGGCACCTCCCACACCGACGCGATCAAACTTTTCAACGACGATCCCGACACTCACGCCATCGTCATGATCGGCGAAATCGGCGGCAATGCCGAGGAGCTGGCCGCCGCTTACATAAAGGAACACGTGAAGAAGCCGGTGATCGGTTTCATCGCCGGGCAAACCGCGCCCCCCGGCCGCCGCATGGGCCACGCCGGAGCCATCATCTCCGGAGGCAGCGGCAAAGCCGAAGACAAAATGGCCGCCATGGCTGCCGCCGGAATCATCGTTTGCCCCACGCCCGCCGACATCGGCGAGAAAGTTAAATCAGCTCTCTAAACTATGGAACGCACATTCGCCATCATCAAACCCGACGCCGTAGCGGCCAACCAATCCGGCCAGATCCTCGCCATCATTGAGAAGGCGGGCTTCCGCGTCGCCGGCATGAAGCAGAAGCGCCTCAGCCAGATCGAAGCCGAAAACTTCTATGGGGTCCACCGCGAGCGCCCCTTCTTCGCGTCGCTGGTCAAGTTCATGACCGAAGGACCCGTTGTGGTCCTGGTGCTCGAAGCCGAGGACGCCATCAAGAAGTGGCGCGATACCATGGGCGCCACTAACCCGGCTAATGCCGCCGAAGGCACCATCCGCAAGCAGTTCGCAACCTCCATCGAGCGCAACTGCGTCCACGGCTCCGACGCCCCCGAAACCGCCGCCGTCGAAATCCCCTTCTTCTTCGCTGCCTCCGAACTGCTGTAGAGCCGGCAACCAGCGCCGCCTCTCCAAGCTTCGCTAGCAATGTAAGCACTAAAGGTTTGTATCAGATAGGCCGATATGAAGACCTAAGAATCTAATGCGAGCCCGTTTAAGCGCTCCCCGTCTGTCCCGGCCTGGAATGGTTGCCGCATTTTGCGGCGCACTCGTCATGCTGCTCGGGTCCATCGTCCTGACAGGCTGGGCGATCCACTCTCCTTTTCTCATTCAAATCGCGCCGGATTTCGCTCCCATGCAGCCCAATACTGCGGTCAGTTTTGTGTTGAGCGGGATCGCCCTGCTCGGAATCGCGATTGCCACACCGCGGCCCACCGTCGTCGCCTCCGCTATCACGGCGACGCTATCGCTCGCTTCCGTGCTGGAATACCTTTTGCATGCAAACTTTGGGATCGATGAATTTTTCAGTGTCGCCTTCATCACCACGCTCACTCCCTACCGCGGGCGCATGTCGCCGGCCACGGCACTCTGTTTCACCATATTTGCCGTAGTCACGATGTTGTCCCAACAACGCCGGCTCGCCCAAAGGACACCCCTGGTGGGCGTTACTGGTTTGCTGCTTGCCGCAGTCGGCGTGGTGTGCGGCATCAGCGTCCTCTCGGGAACCAATGACGCCTTTGCCTGGGGCGATCTGAACCGCGTGGCGCTTCATACCGGAGGTGGCTTCCTGCTGCTGGGTATAGGCCTCGCGGTCGTGGCTCTTGACGCCACTCGGCTTGGCCTGAGTGAACCTTTGTGGGTATCGATCGGCGCCGGCGTCTTCGTGGCAATATTCCGCGTCGGTCTGTGGCAGGCTTTCGCAGCCAGGAACCAGAATAAACCCGACTTCCTGACTAACTTGACGTTATGGGGAGGGCTGTCCAGCGCGGTGCTCTTTGGCATCGTCGTTCATTTGGCTTTGAAGGCGCATTTCCAGCGCCAAGCCCTGCGGATCGTGAATCAGAGACTACGGGAAGAAATGGCGGAGCGCAGGCAGGCGGAGGAGGCAGCGCAGGCGGCCAATCGCGCCAAGAGCGCATTCTTGGCGAATATGAGCCATGAGATCCGCACGCCGATGAACGGCATCCTCGGCATGGTCGCACTGACGCTCGACACTACGCTTGATGCCGAACAACGCGATTGTCTCGAAACGGCGAAAACGTCGGGCGAAGGGTTGCTGACGCTGATCAACGACATCCTGGACTTTTCAAAGATTGAAGCCGGCAAACTGGATCTGGAAATAGTGACCTTCCGACTTCGCGAAAGCGTAGCGCAGACGTTTAAGACCCTGAAACAGCCGGCGCAAGAGAAAGGGTTGGATTTCAACTTACAAATAGATCCGCAAGTTGTCGATCTAGTCGAGGGCGATCCCGTTCGCCTGCGCCAGGTCATCCTGAACCTGGTTGGGAACGCGATCAAATTCACCAGCTCCGGCGGAGTCACACTCTTTGTTCGGCAAGAAATTCAAGACGCAGAACACGTGACGTTACGGTTCTCCGTCCACGATACCGGGATTGGCATCCCTCCGGACAAACTAAAGGAAATCTTTTCCTCCTTCACGCAAGCCGACAACTCTATCACCCGCAAATATGGCGGGACCGGCCTGGGACTGACCATCTCGCGCCGCTTAGTCGAGTTGTTGGGCGGTCGAATCTGGGTGGAAAGTGAACCCGGAATCGGCAGTTCATTTCATTTCACGGCACGCCTCGGCATAGCCACCGAAGCAACCCGACCGGGCGACAAACACGCGCCGCAGTCCGCCTTGTCCCTGGCGGGTTGACAAAATCAGGCGGGCGGCTCACTATCCATCTGCGTCTTGGCAGCGCTACTGCAGCGTCGCCGCCTCCATTTCAACCTTCTCGCGGCCGATCAGCACTGGCTGAACTGTTTGGTGTGAATCCTCGCTCAGCTTTATAGCTGTGGCCGTGTCATCGAATCTGACGTGGAATTCGGTGATGTTGCCCATCCCCGCTTCGATTCGTTCCCAAGCCGCGATTCGGTATTCGCCGGGCCGCAAGTTGCCGAACCGAAAATGACCCATGGCGTCAGTGTTAGTCGATTCGGCTCGATCGACTGTGCCCGGTGGCGGCGGTCCAGGCGTCCACAAGGTCACGGCTGTGCCGGAAAGGGGCTGATCGTTGGAATCGCGAACCACGCCAGTCACTTCAGCAGCGCGGGCAGAAATCACCATCTCCAGCGCTCCACCACCCGAACTCGTATCGAGTTCGCTGTTCGTAATGTCCTGATTGCCGAAGCGGATCGATTTCACGTAGGTCCCGTCCGGCCCGCGAAGGCCCGTCCAGTAAGTGCCCGGTCCTATATTGTGAAAGAGCCAGGAGCCGTCGACTTTCGGTTCCGCCATCGGGTTAGGGTTCACGCCATCGGAGGAGATAAGCAAGAATCGGCCCAATGATTTCCTGATTTTTTGCGCTTGTTCCGGATCTGCGTCTTCAATGCGGACCGTGAGCGGAATTTCGAGACCCGGGGCGAGGGTCAGCGCCACGTTGTCGATATCGCGATCCGAAAGAACAACAATTTGGCGTCCTTGCAGTTCTCCCGCCCTACCGGCCCGAGCTCTAAGCGTATAATTTCCCGGCGGCAATCCATTGATCTCGAAGACTCCATCAAGAACGGAGACCGGGTGCTGATCGCCCATCTGATCGCTGACATCCGGATAGAACAGGTTCAGGTTCGCGTTAGGTATGACGGCGCCCGAAGGGTTCACAACGTTCCCGGAAATATGGAATACTCGCACCTTTCGCAAGCGGATATTCATGCTGCGAAGCTCGGTCCCTGAAGGCAGGTCAATGACGGTCGCGGCTGAAGTGTCTAACGCCGCCGGGTAATACACAGGAACATATCTTTCGCTCTCCCCGGCGTTTCCGAGGCGGACCTCGCGTTGGCTGCTCTGCGTGAGGCTGGATCCACCGGACGCTCCCAGATAGTAGCGCCCCGCTCGCAGGCTGCCCGTGGAAAATGACCCGTCCCGACCCGTGATAATGGGGCTAAGCGCCGTAAGCCGCATCTTCCCGTTGGGCCGGTCCAAGCGATATACCGTAACCCTCGCATCTGGAAATGGCTCTCCGTCTTCATCGCTGACTGTACCCGAGAGGAATGAGGGAGCGGTCATCTTAACTTCGATGGTCTTGCGTTCGCCCTCGGCGATCGGCATGTTAACGTTGCCCTCAGGTCGCGAATAGACGAACGTCAGATAGCCTGTTCGTTGGACAAAGAGCCGATAGCTATTTGGCTCGATGCCTTCAAACGCGAAGCCGCCGTCAGTGCGAGAGGTCGTAGTATAGACCGGTGGACGGAGCGCTCCGTGGGTGCGGTCATTCCCCTCCAGTGCGACTGTGGCGTTACTCAATGGCTGGCCGGCCTGATTGATAACGCGCCCTTCCACACGGGCTTTCGGCGGTGCAACTTGGCCGAAACAGAGTCCGGCAAATGCCAGCGTCAAGAGCAGCCTTTTACACATCCGGAAATCCAGAACGCCACGATTCTACCCAAACGCGCATTCCTCGTCGAGCAGTACGTTCTTGCGCATCTGTGGTTCATCGGTCCCATCTGCGGGCCAATTGTTCTCCTAGCATGCAGTCACACGCCCTCTCTCGCCTCCATCCCCTCCTTCCTCAATCATTTCCCACTTCACCTGGCCAACACTCTCAACCCCGTCCCACATAATCCATCCGTAGTTCGAGCCTGCGCAGGCCGATCGTTGCAGTTTGGTGAAATCCGCGCCAGTGGAACTCGGGGGTTCGTCACCGGGGGCCCGCCGGCTAGCCGCCCCGGAAACATTGAGAAGAGGGCGGGACACGGAAGAGAATCGATTCTCTGGTTGATACGAGCGTCGCGAGAGCGACGTGAGGTGACCGCAAAAGAAATAGGAGAGCGCAATTGATGGTTGATTCGGAACCTCTTCCAGGACCTTTTCTAAGACCGCCAGCCGCCTGTTTCCTAACCCCGGCGGGTTGCTTACGTAAGCAGCCCGCCGCGAGACGATCTTGAAATTCCACGCCGCATATCGCGCCGCACGGCCGAAGTGTCTTTCGACCGGGCG
>DATJEI010000353.1:0-20773 GCA_035496735.1 Bryobacteraceae bacterium | reverse complement strand
GCGACGACAAATACCCCAACAACCCGGCATTCATGATGTCGACGACCAGCGGCGCTGAAGGCGTGGGGGCGGATTCAAAAGGCAACATCTACGGCTCGCAAGTCGGCCAGCAGAAGCTCATAAAATACGTGAAGTGACCGGTGAGCTGGGTGGTGCAGTACGTCTGCGGGCTAGCGGCGCGTGAGTTCCGTGAGTGCGGACTCATGGACATCGTCAGGTGGATCAACGACTCTGCCCGAAACGCTTCGCCGCGTAAGAGCATCAGGATCGCCTGGATGCTTGTCTGTGTTTGCTGGTGGCGCTTTACATGGCCGAGCGGAAAGACTGCCTGATGGTTGGCAATCGGGAGACTGGCTATATTGTCGTGCCGTACAGCTCAGGACTTTACGAAGAACTTGCTGCTCGCTGCGTCCGGACTGCTCGAGCGCCGTCGGGATGGGTGCATGCGTTCCGGCTTAAGGATCGGGACTGCGCCGTAGGCGCGGGCTATCCCGCCAGACTCAAGTAACGGAATCCGGCCTTCGTCAGTCTGGCGCGGTCGAGGAGATTGCGCCCGTCGAGCAAGACGTGTCCGCGCATGCTGCTCTTAATGGATTCCCAATCGAGTTCGCGATACTCCTGCCACTCGGTGACCAGGACCGCGGCGTCGCAATCCTGCAGCGCTTCCTCCGCCGTGGCGCAGAGGGTGACATCGAGATCCGGGTACTCCTGCAGGAAGCGGCTCATGGCCACCGGGTCGTGGGCCTTCACCCGCGCGCCGCGTTCGATCAGCTTGCGAGCGACGTCGAGCGCGGGTGCCTCGCGCAAGTCGTCGGTGTCGGGCTTAAAAGCCAGGCCCAGCAGACCGATGGTGCGGCCTTTGAGGATCTTCAATTCGTCGAGCAGCTTTTCCACCACGCGCTCGCGCTGCCGCCGGTTCATATCGCGCGCCGCTTTGACGATCTGCGCGTCCAGGCCATACTCGCTGGCGGTGGCGACCAGCGCTGCGGTGTCCTTGCCGAAACAGGATCCCCCCCAGCCAATGCCAGCTTGCAGAAAACGCGTGCCGATGCGGGCGTCAAGTCCGATTCCCTTGGCCACTTGCGTAATGTCCGCGCCCACTTTCTCAGCGAGCTGGCCGATTTCATTGATGTAACTTATCTTGAGCGCCAGGAAGGCATTGGCGGCGTACTTGATGAGCTCCGCCGAGGCCAGATCTGCGGAAATCAACGGTACCGCGCCCATGCGGTCGGGACGCGGCAGGTAGGATGGCGGATTGAAGGTCTGTTCCAGCAGCGGCCGGTATAGCGAATACAGCACCTCCGCGGTGCGCTGATTGTCGGAACCAACCACGACGCGGTCCGGATACAGGCTGTCGAAAATGGCCGATCCTTCGCGCAGGAACTCGGGGTTAGAGGCCACCGCAAACATGCCCTTGGCCTTCTGGTTGGTGCGCTTCTCGTAGGCGTCGCGCACGATGGATTCCACCCAGTTGCCGCTGCCGATGGGCACCGTGGATTTATTCACCACCACCACGAAATCGCCCGCAAGATTTTCGCCGATGCCGCGCGCCGCAGCTTCCAGGTACTTCAGGTCCGGTGCGCCATTGGCTCCGGGGGGCGTCCCCACGGCGATAAAAATTACCTGTGATTGCGGGATGGCTTCCGCGTACTCGATGGTGAAGGAAAGATTGTGCCGGGCGCCGGCCACCAGCTCCGGCAAATGCGGCTCATAAAAGGGAATCTTGCCGGCTTGGAGCGCCTTCACTTTGCGTTCGTCGGCATCGATGCAAGTTACCTTGTGCCCCAGAAAAGCCAGGCACGCGCCGGTGGTCAGACCCACATATCCAGTTCCAATGATCGAGACATTCATAATAGTTAGCGTCGATTCCCCATGTTAGCGATTCCGCCGTCGTGCGCGCGCCATCCTGCATCCACTAACCTGAAAAACATGCGGCGCTTCGCGACCGGATTGGGGCTCACTTTTCGTTATTGGATGCAGACCGAGGTGCACGTCTACGCTTTTTCGGTGGCCGCCAACGTTCTTCTCTCGTTCTTTCCTTTCTTGATCGTAATGTTGTCGTTGTCGCGGCGGGTTTTTGGCCAGCAGGCCGCCGTCGGGGCCATCGACTTGGCGCTACGGGACTATTTCCCCGATGCTCTAGGTCAATTTCTGCAACGTAACTTGCCACAAACCGGATCGGTGGAGCTGGTTTCTATCCTGCTGCTTCTGTTCACCGCGAACGGCATCTTCGAACCCCTGGAGGTCGGCCTGAACCGGGTTTGGGGCATCCGCAAGAATCGCAGCTTCTTTCGTAATCAGATCGTCAGTTTGGGCCTAATCTTTATTTGCGGCGGCCTGGCGCTGGGCTCCATGTTGCTGACGGCGCTGAATCAACAATCGTTCCGCGTGAACGCGTACGGCAATAGCTGGATCCAAAATCTGGCGGGTGGGAGCGTAGCGTGGGTATCGCTGCTGTTTTTCAAGCTGGCGGCGGTGCCGCTGGCGGTGCTGGTGCTGTTCCTGATTTATCGCTATCTGCCTAACGGGCCGACGCCGCTCAAGCGCGTGCTGCCCGCAGCCATATTTGTTGGACTGCTGATGGAGGTGCTTAAGTACGTAAACACGCTGGTCTGGCCCGGCTTTCAACGCAAGCTGGCGCGCGAGTACGGCGTGTTCCAGTATTCTGTGACGCTGATTTTTTTGGGATTCCTGGCGTCCATGCTGGTGCTTGGTGGTGCGGAGTGGGCTGCGAGAGGGCACCGGCTGGATGAGGCCGCGGAGACGGGCGATATTAAGGCTGAGTTGTGAGGCGCGCAAGACCAAACGGTACTCTTTGACGCGATGAAGCGCGAGCGATCCGCTCAGTGCGGAGGAAAAATCTGTAACTGGGTTTTATACCTCCCCGCTCAAAGCTGCGCGCTCCCTATCGCACTCGTGTTTGTTCTTAATACCGAAATCTCGCCAGATCATCTCCCTGGAGATGTCCACGATGCGAACAGTGGCCGGCTCTCATTGCCATGCAACACCCAGCTCGGCTCGGAGCAGTCGAAGATCTGCTTCAGCCGCTTCACCTGCCGCGCGCGCTGCGCCCCAGCGCCTGAGCCGCTTCTACCACACTCGCTCGCCCGGCCACCGCATTCTCGATCACTACGATTCTTAACAACTGCTTTGACTCAAGTCCACTCCAAGTTTCGGGGGTGACACTTTCCCTGAACTGTTAGGGGGTGACATTATCGCTGAACAATTACAGCTGACGCGCCCACCCTTGACATCGCCCCACAATGAGCGTAATAAAGTAGCCAGCACGCAGACAGCCTGAGGAGGTTCGTCCATGTCTTTGTCGTCTCCGATTGAGATTGTGGCCGCGATTTGGGGCGTGGTCACGATTGCGTATTTTGCATTGTTCCTATATCGCTCCGTGATCGGCATGAAAGAGGAAGACACGCTCTATTTGAGCGTTGGCGAAGAGAGGCTGGCGGCCGAGCAGCGGGAAGTCATGAAGCGCATCTACAAACTCGACTCCTATAGCAAGAAAATTGGCTATGCTGCGCTTGCGATGACAGTCGTGCTGGCGGGAATGTGGATTCTCAGCGTGGCGCGGCAACTGTTCTGAGGGCTGAGAGCTAGGAAACGACGGGTTCCATCCCGAAGCGACGCAGCAGCAGAAACTCCGACAGATTGTCGGTGGTGAGCAAGCCGAGCAGTTGCTCGTTCTGCATCACCAGTGCGCAGCGGCCCGCTTGAGCCATCAACGGCAGAACCTCGGCCAGGTCGGCGTTGGGCTCCAGCGCCAGAAACTCGCGGTCCATCGCACCCGCCACGTACGCCTCCGGCCCGTCGGCCGCGATTGAGCGAATCAGCAGGTTGCGTCCCAGCAAACCCACAATCTGGCTGCCATGCATCACCGGGAAGTCCTGCTGCGATGTGGAGAGCAGCAGATTCGCGGCGTCGCGAATCGTGCTGTGATGTTCCAGAGTGTGGAATTCGGTGATCATGGCGGCACGGATCGGAATACCGTGCGTCAGTGAGCGGCCCAGCGCCGCCACGCTTTCCTGCGCTGCGCCGAGATAGATAAACAGCGCGAAGAACACCAGCATAAACTGCGGCGCCAGAAGCCCGTATAAGCCCATGCTGATCGCCAGCATCCTGCCCATCCAAGCCGCCGTGCGAGTCGCCTCCTGCTCCGGCCGGATGTAGCTTAGCAGGGCGCGCAGAATGCGTCCGCCATCCATCGGAAACGCCGGCAGCAGGTTGAATCCAGCCAGCAGGATATTGCCGTATAACAGCAGCGCCAGCGGACTTTTGCTATTCGGATGCATCAAATCAGCGACTTTGATAACCGCGGTTTCGTGGATCGAGATCATGTAGTAGAAGATCCCCGTCGCCAGCAGAAGATTCACCAAGGGACCGGCCAGCGCCACACAGATTTCCGCCGTCGGCCGCAGCGGACGTTCCATGCGCGACAGCCCCCCGATGGGAAACATGACGATCTCGGTGGTACGAACGCCGAAGCGGGAAGCTACCAGCGCGTGTCCAAGCTCATGAAGCAGCACGCTTACCAGACTGCCGAGCAGGAAGATTGCATAGGTGCTGTTGGACTGAGCGCTGCCCAGGACGGAGACGAAAACGAACACGACAAGGAGAATGAATGTGAAGTGCAGACGCACCGGTACGCCGCAGACTCGAAAGGCTTTAATGGTGCCTGAGGTGGCCGCCTGATGGCCCGTATGGCGTAGAGTTTGCACTGGCAACAAGAGATCTACCTAACCCTAAATTCGGCCTGCTGACAGACGAACTTTAGGGACGCCGGTACTTTAACCTGTAAAGTTCCAAATAAGCCAAATCCCAAATACCCCTAAAAACGAGGAATCGGGCCGGGATAGGAGCGCTGGCTCTTATGGCTGGGCAGGGGTCCGCTGGAGTCGCTGGCGGCGGAGCGGCGCGCCAGTGAATTGCTGAAATCCAGCTCTCCTTCGTTGAACTGCACCTCGCGGTCCAGAATCATCTCGATAGTCGTTCCCTTCGCCAGTACTGCCTCCGGTCCGCGCGTGAAGATCACCCCAGCCAGGGCCGCGGCGGCTCCGGCGCCCGCGCCGATGGCCGCACCCATCCCGGTAGCGCCAGAGGCGCTGCCCGCGAGCGCCCCGATGCTGGCTCCGGCGGCGGCGGTTTCGCCCACCGTGCGTACGTCGCCAGCCTTATTGCCTTCGCTGCGGATGGTGCCCTCCTTGTGATCCAGTTCCTCACTGGCGCGGCCGTCAAGCCCAGTGACGTGGGCCCGGAAATCGCGTGTGGTGCCGTTCGGAAGCGTCAGTGAGTCAAAGCGCAGGTGGAATTCGCCCCGCCCTTTCACTTTTCCGGGCCGGCGGATTTCGGTGATGGTGCCCATCACATAGCTCCCCGGCGGGATAATAATGCGACCGTCGACCAGTATCGGAAACACGCTCTCGAGATACACCCGGTCGCCAGGGACGGCATTCTTGGTGCTGACGCTGTTAATCAAGCTGAGCGGCACGTGGGTGCCGGTCTCCACCGTGTAATTCTTCGATTGCGCGGCGAGCCCGGCCGCCGCCGCGAGCACAACTAGCACCTGCAACATTGGCCGAATCATGATGAAGGCACCTCTCTTCTTTAGAGTGTAGCGTTATTCTGCAGAATCTCCGCCAGCATCTCTGGAATTTCGAAAACCGCGCGATTCTCGATGCGCGCTACGCACTCGCGATATGAATCGAGCGAAGCCAGCAATTCCTTTACTGACTGCTCGATTCCGCTAAAACTCTGGACCACCATCCCCGTATGCCGCTCGCGCACCCACTCGGCGTTGTAGCGTTCCTGGGGCAGCGTCCAGGCATTGCGTTCGACGATCACCGGCAGCTTCATAGCCACCGCCTCGCTGATGCTTCCCGGCCCCGGCTTTCCGATGAAGAAGTCGGAGAGCGCCATATAGTAAGGCACCTCCTGCGTGAATCCCTCGATGAAGCGCGGCGCCTTCGCCGGCAGGGCCTTGAGCCGCTCGGCCAATTTTGTATTGCGGCCGCAGATGAAGATGAGCTGCGTGTCGGCGAGCCGTCGGGAAATCTCCAGCATGACTCTTGAGCCCTGCCCGCCGAACAGCACTAATCCGGTTGGCAGCGACGGGTCGAGACCCAGACGTTCGAGTTCTCGTTCGCGATCCACATTTACCGGATCGTAAAAGCGCGGGCGCAGGATCATGCCCGACGCCGAATAAATCCGATCGTGCGTATGCCCCAGAGAACGGGCCTGTTCCACCGCTTTCTGGGTGCCACAGACGAAGTACTGGTCTTGTCCGGCCTCCATCCAGAAGTGCGGAGGGTAGTCCGCGAAATCGGTCAGGATGGTGACATAGGGAACTCCCGGTAGCGCGCTGCGTAGGCTTTGGTAGAGGGCTCGGTTGAAATTGGGCACCAGCGAAACAACCAGGTCCGGTTGCGTATCTTTCCAATGTGCAGTCAGGAGCCGAACGGTAGGGTCATGGTAAAGCCGGATCACACCATGCATGAACCGAAGGCCTTGTGCCGAACCAAGGGTCCAGCCCTTCGCCAGCATTTTGTTATAGACGTCTTCCAAACGCAGGCCGGTGATCTTCCGAAAGATGTCCAGCGAGTCGAGGACCTCCTGCAGATTGACCAGGCGCACCTCCCACGGCTCGCCCCCGGTTGCCCGGTGTTGCGAATCGATCACCGATTTCAACGCCATGGCCGCGGCGCGATGGCCTCCGCCGGCGTCGAAATAGATAAAATCAATTTTCTTCACTATTGTTTTATACCAGCGTCACGCGGCTGTTATACCAGAGGTCTAAAACGATAGCATGGCAGCCTCGGTTTTACACTGGCTCTCCTCTCGCGACCATCGCCTGATGCGCCGCGTGAACCGGTGGACGCCCCCCGGCTGGATGCGTCTGTGGATGGTCGCGGCCACGCGAGGAGGCGACGGCTGGCTGTGGTGCGGCGTGGGATTAGCAGTGGCGCTGGATGGCGGCACCGAGCGCTTCCGGGCGCTGCTGGCGGCGGTGCTCGCGGTAAGCGTGGGCATCGCGCTATTCCTGAGCTTGAAGCGAGCCTGCGGGCGCAAGCGCCCCTGCGCGATGGAACCGCATTCCTGGGCCACGCTGCTCCCGCCGGACCAATTTTCTTTCCCCTCCGGCCACACCATCACTGCGTTCGCGATGGCGCTTTCGCTGGGTGTGTTTTACCCGGTGATGCTGCTGGGGCTGTTGTTCTGCGCATTCAGTGTCGCGCTTTCCCGCATTCTGCTGGGCATGCACTTCCTCAGCGATGTGCTGGCCGGCGCCGCCATCGGCAGCGGGCTGGGTTATGCCGCCGCGTTGCTCCTCAGTGGCGCTTGACCGGTCCACTTGGCGTTCCCGCCCGCGCTGGCTGACCTCTTCGTGGGAAAGTCCCCGGTTGATTTCTATTGACGGGCCCGCAAATTCGCGATAATATGCATGTGAGATGCATGTTTTACATTTCACGCTTCTGCACGGCCATAAGGCGAGCCGCTCAGTCGACCGGAGGAAACCGCAATGATGAAACTCCTCATAGTGCTTGGCGCCATGTCGGTTGCGCTGGTTTTTGCGTTTGAGGTCAAAGACGACGGGTACAACTTCCCGTACATTCCGATGGATCATTCGGCAATTGACTACCTTTCCCGTCCGCAGGACGATCCCGTGGCTCGTCTGCAAAAGCGAATCGATCAGGGTCAGGTGAAAATTGATTACGAACCTAATCACGAAGGGTATCTTCCGGGACTGTTGAAAGCTCTCCAAGTGAATGTGGATTCGCAGATGCTGGTGTTTTCCAGGACCAGCTTTCAAGCTCACAGAATTTCGACGAAAGCTCCCCGGGCCTTATACTTCAACGACAGCGTAGCGGTGGGATTTGTACAGGGTGGCGACCTCATGGAGTTCGCGGCGCTCGATCCCAAGCAAGGCGTAAATTTTTACACGATGGATATTAGGAAGTCGGCAGCGCCCACCTTTGTGCGCCGCAATGACGAATGTATCGCTTGCCACCTGATCCCGGGAACCCTGAACGTTCCGGGTCTGGTGGTCAGTTCCGTCATTACAACGCCTCAAGGTTTGCTCCGCTTTCCGGGCGCCGGACTGATCATTGATAGCCGCAGCCCGATAGAAGATCGCTGGGGCGGGTGGTACGTCACCGGGACAACCGGTACGGTGCAGCATCGCGGAAACGCGGTCGCGCCCGACCGGGACCGGCCCGACATGCTGGATTTGCGGGATACCCAAAACCTGACGAGTTTGAGCAAGCGGTTCGACACCACCAACTATCTTGCCCCCACCAGCGACATTGTCGCCCTGATGACGCTTGAGCATCAGACCCGCATGACGAATTTGATCACAAGAATTGGCTGGGAGGTGCGCATAGCCGAAAGGGATGGAAAGCTGCAGGAAGCACAGAACCGGCTGGATTTTGTGACTGATGAACTCGTCTCCTATATGCTTTTTGGCGGCGAAGCCAAAATTCGTGAACCGATTACCGGGGTCTCAACCTTTACCAAGACTTTCCCGGAGCGTGGTCCGCGCGACAAGCGAGGGCGGTCCCTTCGCGATTTTGATCTCCATAAGCGGTTGTTCCGCTATCCGCTCAGCTACATGATTTACAGCGAGGCGTTCGACTCGCTTCCGGATCTTGCTAAACAAAAAATTTACCGGCGGCTTTACGACGCACTCGCAGGGAAAGTTCCAAACAACCAGGTCGCCGCTCCGGAAGCCGAAGACCGGCAGGCGGTTCTGGAGATTCTTCGGGATACCAAACCGGATCTGCCTTCCTATTGGAAGGCTGCCTCGCAGTCGCCGGCAGTCCGGCCGTGCTGTAATTAGGGTCTCGTGCAACTCAGTTTACACGCAGAATATGCCCTTCGCGTTCTTCTGTATTTGGGATCTCAACCCGATCGAGTTGTGCCCACCGCAGAGATTAGCGATGCCTTCGGTATTTCCAAGAATCACCTTGTCCGGGTCATGCACACTTTGAGCGACGATGGCTATTTGAATTTGATTCCGGGGCGCGCGGGAGGGGTATCGCTGGCCAAGGAACCGCACTTGATCCGTCTCGGCGATGTCGTTCGCCAAGCCGAGCCGACTCTGCGTTTGGCGGAATGTTTCGACGTAAAAGCCAATACCTGTGTGATTGCTCCCTTTTGCTCTCTGAGACCCGTGCTCAAGGAGGCCCTTACGTCTTTCTTGACCACGTTGAACGCCTATACTCTTGCGGATCTGCTGGCTGGGGGAATGCGCGACCGGATCGCGGAAACTTTCGTAACCATCGCAAGCTCCGGCGCGCGGCAAACGTAGGCGACGGGACTCTCCCGGTTCTATTCCGCCAAGTCCATTGCTTTGATTTTTCCCCGCTTGATCGCAGCCGTGAACGCGTCGTAATCGGCCTCCGTCTGGTCGGCGTATTGGCAGGCGAAGTCACGCAAAGCCTTGCTCAGCTTCACTCCCGGGCCGCAATACCCGCCAATTTCGCAGGCGTCTCCCGACCGCGCGTGTCCCCTGGCCAGGAGTTCGCCCGCCACTTGCGCCAAGCTCTCCAGTCCGCCGCCGCGTAACTTCTCCAGGTCGACGCTGCCTTTATGGTCGTTCCACTGGCGCACCAGGTATTGATGCTCTCCAATCGAAGTCCAGCCCAGCAGCAGGTCGGAGATGGGCTGCACCGCCCGCTGTCCCTCTGCGGCACGCCGGCCTTGGTGGGGATATACCGAGTCCGGCTGCCACTGTGTGTAGGCCGACGGCATTTCTTGTTTGATCTGCAGAAACATGGGGTCATGGGGGCCGTTCCCTTCGAAAAGCACGATGTAATCACGCAACCCCACGCTTCCCGTTCCCACCACTTTGAAGCCAACGTCGACGGGCCGGAACAGGTCGAACAGATGTCGCCGGTCCGCAGAGAGAATCTCGCGATAGGCCGCCAGCGAATCCAGGACCGCCCGCGCCGTTGGGCTGGAAACTCGCCAGCAACCTGGCCGCAGGTTCCGGAAGCGCGCGTGCCCCCGGCCACCAGGCTCGATAAACTTCCGCAATAGATCGGTGGGCCTCGCCCGTTGGGATTGGCGCAGCGCCGCATGAACCGGTCGAATGCGCTGCTGCCGGTGAATTTGACGCCGCGCCACCTGTAAGATCGGCAAGTTCGCGAATTCCCGAATCGACCGGCAGTAACTCTCCGCGAACATCTCTGCCGCCGCTTTGGAGCGCGCGCGCACGTGGCCGGACGCGGCGCCAGCCAAAACGATACTCGCCGCCATCCTCTTCACGTCCCATTCCCACGGCCCGCGAATGGACTCGTCGAAATCGTTCAGATCGAACACCAGAGACCCGTCGGGCGCGGCGAAGGACCCCAGGTTCTGCACATGCGCGTCACCGCACAATTGCACGTTGAGGCCGGTATGCGGCAGTCTTCCCAGGTCGGCCGCCATGATCGAAACCGCGCCGCGGAAAAAGGCGAAGGGCGAAACCTTCATGCGCCCGTATTTGATGGGAAGAAGCTGGCGGACACGCCCTTCCGCGGCGGCCCGTAAAGCGTCCAGGGGATCGAAGCGGCGCTCTTTCGGCCGCAGTTCGGCCTGCCCCGCGCGGCTCACGGTTTCGCGGCGGCTCTTGCCGAAACGCGTTCGTTCCTCTTGATTCGCGATCACGGAAAATCGACGGGCTGGCTGGCGCTCACTGCCCGGACGCCTTGTGCGCGGTTTTCGCCGCTGACGCAGCCTTCCGCACGGACTTCGCCGCGGGTATCACCTTAGGCACCACCCTGAGCCCCGGTTTCGCCGCGCGGGCCGCCTTGAGCCGCGCCGCCCGCTTGGCGGGCGATTCCATCTCCACTACTCTTGAGATCGCCCGCTGCAGAGAGACGAAAACGCGATCGGCGGATTGGGAGGCATCGATGGTCTCGAAGCCGTAGGGCTCGGCCATATTGTCGAATACCTGGATCAGGCGTGATTGATAGCGCACAAAGCTTTCGTACATATCTTTGCCAAAGTGCAGATCCAGGCCACTTTCCCAATAATCGAATGCCCCGCGGCCCACCACCACGCGCGAGATCAAGTCTTTCACTGCGGCGCGCATATACAACACCGCATGCGGCACCAGTGCGAATCCGGCCGTGCGTTCAATCCAGGTGCGATTTTCGCCGCGGGCGATGGCGCGCGCCATGATCGAGAAAATGTAGCGGTCGGTGAGCACCACGAATCCGGCCCGCAGCGCCGGGATAATTTCGTTCTCCAGCCGGTCCGCGAAGTCGGTGGCGTAATACAGGGTCATGGTGATCGGACCCAGCGTATTCCCCTCTTTGGCTTCCTTGATGCCCTTTCCCGCCAGCGCCGACCGCGCCATGCCGGTATCCAAAACCGCGTGCCCGTATTCCTCCAGCCATGGCTTCAGGCGCCGGACCTGCGTGCTGCGGCCCACGGCGTCCGGCCCTTCGATCACGATCAGCTTGCCTTGGAGTTCGGAATAATCGACGCCCGGCAGCGCGGTCCGATAGTAGGACAACGGCGGCTTATTGCGATAATTCGGCAACCCGGACCTCCGTTCCCAGCACTCCCGGCGGGCGTACCCGGCCGAACTCCTGCAAAACGATCCGGCGCATTTCCTTCTGCTGTGCTTCGATGCTTTTGGTGGCGTCGATCACATGAAACCCCATCTCGTCGATCATCGATTCATACTCTTCGAGAATCCGTCCCTGAAACAGGCGGAAACTTTCTTCGATATTCCGGCTGAGCCCCAGGTCCATTCCGGCCTCGTAATATTTCAGCGCGTCGCGGCCGCCCAGAATGCGTCCCAGAGCCACGTCCAGCGGAACTTTGAAGTAAAACGCCAGCGACGGTTTGATGGCAAAGCGGTACAGGTTGCGAACCCATGCCCGATCCACTCCGCGCACCACATCGCGCGCGAAAGCTGTGTAGGCGTAACGGTCCGCGCACACCACGGCGCCGGCTTTCAGCAGCGGAATGATGTATTGTTCCAGCCGGTCCGCGAAGTCGGTGGCATGGATCAAGCTGAAGGAAGTCGGCGTGAACATTTCCTTCTTCTTGCCGCGGCGCGTCGTCTCATGCACCAGCGGGGAAGAATTCCATTCGCTGAAAGTCACCGCATAGCCCCGCCTGCGCAGCCACTGCGAAAGAAGCGACATCTGCGTGGACTTGCCGGAACCATCGATCCCTTCCACCACAATTAACCGCCCGGGAAAGCGATTTTGTAGGAACACGCGCATCGGCTCCTTTATCATAACGAGTGAGACGGCAGGCTTGGGTTAACGTTGTGTTACAAAAAGTCGCTCATGAGTGATGTCCCAATACGCGGCCATTGATATCGGCAGTAACTCCATTCGCATGCTGGCGGCGGAAGTGGATGCCAATGGCAAGACGCAGGTGCTGGCATCCGAGCGCCAGGTGGTGCGCCTGGGCACCAGCGTTTTTCGCGAGGGCCGGCTGAACGAGGCCACCATGAATCTGGCGTGCAGTGTCCTGGCGGGGATGGCGGCCACCTACCGCAAGCTGGATGTGCTGGCGGTGAGAGTGGTGGGGACCGCCGCCTTGCGCGACGCCCGCAATCAGCCGGAATTTCTGGCCCGCGCTTCCACGATTCTGGGGACGCCGGTGGAAGTCATCTCCGGTCTGGAAGAGGCGCGCCTGGTGCATCTCGGCGTACAAAGCCAGTGGCCGCACCTCAAGCAGCGCCTGCTGGTGGCGGATATCGGCGGCGGCAGCACCGAACTCGTCTTGAGCGAAGCCGGGCACATCGTCGAATCTTTTTCGAAGCCGCTGGGCGCGGTCCGCCTCACCGAAATGTTCATGAAGAGCGATCCCCCCGATCCGCGCGAGCTGCTGCGCATGCGGAAATACGTGCAGGAGCGTATCGCGGGACCGGCCGCCCGTTTTGGTCCGGTTAAGATCGACCGCATGATCGCCACTTCCTCCACTGCCGCCGCTGTGGTTTGCGCGGTCAACCGAGTGCGGCGTTCCCGGCGTGATCTGGCGGACCGGCTCCCGGCCACCGCCGCTCAAATTCGGCGCTTGTATGGCCAGATCAGCTCTGCGAGTCTGGAGGGGCGCCGCGGAATTACCGGGATCGGTCCCCGGCGGGCGGAGATCATTGTCGCCGGCGCCGCCGTGCTGCACGAGATTATCGAAACGTTCCGGCTCCCCCGGCTGTACTATTCGACGGCCGGCGTGCGGGAGGGAATCGTCGCGGACCTGGCTCGCCGCAAGGTCGGCCTTGCCGAAGCGCGGCTCACTGCGGACCGGCGGCGCGTGGTGGTTGCGCTCTCCCGCCGTTACGGGCTCTCCGCGTCTCATGTCCGCAAGGTGGCGCAAATCGCCGGGATTTTATTCGAGCAGCTGCGGTCCCTGCACGGCTTGCCGGCGGCGCATGGCCAGGCGATCGAAGCGGCGGCCTATCTCTACAACATCGGGCACTGGGTGAATGAAGCGCGGCACCACAAGCATTCGCTGTACCTGGTAGCCAACTCGGATCTGGCGGGCTTCTCAGAATGGGAGCGGCTGGTGATCGCGAATCTGTGCCGCTACCATCGCAAGTCGATGCCGCAGCCCACCCATCTGGAGTTTCAATCGCTCGATGCCGAAGGACGCCGCGCGGTGGTGCTGCTGGCGCCGCTGCTGCGCATCGCCGTGGCCCTGGATCAAAGCCAGGAACAGTTGGTCGAAGAGGTTGGTGTGGCGATCCAGGAAAAGTCGGTGGAGCTCCATCTGCGATCGCCGCGGGATTTGGATGTGGAACAGTGGCACGCCGAACAGGTGGCACCGGTATTCCGCGAAACTTACGGCCTGCCGCTGACGGTGCGCGTGAAACGATGAAGCGGCGTATGCGATGAAACCTGATCCCATTTCGAAATACGCGGTGAAGGAGACCAAACTCCGTCTCAAGCGTTTCTCCAAGAACCTGCGCCGTGCCGCGAAACATCCCGAGGATCCCGACGCCATTCACGATCTCCGCGTTTCAATCCGCCGCGTCATACAAGCCTTCAAGATTTTTCGCGAGCTCCTGGATCCCGCGCCCGTCAAGCATGTGCGGCGTCGCCTCCATGAAGTGATGGATGTTTGCGGCGCCGTCAGGAACTGCGACGTCGCGTTAACCCTGCTGGATCAAGTGGGCTTCGCCACCGGCGCAGTGGTATCGCGGCTGAAAAAGACGCGCGGCGAAGCCGGCGAAACACTGCATCGTCGCCTTCGAGCGGAACGAAAGAAACACCATGCTGCCCCAGACTCCCGTTCGCATCCAAAAGAAGGCGACTGGAAACTGGACCGGAGCCTGGAGGCCAATCTGGGCCGCCTACTCCCCGCGCTTGCGCAAGAGTTTTTCGATGCGGGCGAGGCGGCAATCTCTGCCCGCGCGAGCTACCAGACGCTGCACCGGTTCCGCCTTCAGGCGAAGCGGTTCCGCTACACGCTGGAGTTGTTCGAGCGTTTCTATGGAAGGGAAATGCCGCTCGGCGCGGAGATCTTAAAGGAATTGCAGGACCGGTTGGGGGCGATTAACGACTGTGCCACCACCATCGTTATTCTGGGACGCGACCGCCGTGCGGTGGCCGCGGTGGGCCAACTGCTGCGCCAGCGCAAGGCTGTACTGCAAACCTACGCGCGCAGCCAGTTCGTTCCTCAAAAACTGGACTGGTGGAAACGCTGGCTCGCGCAGCCCGCGCGGAGCCCTGCGTAAAGGGCTTTCAATCTTTCAATCTGCGTCAAGGTTGAGCTTCTTCATCCGGTAGCGCAGCACGTCGCGGCTGATGCCGAGCAAAGTTGCAGCTCTGGTCTTGTTCCCGCCGGTTTTTTCCAGCGCCTGGGCAATCAGCGCGCGTTCCGAGTTCTTCAAAGACAAATCCACCGGCGCAGGCGGATTGCCCGCCTGCTCGCTTGAATGCGCACCGGGGTTCGCGAGGGTCCGCGCGGAAACGAACTGAATGCTGCCCGCCTGGATCTGATTCGTTTCCTCCAGCAAAAGCGCCCGCTCGATGACATTCCGCAGTTCGCGCACATTGCCCGGCCAATGGTACGTTTCCAAGATCTTGGCTGCGCCTGCGGAGATTCCTTGAATGTTCGCCTTGTAGCGGCGGTTGTGCTCTTGCACGAAATGGATCGCCAGGGGAAAGATATCTTCGGGATGATCCCGCAAGGGCGGCGGCGCAATCTGGATCACACTCAACCGGTGAAATAGATCCAGCCGGAAAGTCCCATTCTGCACCGCGCCGGACAGATCTCGATTGGTGGCCGCTACCACCCGCAAATCGACGGTTATGTCCTGCACGCCGCCCAGCCGGCGAAAGGATTGTTGCTCCAGAACGCGCAGGAACTTGGCCTGAACTGACGGCGACAGGTCGCCGATTTCATCCAGGAACAAGGTTCCGCCGTGGGCTACTTCGAGCAGCCCCTTCTTCTGGCTGCGGGCATCCGTGTAGGCTCCCGGTTCGCGTCCGAATAATTCGCTTTCGAGCAGCGTCTCCGGGATGGCTGAACAGTTGAGCACGACGAACGGTCCGGTGCGCCTGGTGCTGGAGTAATGCAGGAACTGAGCCATCAGGTCCTTGCCGGTTCCGCTTTCCCCCTCTATCAGGACCGTCGAAGCCTCGCTCTTGGCGACACGCAGCGTGAAAGAGAGCAGACGCTTCATGGGCTGCGACGCAGCCACGATTTGGAAACGCCCGAATTCAATCGCATGGGCCTTGCCGCTCAGCGTGTTTTTGGAGCGGAGCGAAAGCGTTTCGGGCTCCGCCGCCCCGGCTTCGAACATAATCACCCCGCCGCCCGGCCCGCCGTCCGGACCGCGCAACGGCGCGATATTGCCGGAGACCAGTTTCTGGCCGCCGTTCTTGGTGATCAGCACGCGCTCACGGATCTCCACCACGGAGCGTTGCTCCAGTGCCTGCTCCAGCGGCAGTTCCAAATCCCGGCCCGTGGCAGCATCCGCCAGCCGGAATACCTGTCTCACGGGAGTTCCCGCCGCTTCATCCATGCTCCACCCGGTGAGGTCCTCGGCGGCCCGGTTCATCATCCGAATCGTCCCGCCCTGATCCACCGAAGCGATCCCTAAACTAAGAGCGCCCAGCACATCCGTCACGTGCTGCTCCCGGCTGCGCGAACGGCGATCATGCCAGTGCTTAAACAAGGCCATCTCCACGCTGGCATGCAATTCAGCCTCGTGAAACGGTTTCACGATGTAGCCCAGGGGCTGCGACTGTCTGGCGCGTTGCAAAGTATCGCGGTCCGCGTGCGCGGTCAAATAAACCACCGGAACGTCCCAGCGTTCCCGCAGAAGGCGCGCGGTCTCGGCTCCGTCCATCTCGCCTTTGATGCGAATGTCCATGAGCACCAGGTCGGGCCGATTCCTCTCCGCCTCGCGGATGGCTTCTTCGCCGCTTGAAACCACGGCGCTGACTTGATAGCCCAGATCCTTGAGAACTTCCTCCAGGTCTTCGGCGGTGATGCGTTCATCTTCTACGATCAGGATTTTATCTGCCAAGTAATCCTCGCATCACTTGATACGCCTGCGCAATCCGTCGCGGAATATAATTGAAAACGCGGTTCCGCCGCCGCCTGTAACCTGCATATTGGCCTCGATTTGCCGGGCTAGCGTGCGCACCAGCCGAAGTCCCAAAGTCGGCGATGTCTCCCAGTCGCAGCCGCGCGGCAGCCCGATTCCGGTATCCGCAATTCGCAGATGGATCTTTTCGCCGGGCTCCCGCCGCAACTCGATCTGAACCTCGCCTGCCCTCCCGCCGGGAAACGCATACTTAAACGCGTTGGAAAGCACTTCGTTCACGATCAGGCCGCAAGGCAAGGCGACATCCCGATGGCAGGACAACGGGTCCAACTGAAGTCGCGCGCGGATGCGGCCGATGGCGCCATAAGATCTCACCAGGTGCGCCACCAGTTTCTGGATATAATCGGCGAAATCGATCTCGGCCAGGCTGGAGGATTCGTCCAGGATCTCGTGCAGGGTCGCCATGGCCTGAATCCGATAGCGGCTTTCGTCGAATTTGATGCGCGTGGCGGGGTCCTGGATAGAGCGCGCTTGTAATCCGAGCAGGCTGGTAATCAACTGCAAATTGTTTTTGACGCGATGGTGCACTTCGTCGAGCAGCACCTCTTTCTCGCGGAGCGCGGCGCGCAGACGCTCCTCGGTGAAAGCCCGGGAAGTCACATCCTGCAGGGTTAAGCTCAGAAATGCCTCGCCGTCGAATTCAACCCTGGAGAGCGATATCTTTGCGGGGAATTCGCTTCCGTCCTTGCGCCGGCCTGCGATTTCCCGCCGCTCGGGTGTCGTCCACACCTTTTCGCAGGACGTTTCCTGCGTCCCAATCCGTTCCCAGTGAAAACCCGCCAAACCCCCGCGAAAAAGAGTTTTCAGGGGTTTATCACGGACTTCCTCCGCCGAATATCCAAACGCCGCCTCCGCGCTCCGGTTGAAAAAGACAATGGCTTTCCGGACGTTGACCGCGATGATGGCGTCAGCGGCCAGGTCCAAAATCCTGGCAAAAGGGTTGGTGTGATCCAGGATATCCGGCGCCAATGCGGACCGGTTTTCTTTGGAAGGGCTACGCCGTCCCAAAGGTTCCGCCTTCGAATGCTGAACATCCACCTTCGAATTGGCAAGTATATCATGAAACTAACCGCAAACTAACCGCGAAACTTCACGCGCTAATGCGTACTTTTCGCGGAAATTACGCCCGGCCATTCGGGCAAAAGATGCTCTTAAGAGTTCGCTGATATTCTCCGGCCTCCGCGAATAGGGCGAAAATAGTAGAGTTGGCATGTTTCCCTCGCCTCTCTCATGTTTGGGCATATACCTGCCTCTTAAGCCAAAGGTTACGGAGAACCTAATGACATCACACTTCTACCCGCTCCCAATCCAGGCCACCGGTATCGTTACTGTCACCTCCCCTCCCGAGCCTAGCGCGGACCTATCCCTCCGACTCGATGATTTGGTGCGCAGAGTTCAGGCAGGTGATGCCAGCGGCATGCTGGATTTGTACGAATATATCCTGGCTGGACTACGCCCCTACCTGGCGCGCCAGTTGCGCCCGCAGGATTATCGCGACAAGATTCACAATATTTTCGTGGATGTGGTGGTGGCTATCCAGCGTGGACAGTTGCGCGATCCCGAACGGCTCATGGGATTCGCCCGAACCATTGCCCGGCGGAAAGTATCGGTATATATCGATGCGGCCGCCTCGGTTCGCCGCAATCAAGTCGAAATAGGATCGTTGTTTGGGATCGCCAGCCCGGGCGCGACCCCGGAACAAGAGATGGTTTCTCAGGAAGAAACGGCATTGGTGCGGATAACTTTGGCTCGTTTGGCGGAACGCGAGGCGGAAATACTGTCACGATTTTACTTGCTGGAGCAGACCGAAACGCAGATCCGTGCGGAAATGAAGTTGACGCATACCCAATATCGCCTGCTAAAGTGGCGCTCGAAAGCCCACTTTGAACAAATGAGCCGCAAGCAGATGGCGAGCCGGCATCTGCAAGTGCTGTGCGCCAATAGCTCCCATTGAATCGACATCAGGATGGCTTGGCTGGCCGAGATAAAGCGGGCATCACCCCCGCCGGCCGTTGAACGAGATCAAGTGGCGGTTTCCCCGCCAGCTTGCGATCGCCGATCAGTAGCCTGAGCCGGTAGTAATGGTTCGCGTGACTCCCAATCCGTCGGTGCCTCTAACCTGGACCGAGTAGGTGTCGCCGGGGACCAAAGTCTCTACGAAGTGGATGCCGCCGCCCGCCGAGTCGTAGTTATAGTCGTCGATAACCTCGCCGGTCGACGTCCGGGTTACGGTGACGCGCACGGAATTGGTCAAACCCGAACCGACGAACGATACCCGGCCCGGAGCGCAGTTGCCGTTACCTTCAAAGCCGGTTTGACCCTCCAGACACGTCCAGGTCAGGCCCGGCGAACCCACCAACGTCAATGCAGTCAAGAAAAGGGATCCAAAAAGTAATGGTTTTGTCATCATGATGATCGGATCGACCCGGTTATCGGACACAACAGCAGCTAAGGGACAACAGCATATTCTTTAGGGTTCTTCCGAGAGCTTGCGAGCTTCATTTCGATTAGGCCGCCTCCGAGATAAGGGGTAGGCCGCAGCGAGGACTTCGGCCTGGCAGCGGCATTCTCGTCATCATGCGATAAAATAAACCTGTGGCGGAAACCTTAAAATTGCAAGCGCCGTCGGTGGGCCAATGGGCCCCGGCGGTAGTGCTGGCGTGGCTGATTCCAGGCGGCGGCCATTTCCTGTTGAAGCGTCCTGGCCGCGGCGCGGTGCTGTCGATTTCCGTCGTCCTGGTATTCCTGCTGGGACTAATGATGCGCGGAACGCTGTTCCAACCGCAGAGCGGCGATCTGTTGACGATGGTGATCTATTACGGCGGGTTCATTGGGGATCTGCTGTCGGGGGTCCTGTATTTCCTAACCGTATGGCTGGGCTATTCGCAGCCGGATATGGCCGGCCATGTCCACGACTACGGCACCAAGTTTCTGGTGGCGGCGGGGCTGCTGAATCTGCTGGCCATGGTGGACGCCTGGGAAATCGCCACCGGTAAGAAGGACTGACCGATGCCCAAAATGAACCTGTCGCACTTCGAGGCATCGCTCTTATTCGCCCTATTCACTTCCGCTGTGCTGGGCGTGATTACCAAGCGCACCGATCGCGAGCGCCTGCGCTACGCGGTGCGCTGCTTCATCTATTTCCTGGCGGCGATCTTCAGCTTGAGCTGGCTGATGTATTTGGGCCACGGATAGGCCCCGCCAATCAATCGTGCGAGGGATCATCGGGTTCTGCCGATAGGCTCTGTAGATGCCTCTCACGCAGATTCCCTTTCCAAAGTTTCCTGGCCAAGGGTGCGCCGCTGCCGGGGTGCTGGTCTTGTCGGCCCTGATCTTGTCGGCAATGGTCCTGTTCGCGGGGTGCTCATCGCCGAAAACGGCCGCAGTACCGGCGGCCAGGCCCGGCCCGGCTGTCGTCGAAGCCGCGGCGCTTCCGAATCCCGCCCATTCTGATCCCGCTGGACAGTCCGATCCCTTTATCGCCACCGTTCGCGCCGGCACTATGAGCGGATACCCGCAGGCCACGATTGGCCAAGCTTTTGAAGCCGCTTTCCGCGATGCACATTGGCGCAGTCAACAACGCCGGGGCGGAGTGCGCGTGGTGACCTTCACGGGTCTCCTGCCAGCGAACATGCGGCCGGACTGCGGCGCGGCGATTGCGGGTAAACCCGCGTCCCCCTGCGCGCAGAACGCAACGGTCACCTTCGAGTGGACCTTCGCCTCCGACGGCCGAGTGTTTCACTTGAGCCACGCTGACCCGGAGCCTTGGCCGGAAACTCACCGCTCGACGCGCGAGATGCTGCTCTACATCTTCGGTTAAATTGCGTAGCGGTTACTTCACGGCAGCAGGCCCAGCATCTTTTCGATGTCCTCGGCTTCGATATAGAAGTGCGGCGAGGCGCGCACCCAGCCGGCGCGGTGGGCGGTGACGATGGAGCGGTCCCGCAGGTGGGCGCAGATGGCCGCGCTATCTAGTTCGGGCTTGCGGAAACTCACGATGCCGGCGTTGGGCTCGCCCAACACCTCATAGCCTCGGCTGCGTACGCCTTCGGCGATCTGAGCGGCCAGGCCGCGCACCACCGGCGAAATCTTATCGATGCCGATGCCCAGCAGAAAATCGATGGCGGCACGCAGGCCGTAACAGCCGATGGTATTGAGCGTGCCACACTCATAACGTCCGGCGTCGGGCCGCAGCGTCATGTC
>DATJEI010000352.1:0-3048 GCA_035496735.1 Bryobacteraceae bacterium | reverse complement strand
CTGGGATTACGATTCCTCCTACGAAGTGGTTCTGATGGACCGTGAGATTCGCGGCCGCATGCGGCAGGCGCTGGTGCACATGAATAAGAGCGGACTGACGGCGGTCCTGGATCGGACCAGCGGTGAATTCCTGGGCACATTTTCCGTTCCTGAAGTGCGGACCTGGATCGCGGGAGTCACGGAAGACGGCAAGCTGGTGGGACGCAATGAGCCGGCAATGGGTAAGGCGGTCTCCATCTGCCCGAGCGCAGCCGGCGCGAAAAGCTGGAACTCCACCGCGTATTCTCCGCGCACCGGTTTTCTATACGTCCCGGTGAATGAAATGTGCAACGACATTACGCCCAACAACCATCCGGCGGACGAAGGGAAGAATTATATGAATGGCGATTTCCCGTTCAAATTGCCGGCGGGACGCACCACTTTCAGCCACGTGGATGCCTGGGATCCGGTGACCGGCAAGCGCGCCTGGAGCATGCCCTACAAGTACGTGCTGCTGGCGTCGATGCTCGCTACCGGAGGCGACCTGGTGTTCACTGGAAATCCGGAAGGCGACTTTTTCGCGCTGGACGCCAAGAGCGGCAATAAACTTTGGAGTTATCAAACCGGCGCCGGCCATCGCGGATCGGCGGTTTCGTACTCGGTAAATGGGCGGCAGTACATTGCGACTCCGACAGGGTGGCATTCCTCGGTGGTCGGGGCTTTGGCGCAATCCCTGTTTCCCGATCAGGACTGGCGGCTGGGCTCGACACTGGTGGTATTCGCGCTGCCGGAGGGATCGCGATGAAGAGACCGGAACTGAAGCGGGTGGCGCTGGGGTTCGCGCTGGCGGTGGTGTCTTGCTCCGCGCAGAACGTGGCGAGTGTCGTGAAACAAGGTGAGGCGGTATTCTCGAAAACCTGCGCCACGGGTTACTGCCATGGAGTCCGGGGCGGCCCTAGCGGCGCACCGCGCTTGGCGGCCAGGGGCTTCAGTCAGGCCTACATCGACAAGGTCGTTACACAGGGCGTGCCGGATACGGGCATGGCTTCCTTCTCGACCAGGTTGTCGCCGCCGGATTTGGTGGCGGTAGTCGCTTACGTCGCGACGTTGAATGGCATTGCCAATCCGGATGTCAGCATGAGCGGTGCGGGGGACGCCGTTTCCGCCAGACCCACGCTAACCGGCGAGGCGGCTCGCGGCGCCCGGCTCTTCTCGGAAGCCGTGCGGGGTTTCGGACGATGTTCGACGTGCCATGAAGTGGGCGGCTTTGGAATTCCTGTGGCGGCTCCGCTGGCGAAGGTGCCTGCGTCTGCCGCGGAACTGAAGGCGCTGGCGACACCCGATGTGAAGACCGGCGCGCTGGGCGGCGAATCCATGCCGGCGCTAGTGCTAAGGCAAGGTAAGCAGAGCACGGTGTTCTATGACCTTACGTCGGCTCCGCCGGTGCAGCGAAATGCCGAGCCAGGCTCGGTCAAGTTCACGGATGGCAGCAATTGGCGGCACTCTTCGGCGATCGGAGCGTACAACGATTCCGAACTGGCGGCGATTCTGGATTATTTGCGCGCTGTCATCAAGCCATAGAGGAAGAACTTGTTGGTTGAGCGCACCCAACCGCTCCAGCCGAGGTCGGCGAGCCGCCGCTCTAACACGGAAGGCTGATAGAAGACTTTCACGATGTTGAACTCGCGCCCGTCGTTGAGTTTCCGTCGAGACACTCCCGATTCATCCAGTGGGCCATGGTCTTTGGCGGTGGACGTCGGCTCCGGCAAGCTGTCTATGAAAAACGCTTGCCCTCCAGGCTTCAGCGCCGCTCTCACCAGCGCCCAGAATTCTTCGAATCGCGCCGGCGGAACGTGCGAAAGCCAAAATGAGAAAAAGACCACATCGAAGGCGGTGGGCGGAACCCACGAGAAGATGTCGGCGACCTGATATTCGACATTGGCCGAACCCACGCGCTTGCGATTAATGGCGATGGTTTCCGATGAAGCGTCCACTGCCATGACACGCAGGTTGTCTTCTGCCAGGCGCTGCGTCCAGAGACCGGTTCCGCAGGCCAGCTCCAGCACCTCGGCGCCGCGAACGGCAGCGCGAAGCTGAACCTCGATCTGGGCAGCCTCCCCCAACCATTGATCGCGATGCTCAGGGCCGCGATCATAGCGTCCCTGGCGCAGGAACCATTCGTCATATTCGTGCGCGCGAGCACGATAGTAAGCCATCTGTTCGTCTAAGATCGCTCGGCCTTCCATGCTGTGTCTCCCGGGAGGTTTTCTCCATTTTATCTTCGTCTCCGCGGGGTCTAATTCACAACGCGCTAAACTTAAAGCAGGACGCTGCCCCGATGCCCGTTGTATCCCCCGTGCTGGATCAAGTTAACGACCAAATTGTCGACGAAATCGTCGAGCTCAAGAACAGGCGCCATGCCGTCATCCTGGCGCACCACTACCAGGACAGTGAAATTCAGGATCTGGCGGATTCCATTGGGGACAGTCTGGAACTCTCCCGGAAGGCTCAGGAGTTCACCGGCGATGTCATCGTTTTTTGCGGGGTGAAGTTCATGGCGGAAACCGCTAAGGTGCTCAATCCCAACCGCACCGTGATTCTGCCCGATATCGAAGCCGGGTGCAGTCTGGTAGACGCCTGCCGCGTCCAGGACATTCGCGCGTTCCGGGCGCGGAATCCGGACTATGTCATCGTCAGCTACATCAATACATCGGTCGAAGTGAAAGCCGAAAGCGATATCCTCTGCACATCGAGCAACGCGGTCAAGATCGTCAATTCCATTCCCCGCGATAAACCCATTCTGTTCCTGCCCGACGTGAATCTAGGCAGCTGGGTGAAGCGCATGACGGGCCGCGAGAATATGAGGCTGTGGCAAGGCTCCTGTATTCTCCACAACACTTTCGCAGCACGCCGGCTGGTAAAAGCGCGATCCGAGCACCCCGGCGCGCTGGTCGCCGCCCACCCCGAATGTCCGGCGGAAGTTCTCGCGCTCGCCGATTTCATCGGCTCCACCAGCGCTATCGTGGATTGGTGCGCGGGCGCTCCCGCCCGCGAGATCATCGTCATGAC
>DATJEI010000351.1:0-2208 GCA_035496735.1 Bryobacteraceae bacterium | reverse complement strand
GGGCGATTTCAGCATGCGGCGCTCTTCAATGATGCGGCCCACAGGCACCAGCGAGACGCCGAGAGGAAGGCCTTCCTTCAGGCGTTGGTAGGCATCGAATTGGGTCCAGCCGCTTTCGAAGCCGATTTTTTTCAGGCGCTTTCGCTTGATGACCTGGATGACCCCGGCGATCAGGGAGCCTTTGACGATGTGCACGTGACCGGCAATGTTCTGCCGGGCGCTGATCTCGTAGCGCGGATCGGTGAAGAAGTGCGTTTCCGACGGGAGCAGCAGGACCAGCCCGTTGGAACCCGTGTAATCCGACAAGTAGCGAACATTTGCCGGCGCGCTCACCAACAGCGCGTCGGACTTGAGTTCCGGGAGCCGTGCGGCAATGTCGCGGCGGCGTTGGTCGATCTCGACGCTGACGTTCTTGGCCAAACTGTTATTCTAGCGCGGTGACGCGGTCCTGCTGCGTTTCATCCGTGGCGGATGAGTGAAGTTTGCGCGCGCCCTTGAAAACATGGAACGGGTAGCCATAGGACGGAGGAGGCGGCCAGCAGCATATGAATGGCCTGCGGCCCAGCGGAGGATTGAACATAGCGGCCAGTGGGATGGACATGGGCCGGCTTATCGCTCATCGGGTCACGGCCTCCATTTCGATCATAGGGAGGCCGGCGCGGCGGCGGCTCACGAGAGCTGGCGATAGCAGTCTGTGGCGGCCGGCTCTTTCTGAATGTCACCCAGCCCTTTGAGTTGCGCGATGAGCGTTTCCCAACGATTGCCCGTCATGGCGCCCAGACCGTTGCGCCGCGTTTCGTCAGTTTCGATGAGCGGCTTTTGCGCCTCGGCCACTTCCGCGAAGGTATCCGGCGCCATCGACGGATTCAGTTGATTCATGCGCTGGTTGGTGGGTTGTGGATTGTCGAGATAGGCGCGCCATCCTTCGCGCACTGCGGCCACCATGGCTTTGGTGCGGACCGGATCTTTGCGCAGAAAGTCGCCCGACGTGCTCAGCACCGTGGTGTAGGGGTTGTAACCGGCATCCGATACCGGGAAGACTTGCACGTCGGCTCCTTGGTGCTTCGCCATTAACGGCTCCGACATAATGAAGCACTGCTGCGCGAAGTTCTTATCCGCGAGGAATGCGCTGATATCGCCGCCCGGCGAGGGAACGATCTTCACCTTCTCGAAACCGTATTTCTTTTCGAGCAGGCGCGCGTAGGGCAGTCCGCGCTGCAACGCCACAGTTCCGCCGGCCTTGAACAGATCCGCCAAGCTCGCGAGCTTGCGCTCAGCATGAACCATAATGCCCTGCGGATTGTTCTGAAACACGGCGAACAACGCGACGACGTCGTTGCCTTGCGAGCGAGCGACCACCAATTCGTCCGCGGAGACCACGCCGAACTCGGTCGAACCCGCTCCAATCATTTGGATGGTGGGCGTGCCCGCGCCTCCGGGCAGGATTTCGACGTCCAGGCCATGAGCCGGATAGGGAGCCGCGTAGAATCCGCCGAACTGGGGGTCGGGCTTCCAGTTCAATGCCAGCCGGATCTTGCCCGGCGATTTTCCGCATCCTGAAAGCACCGCGATTGCCGGCGCAATCTGCAAAAAGCTTCGTCTATTCACTCATTGATTCTCCCAGATCGCCCCTTGTATCTGGATGTGAGTTCCTATAAGCTTCGCTTAACGATGCAGGTTTGGTCCGCGATCCCAGCCGCGCTAACACTGGCCGTGGTTGCGTCTGCACAAACGCCTCACGAATCTCCCACGTTGGTGCTGCCGATTTCCGCGGTACCGCTATCGGTCGAAACGATGGAAGAATACATTTCCAAGAGCCCGGACGGGACCTCCGTAACCGGGATCAGCAAGAGCAAATACTATCGTGACGCGGCTGGAAGAACGAGGACCGAGGTGGAAGAAGCAAACGCTGTTGACGGGATCTTGCGAGGTATTGTGCTGGACAATCCTATCGACGGCTTCATCGCGGTTCTCGAGCCACGGACTAAGCTGGCCCACCGCGTGAAGTTTCCGAAGGGCAGTTCTGCTGACGGGTGGGGCATTGGCGCCGGCCCTAACGGACTGGTCGGCGTGACGGGCAAGACCACGCGTAAGACTGAGGATCTGGGAAAGCAGACCATTGAGGGCATCGAATTCGAAGGCGCCCGGACAACTACGACGTCCGACGAACAGCCCTCCCTGGTTGCGGTGGACGAACTTTGGATGTCG
>DATJEI010000350.1:0-21882 GCA_035496735.1 Bryobacteraceae bacterium | reverse complement strand
TCAGGGTTATCACCCGTGACGGAGGAAGTGACGCATGAAAAGACAATGTCCAAAATGCAGAAACACCGTAGACTTCACGGTGGCGTCATGCGCGAACTGCCAAATGGCGTTTTTTAAGACGCCAGCGGCTCCGAAAGACTTCACAGATACTTGTATAAGGATTGCGGGAGCCGTCTTGATCGCCGCGATCGGCGCCATTGTGACGATGGTATTGCATCCCTGGAGCTAGCATTGCCGTTGAGATAGGAACTCTTTGACGCGGCAAGAGCAGCCGCTCGCTTCCGACACTCCCTAGAGCGTCACCCCTGCCGGAGCCGCCTGTGACCCCCTTCTAACTTGGCCGAGTTGCCCAACGGCAGCAGAAGCGCGCTAACTCCAGGCACCGCTGCATTGGCCGACGTTCTGGGTCATAATAGACCAACTGAATCGCGAGCGCAGCCTCGCGGTGTTTTGGGTGAAAAGAGTGACGGAGATTTCGAATTCCAAACGGCTAAGCTGGCCGGCAGTTGCGTTGGCGTTCGCTGCTATCCTGCTTTTCATAACGCTCGTGGGCCTTCAGGCGCTTAGCTACGCCAACCACATCGGGGTGGAGATTCAAAACATTCAGCAGGAGCAGGTAGAAAGCGACCAGATTCTGGACGAACTGCGCGCCGACACCTATGCTGCGGCGATCGAGTTGCGGGACTATTTCGAGGCGTCGCCGGTTGAGTCGGCAGCCGCACGGCAGCGGTTTTTCCAGATCGACCAACGGATGAATATAGCCGCTACGCGCCTCGAGGCCCAATTAGGCTCCCAAATGATCGGGCCAGTGCAGCGTCTCCGTCAGGGCTTGAAGCGCTATTCGCTTTCCATCGCGCCGATTTTTGAATGGACAGCCATGGAAAGGCAGGCACAAGCGGCGGCATTCCTGCGCAACAATGTAGTCCCTGAGCGAGCAGCCGTTTTGAGCTTGACAGATGAAATCGAATCCCTGCGAACCAACCATCTTCGCCGTGAACGCGAAGATTTGGTTCGCACGCGTCAGGCGTTTCGCAAGTTCGGGCTGATCGTCCTGCTGGCCCTGGTTTCGTTCGTGTTAACAGTGGGCTTCGTGACCAGCTTCCGTCTTCGCTCCCTGGAACAGCAGGCCCGGAGCCTGCAGTTGCAAACCGAACGGGACCGCGAAAAACTAAGGGGGCTGTCGCTTCAAATGTCCAAGGCCCTGGAAGACGAGCGACGATCAATTTCGCGTGAATTACACGATCAAATCGGCCAGTTACTGACGGCCATACAGATGAAATTCAACAAAATCGACAACTCAAAGGACTCTTCCGACCGAAGCCGCTATGTGCAAGATGGAAAGGCTTTGGTGTACCGGACCGTCACCGCAGTGAGAGACATGGCTATGGGATTACGCCCCTCGATTCTGGATGACCTTGGACTCGTAGCGGCCCTGGAATGGCAGGCTCGGGAATTCGAAAGGCGGAGCGGAATCATCGTGACTCTCAATCTAGGCGGCCATCTCAGTGAATTGCCGGAAGGGCATAGCATCTGCCTCTACCGGATCGTACAGGAAGCCCTGACGAACTGCGGACGCCATGCGGAGGCCAAACATGTGGAACTCACGCTTCATGGCAGCAAGGGCCATATATTCCTGAGGATTTCGGACGACGGCAAGGGATTTGACACGAAGCAATCGGCGAGAAGGGGTTTGGGATTGGTTGGAATCGAAGAGCGGGTCCGCGAATTGGGCGGAAGCGCGAAGGTCCGTTCTCGGTTAGGCAGAGGCACGTTGCTGGAGATAGAAATACCATCCGGCAGCGAGGTGCACGCATGAACAAGCTTCGCATCCTGATTGCGGACGATCACAGCATAGTCCGTCACGGCCTGCGCTTTGTACTGGAACATGAACCCGATATGGAAGTGGTAGGCGAGGCGATCGATGGCCGCGAAGCGGTCCGTCTAGCCGAGGAACTGCGTCCCAAGGTTATCGTTATGGATATCGGTATGCCTCAGCTCAACGGCCTGGAAGCTACCGCCCATATCGTGAAGCGGGAGCCGGATGCGGCGGTGATCATCCTGAGCGTACATACGGACGAAATTTATCTCGTCCGGGCATTGAAATCGGGAGTCAAAGGTTATCTGGTCAAAGGCTCCGTTGAAGATGATCTGGTCAGCGCAGTTCGTGTCGTCGCGGCCGGCAAATGCTTCTTCAGTCCGGAAATCTCTCAGTTGCTGGCGAAAAACTACACGCGCCAGTTACAGCGAGAGGAGGTTCAGGACTCCTACGACCTTCTGACTGAACGCGAAAGGGAGATCCTGCAACTGCTCGCCGAAGGACGATCCAATAAAGAAGCGGCCGCCATTCTCAATGTCAGCCCCTACACTGTCGAGACCCACCGTATGCACTTCATGCATAAGTTGAATTTGCACAACCGGGGCGAAATTGCTCTCTACGCGGTGCGTCACAAGATCATCACGTGACGCACCGCCAGGACGACTAGCGGTTGACCGGCCGGATGGGGCGCCGGCGTCACCGAAACAGACTGGGCCTTCGCATTTTCGCGGAGGCCCAGCCTTGGCATTCCTCATTCCCCACAGTCAGTCAGCGAAGCTCGGTGCTAGAAGGTCAGCTTCAGGCTAAGCCTTAGGGTTCGCTGATCGATGCCATCGCGTCCAGTGTTAGCAATTTGTGTAACGTTCATAAACGCACTGTTCTGGACGTTATTGGCGCTGGTTGTGCCCGTGGAAGGCCCGTAGCCAGGACTCGCATGATGCGGCGTGTTCCCGACATTGAACATTTCAGCCAGGAACGCAAAATTCCATCTTTCCCTAAAGGAAAATTTCTTCTGGATGCTTAGGTCCAAGTTGATTAGCCCCGGGCCCCTTAAGACGTTTTCGCCGCAATTCCCGAAACCGGTGGACGCAGGAGCAGCGAAGGTAGACGGGTCGTACCAGTGCAACAGAGTTCCGGACTGTATAGGTTCACCCAGACAGTTAGCACGTTGGAAAGACCCGTTTGCGTTGAGGTTGTTGTTGGCAACCACGCTAAACGGCCGTCCAGTGAAGTCGCTGAACAAGCCGCTAATCTGCCATCCGCCTACCACGTAATTCGCCATACCGCCCGAAGCCCAGCGCTTGCCCTTACCAAACGGCAATTCGTAAATCGCCGTCATCTCGAAGTTCTGCGCGATATCGGTGGAAAGCGGACCATAGTCATAGGTTCGGAAGAGCCAAGGCATGGCGGCCCCCCCAGTGACTCCCGAGGGAGGAGTGAATCCCAAGTTCTTGCTAAAGGTGTAACCCATACTGAGCGTCAGATCAGCGAAGCGGCCCTGGGTACGCGCCTGGAAGGCGTTGTAAGTGGTTGTTCCCATGACGCCTAGCGCAGGCGTGCTGGCAATCCGTCCATCCCCGATCGCTTGGCCGTTCCGACCTGGAGTATTCAGAAGGAGCCCGGCCGTTCCAGTACCGATGGGAGACCAATTTTCTTCGATATTAGCCCACGGATCTATCTGCGCTGAGCCGGCATACGCAACTGAAGCAGTCCAGCCTGCCCTGATGCGCTCCTCAATCGTAAAGTTATAGGTCTGGATATAGCCTCGCTTGAAATAGCCTCGATCAAAATCTCTCAGACCAGCTGTGCCCGGCACCGGCACTTGACCGGTAGTGAGCGGGAACGGATTCGGCGGCACATTGATCCCCTGGCGAAGGCTTAGGGCATAGGACATGACATTGGGAGGAAGCTGGATAACACCCTCTATATAGGGGAAGTTGATTCGCGCGAAGGGCGCCCAAACATTGGCCGGATCACTCGATATCCCAAAGCCGGCTCGGATTACAGTCCGGTCACCGAGGCGGTACGCCGCTCCAAACCGGGGAGCAAAATGCGACTGGAATTGGTTCAGAACACCGCAGTGTTTCGGAATATTCGCGATCCCGCAAATCACCATATTATTGGTGGCTTGATCGTAATATTCAGCGCCAGTATCCTGCCGTCCCGGGACCGCGAAATAGTCGAAGCGGAGACCCACATTGACAGTCAGCTTGGGCGTGACCTGCCACTGATCACGGGCGTAGCCGGCGAAATACTTCATATTCGTGTAGTAATAGTCCGGCCATTGAAATATCTTGCCCGCGTCTTGGGAAAGGCCCAACAGGAACGAGGCAAACGAATTGTACTCGTTCGCAGCTGACGTCTTGCAGCTCCCGTTGCTGATGGAAGTGCAGAGTTGCGTGGTTTGCTGGGCGAAATGGAAACCGCCGGCGCTGCTGATGTAACTGCCGCTGGCAGGCTGATATTGACTTTCCTTGGAATTCTGAATGTCAGAGTCGAAGCCGAATCGGAAGTTGTGATTTCCTTTTACCCAGGTGAGATTGGCGTCGTAGTTTCTTTCCGGATCCCAATAGTCCTGGGGTTGGAACCGGCTCGCCGAACCGAGGCCCGTGATGCCGCCATCGATTGTGATGGACGGCAAGCCACCCTGTTGCAGCGCCTTGTACTTTGGCAGACTCGAGGTATCCAAGCCCTTAATCTGCATCAGCGTCCAGCCGAAGTTTTGATCCTGACCCGGCTGGTTGCTCACTGCGATATTCACGTCATAGCCGTAATGCGCGTCGAAGATCAGGCTGGGACTGATAATGTACGTCCCGGAAACAGTGCCGTTGAAGACGTTGGTGGCTCCAGATCCCTGCGCGGTGTTGGTGGGAGACAGGCCAGGCCCGCCCAAGACGCCGAACTGAGCCGGCGTCGTCCAGGAGTTATTCCCCCAACCCAAACGAACGAAGGTGCTGAGCTTCGCGTTCGGGTTCCAGTTTACCTTGCCGGCAGATTGGGCGCGCCGCAAGTAGGTCTTGCCAGTGGTTAACAAATTGTTGGCAAGATGTACCGATCCGATTCCAGCCTGGTTCGGGAGCGACCACAGGTTTCCATGGGCGGCACTGTAATCCAGCAAGGCTCGCACGCCAGAATCGATTTGGTTTGGCTGAATGATATTTCCGGAGAACGGCACCCTGCCGGTGCCATCCGGATTGCCCGTAAGCGGATTGTAGATGGTGGTTGGGGAAGCGCTCAAATTTCCGGTCCGCATTGCCGCTGTGGGAACTTCCCCAAAAAACGGAGCACCCTGGATTAAGCCAGTGCCCTCGAAACTCCCAAAGTAAAACAGTTTGTCTTTCTTGATCGGTCCGCCAATGGTGCCGCCGTATTGATTATTGATATATACCGGGGCTGGCTTGGTGCGGTCGGACGCCCAAGGGTAGGCTTCCATGTGCTGGTCCGTGTGGTCTTCAAACAAAACGCCATGAATGGAGTTAGTTCCGCTCTTTACCGTGATATTTACTGCTCCGCCGCCGGATTGTTGTTCGGCATCGAAGGAGTTACCGGAAATACTTACGTTTTCGATTTCTTCCAGGGCGGGAATGAACTGGGGCTCGGCAGGAGCAGTAAAGTCATACGTGCCGGTACCGTCGACACGGACCGTGTTCGTGTTCGAATTTCCGCCGTTGACGGTCATGATTAATCCGCGGTTCGAATTCGCAGTGAATGAGTTGGCATTGGTCGGCGGCGAAACGCCGGGAACCGTGATAAACAGCATCTGGTAGTTGCGCCCGACGGGTACCGGAACGTTCTGCAGCGAACGGATGGTTACGTCGTCGCGTATGTCGGCCCGATCCGTCTGTAAAGCGATTGCATCGGCCGTGACTTCCACATTTTGAGTCAGTTGGCCGATCGCCAGAACCACGTTGGATCGGACTACTTGTTCCGGCGCTAGGCGGATCCCAGTTGTGGTGCTGGTCTGAAAGGAAGGTGCGATCACCGTAATGGTATAGGTGCCAGGCGGCAGCGTCGGAAGGTTGTACGCGCCCGCCGCGTTGGTAGTCGTGTCCCGAGTGAAGTTGGTGGTCTGTTCGGTGGCCACAACCTTCGCGCCCACTACTGCCGCTTGACTCGCGTCGGTTACGTTCCCTGTGATGCTGCCTTGGAGCAATTGGGCCTGGGATGGCTGAACCCAAACTGTCAATGCTCCTAAGACAGCCAAAAAGGTCGCAAAAGGCCCGCCTGACCCATGTAAGCGTTTCATGTTGCTATCACCCCCGCTGGGCGTTCGCCCAACATTCCGTTGGTTAGAGTTTTGGCCGGCTGCTGCGGCTCGGCCTAGTTTGAGAAGGTCATGCTTATTCAAACTGTCCGATTCGCGATCGTCACCCCACGACCCGTCGCAACAGCTTTCAAAACGATTCTTTAGGACATCTGAACGAGGCTATGACAGCCCGCCACTAATCGCCATCCCTAAAAGGTATGAGATTTCGCCAAAGTGCATAGTACCTGTTGCAAGGACAGCCCGCGGTGAGAATTTAACTTATTGACGGGGTGACGGGGCGACTACAGCCGCTTTATTACTTGGCCGGATGCCGTTGCCGGGCGGCAAATACATGCTCCTAGGCTTCGGCAATCTGGTTGGTACGCCGGTGATTGGAGCCTGAGGAAGGCGTATGTAGTGTGCTAATCCGCGATATTTCATTCATTTTCGGGATGGTGCGAAGGGAGGCATTCGTCACAAACTGCTTGGTGCACTGAAGCGCCGGTCAGTCGGCGCGCCCCAACAGTGCAGTAACTAACCGCTGAGGAGTCCCAACCCCTTTGGGAATACTCAGCCCCGGGTGACGCTCCCGCGACACGGGGCGCCACCCGTTTTTAGTCCGCCTTCGCAACGCTGGCTAAGTACCCGTCGTCTGCCGCCTAGGTTGATAGTCGCCCGGGTTATGGGTTCATGCGGACCGATCAAGTCACGATAACCTCGAATTTGAACTTCTTCTGAATACGCTGCGGGCTGATGAGCAATCCCGTGCGGCACACTGAACACCCAGAGGGGACCGACCATATAAGCTGGCCCGGCCTCTTAGCTCTCCGAGGCCTAGATGAGATCGCGAAGCCGCCCGGGAAAGGCGTGATAAAGGCGGCTTGGCTATTGCGCTATTTGCTGGGGCCGCCGTCGTCCGCTGCGCCAGCGAAGATTTTGCGTCCGTCAGCGAGGGTGACGTTGCGGGCGTTGGCTAGCTTGCTGCCGTCCTTGGCAAGGTATCCTTCGATGGTCACGGTATCGCCGGGCTTCAGGGAGTTTCGGGTCCAGCCGCGCCGCATGAGGCCGTTGGGGCTGCCAAGCTCGAACTCCCAGTTAGTCACCTTACCCGCTTCATCGGTCACGTCCACATAGAAGCGGGCGTGGGGATTCTGCCATTCCATCTTCGTGACGGAACCTTTGAGCATTACGGGTTTGGTCGAATCATACTCGGCCGCAAAGGAGTGGTGCGCCAAAGCCGGCACAGCCCCTAGAGCCAGCAGAATACCCGATAGGAAAACCGTCGTTCTGTTCTTCATAATGACTCTCCCTGAGGTAGCTTCTCCGTGACGCGAGCGTGTAACGCTCTGCTGGTAACTTTACTCCGAACCATCCTTGGACGTCAAGGGGCCGATATCTGTTGGGCGCCAGGTGCGCCGATTGCTCCGGCGGTGCTCGATGAGTGTCGGCGGCGTGCGGTGCGAAGTTTCGCCTTCGGGCTTCGGCCGTCAAGTTCGCATGCGCGCCAGGAAATACAGACCGGCGAGGGAGAAGATTGCGTCCGGGGACCAGGCGGCAATCTGCACCGGCAACTGGCTTAAATTTCCGAACTGCTCGAACACCTGCCCGACCGACCAATACACGATGGCGATTCCCAGGCTGACACCGACCCCCGCCATCGCCCCACGGTTTCCCGCCAGGAAAGCGAAAGGTATGGAGACCATCGCCATGATGAGAGCAAACAGCGGGACCGCGAATTTTTTCTGCAGTTGCACCTGCAGCGCCACGGTATCGAAGCCGCTCTGCTGCAATTCTTGAATGTAGGCGCCCAGTTCATGAAAGTTCATCTGGCGCGATTGCTTTACTTCTTTTACGAAGTAGTCCGGCGGCTCTTCGAGCTCCGGAAAAGTGCGCGTGCCGCCGGAGAACTCGTCGAAGCGGGTCACGGTATTGCCGTTCATGTCGCGGCTCCAGCCGTTCTCAAACACCCAGGCGTTGAGGCTGGGCTCCCAGCGCGCCCGCTCGGCGGCGATGTGGCGCTTCAAGCGAAAGCGTGCCGGGTCAATTTCGAAAACGTTCACGCCCAGCATGACACGCTGTGCTTGATCGAAATACTTGTAGTAGTACATGCGGTCGTGAAGACCTGAAATCCAGCGACGATCCGGGCGCAGAAAGGTCTGCGCGGGGCGGCCCTTGATCTCCGCCCGAAGCGCGTCCTGACGCCGGTCGGACTCAGGCACCCAATAGTGATCGAAAGCGAACAGGCCGCCGCTCAGAAGCACTCCCGCCACCAGGATGGGAGCGGCCAGGCGGTAGACGCTGACGCCGCAGGCCTTGAGAGCCGTTACCTCATTGTGCTTCGTCAGTACTCCGAACGAAACCAGCACAGCCGTGAGCACGGCGAACGGCGCCAGTTCGTAGAGCAACCGGGGCGTGAGAAAGAAGTGGTATTCCAGTACGCGATCCATGCCGATCCGGTTGCGGATGATGTCGCTCAGGAGTTCGAAGAACGTGAAGACCTGGAACATCAGCACAAAGCTGACCAGCAGCAGCAAGAAATAAAACACGAAGCTGGAAAGAACATAGGTATCGGTAATGCTGGGCAGCAGCGAAAAACGAGCCAGCCAGGTCCGCGGCTCCAGACGTTCGAGCGGCCTTCGAATGAGCGGGAGCCCGCGTACCCGGCGCAAGCGCGCGCTTACCGCTCCCATCAGATCCAGGTCGCCGGGTTTCTCCAAGCGCGCCAGCATCGTCAGGCCGCCGATGGCGAAGACCAGGTTGGGCAGCCATACCGCGGCTTCGGGCGTCAGCGAACCCTGGCGCGCCATCCCGATAAAACCGATCAACCCGATGTAATAAAGAAACGCCAGACCGGCGGTCATTACCACGGCGGCGGACTTCCCTGCCCTCCGCCGCGTGATGCCCAAGGGAATGCCTATCAGAGCCATCAGCAGGCAGGCGAATGGCAACGCCAGCCGTTGATTGAATTCGGTGCGCGCATCCAGTTTCGCCGTGCGGTCGAGCGCGGGATTCCGATAAGCCAAGCGGTAGAGTGGACCCGTATCCATTTCGACCGATGGGCGGGTGGCGCGGACCTCGGCGGGCTTGTTGGCTTCTAAAGCCTGATCGCCGATTGGAAACGCGGTGATGCGGTAGTCGCCGACATCTTTGCCGGCCTCATACGTGCTCCCGTTTTGCAGGGAAAGCTGCAGGCGGTTCAAGGCGGGGTCGGATACGACGACGGCTTCCGTGGCCAGGGTGATGCGGGGCTCGTCGCCGCGCTCCTGCGACCCGGGAGGACGCTGCTCCGGCGGGGTGATATCGGCAAGGAAGATTCTTTTCCAGAGTCCGGTCACGCCGGTGGTGACGTCCGATACATAAAGAATGGAGTTCGGAAAGCGTTCCTCAAACACCCGCGGCTGAACGTCGGAGGTGAGACCATTGCCGATCAACAGGTTCTCCACTCGATAGCGCTCGCGGATGGTCCAGGGCGTCAGCCACAAGGAGGCAGCCGCGGCGATCACCAAGGCTCCGCCGCCGAATAGAAGAACAGGCGGCGCGACGCGCTGTCCGGGAATGCCCGCCGCGCGCATAGCGGTGATCTCGCCGTCGGTTGACATGCGCGTGAGCGTGATCAGGGTCGCAACCAGCACACCCATGGGAACCGTGAAGGGGAGCGATTGCGGCAGCACCAGGAAGAACATGTAGAACACCGTCAAATGCGGCCCCGTGCTGCGCACCAGAAATTCGAACAACGGGCGCGCCCGCATCAGAAAGATCAGGAACGTGAAAAGCACCGCCCACAGCAGCGCCGTGGTTACCAGTTCGCGAAGAATCGTGCGGCTGAGCAAACGCATAACGGAGACTTAGCCGCTCATGTCCGGTCCGGCGGTGGCACCAGCGCCGGCTTTTGCAATGGGTTCTGCAACTGGTCTACTTCGAGCTCGTCGAACAACAATCCAGGCGAGATCACGGACGTGAGCGCGACGTAGCCGCCGACGCCGGAACGCGCCAGAGGCGCACCGTTATTGATGTAATCGAATACCGCTGTTTCCGCGGAAGCGGCCAGGATGTCGCGCAGAGACCGGGTGGAGAGTCCCCGAAAGCGCATGCCGCGGACCAGTTCTTCGCGCCCGTCGGGATAGACGCGATACATCAGAATGGGAGGGCTCACCGGACGCACCGATCCGCCGGAATTCGCCGAAGCGGTTTGCAACGTCTGGATTTCGGCGCTGGTTCCCAAAAACGGAAAGTCGAGTTTGCGAATCAGCAACCCGTAGGGCTTGTCGCGCTCTTTGCACATCTGGATCAGCCGCGTCTTGAGATCCACCAGCGGCGTGCTCTCCGCCGGCTTCACGAATAGATTGCCAATGGCCGCCGCGCGGGTACCGAAACCGGCGGGAAAACGCGCATGCCCATTCGACGCAGCCGCTTTCCTCACCGGCTGCCGGGTCGTCAACAAACTTCTGAGCACTCCCTTTTGAATCACCGGAACCGCCTGGGCCTTCACGCCCTCGAAGTCGAACTGGTAATAGCCGACGAGCGGCTTGCCCTGATAAGAGGTCTGGGTAGGATCATCCACTACATCGATCCATTCCGGAAGCACGCGCGCGCCGGTGCGTCCTTCGAACTCACTGACAATGATGTTCAGCTGATGATTGGGATCGGAAACCGGCTTTCGGAACATGCGCAGGTTCTCGCCCAGGAGTTGCGCCAGCAACTGCGCTGCCGCCGCCGGCTCAAACAGGGCCGGCGCTATGAAGGATTCGCCCACCGGCGCCTGCAGAAGCGTTTGAATGTTTCGGACCATGGCTTTCAGGGAATCCTGCACTTCCATTTCCGATGGGACTTGTGCCAGTGCAAGCGCAGGCGTCACCAGAGCGTCGCGCAATATCATTCCGTCCGGCGCCTGTCCTTCGGCGCGCGCAGAGATCCAAGCCGCGTCGTCGGAATAGCGCAGCGCGGTCCCTTCGGTATTCAGATAGTAAGCGGTGTCCTGGTTGAAATGGAATTCGACGCCGGATGCCAGCACTTCGGGTGCAGCGTCGAAGATCGCCGAATGTCTGACGATGCGAGCCTTCCAGGCAGCTTCGTCGAACTTGGTGCGCGTGACTTTGGCAAGACTCTCGACCGGTTCGGCTGGGGAAAAATCCGCCATCTTTTCGGCGGGCGCGGCAGCATTGGTAAGCGCGGCCCGCTTGCGGGCTATCGATTCGACAGCGGCTTTATAGGCGTGATCGGTTCCCAGCCAAAGGCCTTCGCGCAGTGCGCGGTAGTTATTATCGAGCGAAAAGGGCTGCGCATCGTAGCGCGAGCCGGTGTAGATACCGCTGTAAATGTGCCCGGTGTTATCAAAGTCGTAGCTGCCCACTCGCACTTCGATATTCGGCAGCCGGAAACGATTGCGCGAAACCGATGTGACGGCGCCCAAGCTCGCGGATACTTCGAAGGCGTCGTTGTCGTCCAGCGTATAGGCGATGAAGTAAGGCGTATCGTCGCCGCCGCCACCCACCACGCGCAACTGGCGGGAGCGCTCCAGTTCGTCCTTCATAGCTCGCAGGACGACATCTTCCGCGTAGGGATCTTGGGCCAGCAGCCGCAGCGCGGGCGCAGACAACCCGGCCGCGATCAGGAAACAACGCCGCGAAAGCGGAGCCATCAGGGATTGGCCTCCGGACGCGACAGATACGGCGGTTGATCTTGTGAGCGTTCCTTGCGCTGAATCTCTATGCTGGATACCAGCAGAGCCGGGGAAATTGCGGACACTGGCACGCTGCCGGATTCGGCGCCGCAAATTCCGTTGAAAATCTCGCTCCTGTCCGAGGTCGCCAGGATATTGCCGAAGCTGGCCAAGGGCGTGCCGACGATACTCACGCCGCGGATCAGCTCATCCGGGCGCCCGTCGGGATAAATGCGGTAAACCACCAACGGGATCACGGTGAAGGCCTGCAAGCCGCGGCGCGCCGTGGTGGTGTAACCGCCGGTAACCTGATCGAAAAACAGTCCGTAAGCCTTGCCTTGCTTCTTCACTTCCTCGATCAGCATCTGGCGCAGTTCTTTATCGCTGACTTGCTTCGACGAATTCACGAACAGATTCGACTGCCGCGAAACCACTTCCGCGCCCGGCTGCCGGCGCCCGTGCCCGTTGGAATTCGGAAAGCCATCGATAGGCGAGCGCGACATCAGGAACGTCTTGAGCACTCCGTCTTCGACGACAGGAACGCGGCGGGCCTTGACGCCTTCGTCATCGTACAAATAAGTGCCGTTGAGCATCGTGCCTTGGAACTCACGCTGTGTGGGATCAAAAACCACGGAGAGAAACGGCGGGAGAATCGGCTGGTTCACGCTCTTGGTAAAGGTCTGCCCTTCCGCTTCGTCCTTCTGGCGGTGTCCTTCAATACGATGGCCGAAGATCTCATGAAAAAATACTCCCGCGGCACGGCCTGACAAGATCGCCGGTCCAACGAAAGGATCGGAGGGAGGAGCGACCAACAGGTCCTGCAGATTTTTGCCGGCTTTCTCGACTGCGGCCAGGATCTCGGCGTCCTTGGGCAAACGAGCGGGATCGCCGGTCTGGAAGGTTTCCACGGTTTGCAGATCCATGCCGTCAGCGGCCTTGCCGGCGGTAGTGATCACGATGCGGCTGAACAGGCGGCCGTGTTCCAGACGTGTGCCTTCAGTGGTAACTAGAGTTTCCGTAGTCCGCTCGGTTTGGAGCGCAATGCCGGAATTCAGCGCACCCGGATACTTGGTAAATTCCGCCGAGAGCTTGCGCAGGCGGGCCGCCCATTCGGCGGAGTTGAATTTGAGCGGGGGAGGCTGCTCGAAGAACACCTGCGGGGTTTCCGCAGAGAAATCGTCGGAGCCGTCGGTGGCCGCTGCGCGCAGTTTGTCATCCGCCTGAATCTGGACGAACCGCTGTGAAGCGCTGCGATAAACCCGGTCCGTATTGAGCCATACGGCCTGCCGGATTGCCAGCGGGTCGTCTTCGAGGGCGATGCTGCTGGTCGAGCTAAAGTTGGGAATCTGACCGTTAACGCGGCGGTAGTTATCGAACTTCGGCGAACCTACGCGCACGGTAACATCCAGAAGTCTGGCCCGGCCGTGACTCTGGGCCGAAATCGCGCCGTCACTGGCACTCAAGATATAGGATTCACTGGCCGTAACCGAATAGCCGATGAAATAGGGCGCGGGATTACCTTTATCTTTGAGCGCGGCAAAGTTGCGATCCAACTCGCCGGTTAAAATCTTGATGAGTGGCGACTGCGCCGAAACACAAGTAGCCGCCAGCGCCAGCAGTACCGGGATGCGCACGCTCTAAGCATATCAAGATCCGCGAGCAGTCTATTTAATTTTTGGAGGATAGTGCCGAAGGCACTACCCTCCAGAACGCGGTCTGTAGCGGTGGTGATGCGGCTGTGGGCCTGAGGGAGAGCAGACCCTAGGCCGTCGCTCCCACCATTCCCCGTTGCTTTAGGCCGTTGAGAGCCAGGCCGTAACGGCCCCGCACACCGGTCTTCTCAAAAATGTGCTTTAGGTGAATCTTGACGGTACCAGGGCGGATACCCAGATCGAGCGCGATTTCTTTATTTTTGAAGCCCTGCTCCACCAGTTCCAGAACCTGTTGCTCGCGGGCTGTCAGTTCGCTGCGGGGATAGCGCTCGCCGCGTCCGAGTTCGCCGAATACAGATTCTTCCATCCAGCTCCGCCCGGTTGCGACGGTACGCAAGCACGCAAGAATCACCGATATCTCGGCGGTCTTGCGAAGGATGCCGCGCGCGCCGGCTTGCAGGAAACGCAGCGCTTCGGCCTCGGTTATGGAAGCCCCCCAGATCACAATGGCGGTATTTGCGGTCAGATCCACGGTGCCGGAGCGGATCGACGCCAGCCATTCGAGAACGATCTGTATCCCAAAAGCTTTGTCCAGCATGAGCACTGAGGGTGCTGAGTCCTGCAAGATCTCCCTGGCGCGAGCCAGGGAATCGATTCCCTGATCGAATTGCAGGCCTGACATGTCGTTGAGCAAGGTTCGGATGCCCTCCGCTGTCACCGGTTGCGTGTCGCAGACGCTAACGGTTTTAATTTCAGCCTGTACCCGCTGCGGTGGTGCCCAGCCATCCGTTCGAACGGGCGAAAATGCGGTGCTAGTGTCGGTAACATTCATAAGTTCTCATTGCCCTCCTTGGGCTTACCCAAGCGAATTTGACTTCATTCCTTTCCTTCAGCAGCGTGCCGCTGCCTCCGGTGTAGTCCGCAATGGAGTAAAACCGCCTTCGAAGCCTCATCGGCCAGTGGTACCACTTTGTTAGTACATGAACTCAACTTGATCTCTCATGCTATGATCGGGTAGTCGATTTATTGCATTGAAACGTACATCAATCGAGTTCGGTCTCCATGGCGAATTCTGAGACCCCAATTTCCAGGCGCCCACTAGCCATCAGTCCGAACGCTCCGCTGCTCAATCAGTTGGAACGGCTGCTTGCGACCCATCTGGGGGGCGCAGCCTTGCATCGCCTGCAAGCCTATCCATCGCCAAGGGATCTTCCCAACCTGTTGCCCTCCGGAAGCCCCCATCTGGTGTTTCTAGACACCGCCGCTGACCGTGACCAAGCCGTCCAGCTGTTGGAGGAGATCGGACGCACAGGGACCCACGTTCAGGTGATTGCGTTGCTGGCGAGCAACGAACCGGACTTCATTTTGCGGTGCCTGCGCGCCGGGGCCTCGGATTTCCTGATCCTACCTTTGACCGCCGAACAGATCGATGCAGCGTTCGGAAAGCTGGCGCGCGTCCAACCCATCCAAGAGGCTTCCGGCAGAGAATCAGCGAAAACCATCGCCGTTATGCCCGCCAAGGGCGCCTGCGGGGCCACCACTGTCGCCTGCAACCTGGCGTTTCAATGGAAGCGAATCAGCGGCAAGAAGATTCTGCTGGTGGATATGGACCCGCTTACCGGGAATCTTTCTTTTCTGCTCAAAGTAAAATCGGTCTACAGTTTTCTGGATGCGCTGCAACGTTCGAGCGAATTGGACGCCGACCTGTGGAGCGCCATGGTACGTCCGGTGCACGGCGTCGACGTGCTGCTTGCTCCGGATTTGATGCTGGAACAAAATGTGGACTTGCGGGACCCCTCGCCCATACTCGAATACGCGCGCCACGCCTACGATGTGGTGATTCTCGATACCAGCAGCGTGTACACTGAATGGAATTTAAACTGCGCCCGCGCGGCGAATGAGTTGCTGCTGGTCACCACCAACGAACTGCCGGCGTTGCAGGCGGCCCAGCGCGCCCTTTCCTACCTGGATACGAACCGCATCGGACGCTGGAAAATCCGCCTGGTGGTAAATCGCTACTTGCGGGATGTCGGATTAAGCCGTGAGGTGATCGGCACGGCTCTCCACACCGAAGTATTCGACACTCTGCCCAGTGATTACGAGGCGGTTCAAAGGGCGCTGCTGGATGGCAAAGCGATTCCAGCCAGCACCCCTTTCGGCAAAGGAGTCGCCCAAATGGTGGAACGCCTTGGTGGCAAGACTGAACCGGGCAATAAGAAAGGTTCATCGCTTTCCGGCCTGCTGGGGTTGTTTTCGAAGACTTCCAAGTAGGCGGTATGCGCTCCCCGCTGGCGGACCTCTTCTTGCCGCCGGGCCGGCTGCAGCCTGATCACTCGCCGCAAGGCCAGTTGCCGCAAGGACAGTCCGGCCTGGCGGGCGTATCAATCCTGGAAAATGTTCCGCTGGCCGGCTATACCCGCTTTGAGGTCGGTGGCCCGGCGCGTATTCTGGCGGACGCCGCAACGGAAGCTGCCCTAACCGAGGTCTTGGGCGCCATCGAAGAGAGCGGCGAGCGCTACGCCATCATCGGAGGCGGCACGAACCTGGTGGCGAGCGATCGGGGTTATCCCGGAGTGGTGGTGCGCTACACCAACGCCGCGCTCGAATTCGCGGACGACATGGTGACGGTGGCCGCCGGAGCGGTGCTGCAGGATCTGGTGGATGCCTCGATTGCCCGTGGTTTAAGAGGCTTGGAAACCATGACCGGAATTCCCGGCTGGGTAGGGGGCGCCGTCTATGGCAACGCCGGCGCTTATGGGCATTCAATCCAGGAGCGGGTAGTTGGCGTCCGTTATCTGGAACGAGGCTCAGTGTGCGAAATCTCAAACGCGGCCTGCGACTTCGCGTATCGTGAGAGCCGGTTCAAGCGCCGTAAGGATTGGGTGATCCTGTCGGTTACTCTGCGGCTGGAATCCTCGGACACCGAGGAATTGCGCGCCGCCGCGGACCGGATCCTAAAGATCCGCAACGAAAAATATCCGCCCACGATGCGCTGCGCTGGCAGCATCTTCAAAAACCTTTTATCGCGCGATCTGCCGGAAGCGCTGCGTGCGCTGGTTCCGGCAGCGGTAGTCCGCGAAGGCAAGGTCCCGTCGGCGTATTTTCTGGAACAAGCGGGCGCCAAGGGCATGCGTCGCGGGAGGGTGCGCGTAGCGGACTATCATGCGAATCTCATTTACAACGAAGGCGGCGGGACCGCGCAGGAAGTGGGAGAGTTGATCGCGGAACTGAAGAGCCGCGTTCGTGACCGCTTCGGCCTGGATCTCGAAGAAGAAGTGCAGTTCCTCTAGTCACGGCCTGGCGGGTAGTCAGGGCCTGGCGGGTAACCACGGCCCTTGGTAACCACGGCCGCGCCGCGCAGGCAGCGCTTTCCCGTGGGCAGCTTGGCTAGGCGTATCCTATTTGAATATCGAGAATCTGTCGAAACTAAATGTGTCCCCGCGAGCGTCCTTAGCAGTTACGGCTGGACGCGCGGGGCTGCCCAACGCCGTGGCAGCAGAGTAGCTTCTAAGTTTCGGAGTGTCGGAGGAGATTGTGGTCAATGCGGTATCCAGCGGCAAAATCAACGCTGGCCAGATCGTCAGAAGAGGAACGCTCTGTAGAATGGCTCCATGGCTGGGGGCGGCCGGCTGGCTGCTGGCCGCCTGGATGGCAACGCAACCGCTTGCGGCGCAAGAAACGAAAATAAGCCAGGGACTTCGCCCGGACGGGCGGGGCGACAGGCCACGTACGATGGCGCCGCGCGGGTCTGCGAGCAGCGCCGACAGCGTGGCGTTCAGCACAGGAAACAAAATCAGTTACAACGGTGGACCGATTCTGCTGGGTACAACCAGGGTCTACTACATTTGGTACGGGAGCTGGGACGCCAGCTCGATCGGTATCCTGACTAATCTTGCCGGCCACATTGGCGGCTCGTCATACTTCAACATCAACACTGGATATTTTGATGGCACGGGTGCCAGCGTATCCAATTCGGTGAGTTTCGCTGGCAGCGCCAATGACAACTACTCGCGGGGCGGCAGCTTGGCCGACAACGATATCTGGCTGGTGGTCGCCAACGCGCTGAGCCACGGCAGCTTGCCTATCGATTCGAACGGCGTCTATTTTGTTTTGACATCGGGGGATGTGCATGTCTCTGGATTCGGAAGCTCGTTTTGTGGATGGCACTCCCAGCAAACCTACAACAACACCAAGATCCAATTTGCTTTCGTGGGTAACCCGGCCCCGGGCGGTCTTGGCACCTGTGCCCCTCAGGCCAATCAGACCGTGAGTCCTAACGCGAATCCGGGGGCGGACGCCATGGCCAGTGCGATCGCGCACGAACTAGAGGAATCGGTGACGGACCCGGCCCAGAATGCCTGGTATGACTCGAGCGGTAACGAGAATGCAGATAAGTGTGCTTGGACTTTTGGATCAACTTACACGGCGATAAACGGATCCAAGGCCAATATGCAGCTCGGCGGGAAGGATTACCTGATCCAACAGAACTGGGTAAATGCGGGCGGTGGTTACTGCGCGTCGTCGGCTTCCTATGGCCCTGACTTCGTGTTGGCGGCGACGGTGGGCTCACAGACGGTTAGCCAAGGAGGCGTGACCGGCAATTACCAAGTCTCGGTTATAGATGTAAAAGGCTTCGCGTCGAGCATCACTTTCAGCGTAAGCGGGCTGCCCGCGGGCGCCACCGCCAGCGCCATCCCTCCGTCCGCGACCGGCGCCAGCTTCACCATCTCGACGGGCACCGCGGGGCCGGGCACCTATTCGTTGACCGTCACGGGGATCGCCGGCACGCTCGTGCGCACGGCATCGGCGACTTTGCTGATCAGCGGGCAAACGCTGGCGGCGGACACGCTCACAATTGGAACCATCAGCCCGGAACCCAGTCAGGTAGGGCAGTCTTATTCCGTAGGCTATTCGGTTACTTCTTCGAACGGGACGCCGACCGGCAACGTCACGGTGTCCGACGGCTCGTCTAGTTGCATCGGGACGGTAGCGGCCGGGAGTTGCACTATGGTGTCGACCACCCCTGGCACCACGACCATCACGGTCGCCTATGCGGGCGACGGCCATTTCGCGCCGCGCACCGCAACCGCCTCACATGTAGTGACCAGCGGGGGGGCGCTGGCGCACCTGACCGCCGGCGGCGGCTGGGAGACCAGCTTCGCGGTAGTGAATCTGGGGCCAGCCTCTACTTCGATGTCGCTGAATTTCTTTGGGGATTCCGGCAGCCCGCTTACCTTGCCGCTCACCTTCCCGCAGACTTCAAACGCCGCACCCGCTAACTTGCCGGCGGTAAATCAAACTCTGGGGTCGAACGCATTGTTGCTCCTCGAGACCAAGCCGCCCGCTAGCGTGCCGCTCAGCGAAGGCTGGGCCAATCTGACCGGCGCCGGCAACGTGAACGCTTACGAAATCTTCCACTACGGTCCCAGCGGACAGGAAGCGGTGGTGCCGGTGCAGAACGCTGGGAGCTCATCTTATCTGCTGGTCTACGACAATACTAGCCTGGTCAATACGCTAGGTACCGGAGTGGCCATTGCAAATAGAGTGAACCAGACAGCAAGCGTTCCTTTCGTAATTAACGACGATAGCGGCACGCAGATTGCCAGCGGCTCAGTTTCGGTGCCGGCGCTCGGCCACACCGCCTTCACGCTGGCCGATCAGTATCCGGTCACCGCCGGGAAACGGGGCACCTTGCAGTTCACCACGCCGCCGCAAGGGCAGATCAGTGTTCTGGGGATTCGATCCAACGGCAATTCGTTTACCACAATACCGGTGTCAACCTCAGCCACGGCATCCAGCGGCAGCATGGCGCACATCGTTTCCGGCGGAGGATGGCGAACGATTTTCTATGTGGCGAATACGACGGGAAGGTCTTCCACTATCACTCTAAGTTTATTCAACGACGCCGGCAATTCGCTGCCACTGCCCCTCACGTTTCTGCAAACGGGAGAGACTTTGACGGCTGCGACCGTTGCCAAGACGCTGGCAAATGGAGCGTCAATGGTGATCCAGGCGCAGGGGCTGGATGCGCAGGTGGTTCTAGGTTCCGCGCAACTGACCAGCGATTTCGGAGCCGACGCTTTCGCTCTGTTCCGCTACGATCCCAGCGGGCAAGAGGCGACGGTGCCGTTTGAGACCCGCAGCGCCAGCGCGTATATTCTGGCTTTCGATAATACGGCGCCGCTGGCTACCGGAGTGGCGATTGCCAATTTTTCGAGCCAGGCCGCGAATGTCCAAATGATTCTGCGCGACGAGACGGGCGCTACGCTTCAGACCACTCCGATATTCCTGACCCCCAACGGGCATTACGCTTTTGTGTTGGGAGGGGTGTATCCGCTGGCTGCGGGCAGACGCGGCACAGTCGAGTTCGATTCGGCCGGCCCCCCGATCAGCGTGCTGGGGATTCGAGCGAATGGGAATGCATTTACATCGATTCCGGTGTTGACGAGATAGCGTGGCATGGTCATTTCACGGTTACTGATGTTAGGGGTCATCTGTTACGCTTTTCATTTGCGTGCTGATGACGACCGATACGCGGCCGTATCCGGTGACTATCAGAACCACAACTATGGATATGCCGTGACGATTCCCGGAGGCTTGCGTGGCTTCAAACCGAAACCGCCCGCGCCAGTTCACGGGATCTTCATTCCATTAGCAGAAGGGCAAGACGCTAGGATCGATGTGAATGCCAACTACAATACATTAGAGTACAAGTCGGTTCCTGAAGCGTCGGCGGGAGAGAACGAGTGGTTTGTTGAACGTTGCGTGGACAGCCCACGAACGTTGTCCAAACCGGCCACTCTCGGATCGATGGCAGCGATTTCCACCGAAGTTAGATGCATGGAACGAGGATCGAGACGGAGCGTGGTGCTCGACAGCATTGTCGCCATTGGGCCGGCAGCCACTGATTACATGACGGCCGTGGTCTACAGCGTGTCCTTGATATCAATCGACAAGCGATATCTCAACGATAGAAAGGTGTATGACCGCATAGTGAGGTCATTCAAATTGACTGAGCCAAAACGATGACGCCGCCCGCAACAAGAGAGTACCTACCCGGCTACTGCTTCTTCGGCGTGGTAAGAGCTTCGCACCAGTGGCCCGCTTTCGACATGTTTAAACCCTAGCTCGTAACCCAGTCTCTTGAGGTCGGCGAATTCTTCGACGCTTACGTAGCGGATGATGGGCAGATGCTTGAGCGAGGGACGCAGGTATTGGCCCAGCGTGAGAATATCGACATTGCTTTGGCGCAGGTCGCGCATCACCTGATGTACTTCTTCAATCGTCTCTCCCAATCCCAGCATTAAACCGGACTTCGCTGGGATCTCGGGCCGCTGCCGCTTCACATAAGCCAGCATGTCGAGCGAGCGTTCGTAGCGCGCGCCCAGGCGCACCTGGCGATACAGGCGCGGCACGGTCTCGGTATTGTGATTCAGCACGTCGGGCGAAGCATCAAGCACCAGGTCCATGGCGGCGTGAGAGCCCTGGAAATCGGGAGTCAGCACTTCGATGCCGCATTCGGGCAGGCGCGCGCGGATGGCTTTGATGGTAAGCGCAAAGAGCTCGGCGCCGCCATCCTTGCGGTCGTCGCGATTCACGCTGGTGATGACGGCGAATTTGAGTCCCAGGGCAGCGCAGGCTTCGGCCACGCGGCGCGGCTCGTCGTAATCGACCGGCAACGGGCCGCCCTTTTGCACGGCACAGAAACCGCAGCGGCGCGTGCAGACGTTGCCCAGGATCATGAAGGTGGCAGTGCGGCGGTTCCAGCAATCGCCGATATTGGGGCAGGCGGCGCTTTCGCACACGGTGTGGAGGTCCAGCTTCTGCACCAGCTTCTTGAGGTTGTGATAGTTTTCGCCAACGGGCGCGGGCGCACGCAGCCAGACGGGGCGCGGGGCACGGGGTTTGGGATCAATGCTGACGAGCACTACTTTGATTGTAGCAACTGACCAATTCTGACCTCGATAATGCGCGATTCGTCGAAGCCGCGGATGCGGCGGAAGAAGGCCGGCGATTGCTCGAAGGCGGCGCGCGGGATGAAGCCGATCAGCTCGCTTTCGGCGATGGCCGTGCCGAGGCGCGCAGCTTCAGCCTCGACGGCGGCGTACAAGTCGTCAAGGGGAATGGCCGCGAAGTTGGTCAGGTTCATGGAGACCTGAGCACGGCCCAGCGACGGGAGATACAGACCCATGGCTTTGACAAACGGAAAGCCTCCTGACGATTCGCGGATTTTGGCGGCGATCTGCTTGGCGATGGCGGCCTCCGGCGTTGTCAGGTTGATGTTATAGGCGATCAGAAAGTTACGCGCGCCCACCATCACCGCGCCCGCGGTGGGGTGTTCGGCGATATCGCCGATATCGGGCAGCTGCCCGTCGAAACCGGGCCTGCGAACGCGTTCTAGTCGCTTTCGCTCCGGTAACTTGGCCGCGGCTTCGTAAAAATACACAGGCACACGGAACCGCCGCCAGATTTCTTCGCCCGCGCGATGGGCGATAGCCACGCAATCTTC
>DATJEI010000349.1:0-15411 GCA_035496735.1 Bryobacteraceae bacterium | reverse complement strand
AGCCTGGCGAATTTTCCCTTTCAGGTGCTGGGTTTCATGGCTCTCCTGATCCTGTTCGTCATGGCGGCAACGAGCCACGACTTCTGGCTGCACAATCTTTCGGCGCCCGTGTGGAAACGAATTCACATGATGGTCTATTTTGCTTACGCACTATTGGTGGCCCACGTTGTTTTAGGCGCATTGCAGTCCGATACGAACGCCTGGTTAGCGGCACTGCTCGGGATCGGCATGTTTACCGTGGCTGCATTGCATCTGCTCGCCGCTGCGAAAGAGAGGCGTATCGATCGCCTGGTAGCGACCGCGGCAGCAGAAGGCTTCGTCGAGGTCTGCGGCGTGGATCATATTCCGGAAAAACGCGCCAAGATCGTCTCGGTCGGCGGTGAACGCGTCGCGGTCTTTCGCTATGACGGCAAGATCTCAGCCGTCTCCAATGTCTGCCGGCACCAGAATGGACCGCTGGGCGAGGGCCGCATCATCGACGGCTGCATCACCTGTCCGTGGCATGGCTACCAGTACTCGCCGGATACCGGAGCTTCGCCGGCGCCTTTTACGGACAAGGTGCCGACATTCCGTACCAGAATCGCAGGCGGGAAAGTGCTGGTTCACCCTTACGCCCACCCGCCCGGGACCCGGCTGGAGCCCGCCCTGATTCATCCCGCTCACGCAGGAGCGCGGTCATGAACGATGACTTTTACGTTGGCTATGTGCCGCGAGCGCCCGCCGCGCTCGGCAGGCGAATCAAACGAATCGTGATTGGGCTGGTCGCTGCCAGTCTGGCCGTGAGCGCAGCGCTTATTCTTGATCAAGCCCCGTTTGCCGCGAGTAAGTTTGAGTATGGAATTTACCAGGATTACAGCGGCGTGATTGAAGCATGGCCTTACCCAATTCTGCGCACGAATAACTCCAGCTTTTTGCTGATCGGGACGGGCAAGCATGGCGTGTCTGAGGCGGTGCGCGGTTTGCAAGGCAAGCGGGTTCGCCTGAAGGCCTCGCTCATCCAACGCGGGCAGGATCGAATGTTAGAGGTGGTTCCGGGCTCGATGCAGGAGACAGGTTCGGGTCTTACGAGAGCCGTCGAGCAGACCGATCTGGGATCAGTGCGGCTGCGCGGCGAAATTGTGGACAGCAAGTGCTACCTCGGTGTCATGAATCCCGGCAACGGAAAGGTGCACCGCGATTGCGCCGTGCGTTGCATCAGTGGCGGCGCCCCGCCAGCGTTCATCGCACGCGATGCATCCGGCGAGACACGGGTGCTGCTTCTCACCGGCTCAGACGGACGGGCTTTGCACCGCGAAGTATTGCCTTTCGTCGCCGAGCCACTCTTGATCGCGGGTGAACTGGTTCGCTCTGGTTCTCATCTGATCTTAAAAGCTGAGCCGTCGCGATTCCGTCGCGATTCCGGAATAAAGTCGCCTGCCTGGTGCATTCGATAGGCAGTGAATCTTACCTCAATTCTTGACGGCGTTGCTGCCATACCGAAACCGTTGCGAGGTGGAGTGGCCCGCGTGCTCGGCCTGCACCGGCTCGATGCGCTGATCTGGCCCGCAGGGGACACTCCGTCACTGCCAGAACGACTGCTCAGCCGCCTTGCCGTCACCTATCGCATCGGCGAACGCGACCTCCACCAGATTCCACGCAGCGGGCCGGTGGTGATCGTGGCAAATCATCCGTTTGGAATTCTGGAGGGAGCCGTACTCGCCACGGTGCTTGCGCGGGTCCGGCCGGATGTACGGTTTCTGGCGAACGATCTGCTCTCGGTCATCCCCGAGATCCGCGACCTGCTCATCCCCGTGGACGCGATGGCCGGAGGCTCGGCCGCGCAAAGGAACGCCGCGAGCTGGAGGAAAGCGATCGAGTTTCTTCAGGGCGGGGGGTGTCTGGTGGTATTCCCCGCCGGCGCCGTCTCGCATTTCCAGGCAAGCCAGTGGGCAGTGACAGATTCGAAGTGGCATACTGCTGTTGCTCGCGTGGTCGAGGCCGTTTCGCGCAAAGGGGCAGCCGTCTCCGTGGTCCCCATTCATATCGATGGGTCGAATAGCTTTCTCTTCCACACGCTCGGGCTGATTCATCCGAAGGTCCGCACAACGCTCCTGGCTCGCGAGCTGTTGAACAAGCGCAATCGTCTGGTCAAGCTGCGAATTGGCAGTCCGATCGCAAGCAAGAAGCTGCTTGAAATTCCGACGCCCGAGGAGCAAACCAAATACCTGCGCTGGAGAACCTATTTGCTCGCGACACGGACTGATTTCAAGGCCAGAACTTCCTACCCTCTGGCCGCCCGCATGCGGCGGCGAACCCTCCCAGTGATAAAAGGCGAGATTGATAGCGCTCTTCTTTCCGCCGAGATCACAGCGCTTCCGCCGGGAAGCTTCCTTACAAAAGCCGGCGATCTTGCGGTATATATCGCTCCTGCCGACGCCATTCCAAATAGCTTGCAGGAGATCGGCAGGCTGCGCGAGGTCACGTTTCGGGGTGTCGGCGAAGGGACCGGAAGGTCCGTCGATCTCGATCGTTTCGATCAGCACTACCTGCACTTGTTTGCATGGAAAGCGGCTACGAACGAAATCGTTGGCGCGTACCGCTTGGGCGGGACCGACGTCGATCAGGATCTCTACACCGCGACGCTTTTCAACTATGACGCAGCGTTTCTCAATAAGCTGGGGCCCGCCTTGGAGCTCGGCCGCTCCTTCGTGCGACCGGAGTATCAACGTGGATTCGCTCCGCTGCTGGCTCTCTGGAAGGGAATCGGCGCTTACGTAGCTCGCAATCCCAGATACAAAGTCTTATTCGGCCCGGTCAGCATCAGCAATCAGTACCAAGCCGTCTCCCGGGAGTTGATGGTGACTTTTCTGGAGCGGCACGCCTCGTTGCGGGAGTGGATGGGGCTGATATCCACGCGCAGTCCACTCAAGCGGCGGCTTCGTAAGCCAGAGCTGCCAGCGGCTGGTTTTGATGCCGAGGATCTGTCCGCACTGGTCTCGGATCTTGAGCCGAGCGGAGCAGGCATCCCCGTTCTCCTGCGGCAGTACCTGAAGCTCGGCGGAAAATTGCTGGGATTTAACGTCGACCCGGAATTCTCGGACGTACTCGACGGATTGATCGTTATCGATCTCACCAAGACCGAGCCGAGGCTCCTGGAACGTTACCTTGGCCGAACCGAAGCATCACAATTTCTCGCCCACTACGGCAAACGATAGAAAGGAACCTTATGGAACATAGCAAAGCATTTGTCATCGCTAGCTGGACCCTGCGCGCAATCGCCGCCATTATCCTTCTGCAAACCTTGTTTTTCAAGTTCACAGGCGCGAAGGAGTCGGTGTACATCTTCACGACCCTCGGAATGGAGCCGTGGGGCCGCATTGGTAGCGGCGCCGCGGAATTAATCGCGTCCATCCTGCTGCTTCTGCCGCAAACGGTGGTATTTGGCGCGATCATGTCGCTCGGCGTCATCAGTGGAGCGATCTTTTTCCATTTGACGAAGCTCGGGATCGCCCTCCCCCTCGTCGACGATCATGGCGAACTGTTCGCCCTGGCTGTGGTCGTCTTTGTATGTTCTTTGGCGATACTGATCATGCACCGCCAGGATGTGCCTCGCGTCGGGCGAGTCTCGGCCCCTGTGATAATGGCAAAGAGATGATCCCAATACGGGGGCTCTTCGAGAGTCACCTGACTGTCAGTAATCTGGAACGCTCGATTTCGTTCTATGGCGATGTCCTGAACCTTGCGCTCGCTCAGCTAGCGCCCGACCGCAAGGTGGCTTTCTTCTGGTTGGGCGGCCCTGGCACGTCAATGCTGGGCCTATGGGAAGTGGGGACAACGCCGCAGCGGCTGAACCTCCACACTGCCTTCAATGTCGACCTTCCCGACTTGCTGGACGCGCCACAACGTCTACGTTCGGCGAATGTCACGCCGCTCGACTTCTGGAACAATCCGTCCGATGAGCCAAGCGTGCTCGCGTGGATGCCCGCGGCCTCGGTATACTTTCACGATCCCGACGGCAACCTGCTGGAGTTTCTTACCATGTTGCCGGACGAGCCGCGGCCGGAGTTGGGTGTGCTGGGATGGAAGCGGTGGAAAGGGCGCTGAGCACGGGACGCCGCAGCAGCTTCTTGCTTACGCCGGCAACCTGCTGGCACGGAGCTGCCGGCGTGTAATAGAACGTCGCCGCTAGCACTGATACGCGAATCCAACTGAAGCTCACAGTGGCAGCGTCCGGCCGATGCATGCAGACAGAATAGGCGCTGGCGGATGCACCGTGGCTCTGATGAAACTCCAGAGGAGATTGAGGGTCTAGCCGTGCGTACTCGTGTTGTCGCCTCTTGCGCACTGCTTCGGTGTCGAACGAGGAAGAGGTCAGCATGGCGCGCGATTCGGCGCAGAATTCGACGCTCTTCTGCGAACCGTCCCATTCGATTAGTGTGGCAGGCCTGCCGGGTTCGAGTGCCACCACAGTGAACGACGGAAACGCCTCCAGGTTGGCATCACGAACGCGTTCGCATAGGGCAGTCACCGAGGCTGAAGGGAGCAAATCCAGAAGAAACAGGCCCCGGCTCCGAGGTTCTTGCGGAGAACGATGTTCCGAGTGGGTAAGATTCGCGCCGTTTAACAAACAGACTGAGAGGCCGAATTCGTTCGTGCCAATCCAGGATCCTCCGAAATCACCGTCGATCGGAGCCAAGATGCCGACTCCGTCGCGGACTACTAACCGAGGCGCCAGGGCCGGCTTGCGTGTCAGTCTTTCGTCGCGATTGCACAGCAGCTGATAACCGCGATCATCGTGAATCCAACTTGCGGTACACATGGGGTCAGTCGCTCACTGGTGACTCAGCCGACCGCTGTTGGTATCGATGCCAGCTCCGCCAGATGGTCTTCAACGCAGTGGGGCGGAACCCAAGACTCCGATTTTCATTGGCGATCGCAAAGACGATTTCCCACTGGCGAAAGAGCGTCCGGTAGGCGTCCCATAGGGATTTCCGTGGGTCGTAGATGCTGGTGGCTTCAGAGGAAGCGCCGTTCAGCTCAATGATCTGGAAGTCGCGGCCTTCGCGCAGCGCTTCCTCGCAGGCGTAGCGAATGTCGTAGCGGCCAACGTAGAAACCGGGAATGGATTGCGAGATCTCGTCGATTCGTTTTTCCAGCGCCTCCGAAAAGAGGTGATCTCCATCCAGGAATATCGCGCCCTGGCAGTGATTGCCTGCCTCTACCAGCTTTAGCGATTGTCCTGCTGCCAGGACTTGCCCTCGTTCCCTCGCGAACCGCCGCAGATAGGTGTCGGCGATAAGAGAGGCCCGAGCGTCGCGCCGGATGAGCTCTTCGATAGTGAGCTGGCCGTCTCCGGTAATTGTAGGGAATACTTTCTCGGTGATTGCGAAGATTCTACCCTGGCTTTCGTGCGGCATCCGGTAATAAAAGATCCCGGCCTCGTGGGGGCCGGGTGCATATGCTTGGATCAATACATCCCGCGAGAATTGCTTGAGATAGGAAAGGACATCATCATCAGTTCGGACCAGCTTGAATCCGTATCCGCGCTGGCCAACGTCGGGCTTCAAAACGAGGGGGTATTCTAGCCCATGCATGCCCCGAATGCGCGAAATCTGAGCGAACTGCTGATCGGCCGAGTGGAAACGTACCAAGTGAGTTTCGGCAACAAGACTTGAGTATGCGAGCGCCAGGTCCGCCAGAGTGTCAAATTTCGATTCGCCGATCAAACCGCCGGTGTGCATGCCGGGATTGGCAAGCGCAGGTAAACTGAAACTTCGATACTGGATCGCCAGAAGAACGTACTTGATAGCGACTGGTATGTAGAACACCGCGGACGGCCAGAATTCCCAGCGCGTGATTCTCGCGAAGGAAGCTTTCCTAAGTGCTTTTCGAAGCACCCAGGCGAAAACGGCCGCGAGAACTATGCATGCGGCCAACCTCCCGGCTTCCGACCGGAACATCCTGAATTCTGAAATCACCATCATGCCGGCGTAATAGGAGAGCCAAAACAGTGCGGTCACCCAGACAGCGCACGCCGCGGCTGTGATTGTGAGAAACCGAATCGCCGGAACCTTCAGCAGCCCAGCTGCCAGATAAGTAGGCAGCCGCGTCCCGGGGACGGCCCGGCTGAACACGATGGCAGCGGCTCCGTGATTTTGGAACCACGCCTCACTTCGGCTCAGGTCTATCTTCTTACCAAGCGCCTTCTTAAACCAGCGGCGGTCGAAGACCGGGCGGCCGTAATGCAGGGCCAGCCAATACAGTCCCAGATCGCCCAGCCAGATGCCTGCGAAGCTGCTGGCTGCTGCCCAAGGGAGCGAAATCATACTGTTTACGACCAGCAGCGCCGCACCGAGAACCGCGACATCTTCCAGCACGAAGGTCGAGCCGAAGATCAGCAGCGCATGGAGGGCGTCCGAATGAGTCACTACGCAGCCTCCGAATTGGCCGCGAATTGTCTGGCCGTCTGATAGCGGAGCGTAGAAGGAGACATCCCGAAATTCGGATCGACTTGAATTCCATGGAGCCGCAAAGTGACCGCGATCAGCGCGAAGTGATGAATCGTATGGCTGCTGAGCGCCTGCAATTCCCGGCCCACGGATGAGGCAAGATAGCCGTCGCCGTTCTCCACCCGCACTTCCAGCGCGCGATCTTCTCGAAGAGATAATCCTTCCAAACGCCGCAGGATAGAGCAGATTTTGGCAGCGGCCACGTGCCGACTTCGCTCAATCATGTCGTCGCGCTTTCGCGCATCGTAATCGATTCGGGAAGCGCCCAGACCATCCAGGAAACATTCGTAAAACTCCAATACGTGCCGGAGATGGCTGCCGACGCGATGGGGCGCCAATCCCTGTGGGCTGTTGACGAAGGTCGCCTCGTCTATATGGCCAAGCAGAGAAAGTCCTTGCTGCAGCCAGCCGATGTTGGAAGCGATCAGTTCGGTGCAGGCTTCGTTTGGCATCTCGGCTGTCAAGATCCCCCCGTGCCGGAAGTTTATTCCGGAATAGAACTTCCGCGTCAGGGATTCCACTGTCAGCCATGAAAACAACACTCTTGCTGTTGCTGGCTGCGGGATCCGGATGGGCGGGTTCGGCTGCCTATGAAATTCGGCCAGAGGACCGCGCGCTCCTGGAGCTTACTGTCGAAAAGACTGGCTTCTTAAGCGGCAAGAAACATTTGTTCACTTTTTCTCGCTATCAGGGAGCACTTTTGTTGGATCGCGACGCTCCGGAAAAGTCGACTGTCACACTTGACATCGAAGCCGCCAGCATTTCTTGTCACGACGCCTGGCTTGGCACCAAAGACTTGCGCAAAGTCCAGGATTATGCCGTCAAAGACATGCTAGCAGCGGAGCGGTATCCGCGAATCGCTTTCAGATCGACGGCCATCCATAAGCTCGACGTGAATCACTACGAAGTACAAGGCATCTTAACCATCCGGGATGTCCCGCGGCCGGCCATCATCTCGGTCACACTAGATACCGGATCCGGCGCATTCCCGCTCATAGAAGGTTCGTCCCAGGTACGGCTGACTGACTTTGGGCTCAAGCCGCCCACCGCCGTACTGGGGGCAATCGGGACAAAAAACGAAATGTTGTTCCGGTTTGTCCTGACAGGAATGCCGCCGCGCATCAGCGCATCGGAATAAAAAGGGCTCCCCGGAACATTACCTAGGCGAACTTAAATGCCTATTGCCACTCCGAACGCACCAACCCCCATGTCGATCAGGTCTAGCTCGGCAGCGCTCACCGCCATGCGGGCGCACTGGCCTGAATACCTCATGGAGGCCGCCGCACTCGGAACGTTCATGATTTCCGCATGTGTGTTCGGCGTACTCCTCGATCACCCCAGCTCGCCGATTCACGCGGCTCTTGAGGGGGCTGCGATGCTCCGGCGAGTCTTGGCTGGCGTAGCGATGGGGCTGACCGCCATCGCCATTATTTATTCGCCCTGGGGCCAGCGTTCCGGCGCGCATATGAACCCGGCGATCACATTGACATTTCTCACGCTCGGCAAAATCGCGCCGTGGGATGCTTTGTTCTATATGGTGTTCCAGTTTCTAGGAGGTGTTGCCGGCGTGGCAGCTGCCAGTCTCCTGATCGGACCCGCACTTCAACATTCAGCGATCAGCTATGTCGTAACGACCCCCGGGCCATACGGAACGCGCGTCGCGTTCCTGGCGGAGTTCGCGATTTCCATGTTGCTCATGGGAACGATTCTATGGGTGTCGAATTCACGACGCCTGAGCCGCTTCACACCACTGTTCGCGGGCGCTCTCGTCGCGCTGTTCATTTCGTTCGAGGCTCCACTTTCCGGAATGAGTATGAACCCTGCGCGTACGTTCGGGTCCGCCTTTTGCGCGGATGAATGGACTGCTTTATGGATCTATTTCACTGCTCCGCCCGCAGCCATGCTATTGGCATCGTTCCTTTACCGCTTCCGGCGCGGCGTTCACCGCGTCTTCTGCGCCAAACTCTGTCACCCCAATAACCAACCTTGCATCTTCAACTGCCGATACGGAGAACTCCATGCCCAATGATCAGTACGACGTCGTCATCGTCGGAACCGGCGCCGGGGGCGGAACCCTCGCTTCCAAGCTCGCACCCACAGGAAAAAAGATTCTTCTGCTGGAACGCGGCGATTACGTCCCACGTGAGAAGGACAATTGGAATTCCGCCGTCGTCAATCTTCAGGGCAAGTACAACACCAAAGAAGTATGGAAAGATGGCGCCGGCAAAGATCTGCATCCCCACACCAACTATTACGTGGGTGGAAATACCAAGTTCTACGGCGCCGCGCTATTCCGCCTGCGCAAGGAAGACTTCGGCGAGCTCAGGCATCATGGCGGTGTCTCACCCGCGTGGCCCATTTCTTACGGTGATCTAGAGCCGTACTACAACCAGGCGGAACACCAATATCAAGTGCATGGCCAGCGCGGCGAGGATCCGACGGAACCGCCCGCGCGCTGTCCCTATCCGCATCCGGCGGTGAGCCATGAGCCGCGCCTGCAGCAATTGGCCGACGACTTCGCGCGTCATGGGCTGAAGCCGTTCCACACGCCTCTCGGCATCATGCTGGATGAGAAGACTCCGAACAGGAGCGCGTGCATTCGCTGCAATACCTGCGACGGATTTCCATGCCTGGTGCATGCCAAGTCAGACGCACAGGTGCTCGGCGTCGATCCGGCATTGACCTATCCGAACGTGAGCCTCATGACCAACGCTTACGTCGAACGGCTGCAGACCAGTCCGTCCGGGCGCGAAGTCACCAAGGTTCTCGTCAAACACAACGGCGTTTACGATGAGATTTCTGCCGATATCGTCGTTGTATCCGCCGGAGCCATCAATTCCGCGGCCCTGTTGCTGCGCTCAGCCAATGACCGGCATCAGAACGGACTAGCCAATGGCTCGGACGTCGTCGGACGGCACTATATGGGCCACACAAACTCGATTCTGCTAGCGATTTCCAAATGCCCAAACCCGACCATTTTCCAGAAGACGCTCTCGATCAACGATTTCTATTTCGGCTCCGAAGACTTTCCCTACCCGATGGGACACATCTCTTTCGTGGGCAAGCTGGACCGCGACGCGCTGCGCGGCGGCGCTCCAGCGATCGCGCCAGGATTCACTCTCGAAATCATGGGAAAACATTCGCTCGACTTCTGGCTGACGTCGGAAGACCTGCCGGATCCCAATAACCGGGTTACCCTCGATCGCGCCGGCAATATCGTCCTTAGTTACAAACCGAACAATGAGGAGGGCCACAAACGTCTGCATGGCAAGCTCAAACAGCTGATGAAAGAACAAACCGCGTGCCCGGTGCATGGACACGAATGCCATCAGGGGCTCTTCGCCCGTAATTTATTCGTGGGCGACCGTATTCCACTCGCCGGCGTTGCGCACCAGAATGGCACTATTCGCTTCGGTCATGACCCTAAGACCTCGGCGCTCGATGTCCATTGCAAGGCCCACCAACTCGACAACCTCTACGTGGTCGATGGCAGCTTTTTTCCATCGAGTGCCGCCGTAAATCCGGCGCTGACGATCATGGCGAATGCGCTGCGTGTCGGCAACCATCTGATCGAGAGGATGCAATAACATGTTGCGGCGTGCATTCCTTACTCTGGTCATCCTATGCGGCGTCATTCAGGCGTCAGCAGGCGACCACCCGCTGGTCACCGCAGTTGATTCCATCGGGCTCACGGTCTCAGACCTCGACCGATCCGTCGAATTCTACTCCAAGGTGCTGTCGTTCGAGAAGGTTTCCGAAACCGAAGTTGACGGCCCTGAGTACGAGCACCTGGAGGGAGTCTTCGGTCTCCGCATGCGTACCGCGCGGATGCGGCTGGGCAACGAGTTCATCGAGCTTACGGAGTTCCTGGCGCCTCGCGGCCGGCCCGTGCCCGTCGACACCAGGGCGAACGACCGCTGGTTCCAGCACATTGCCGTCATCACCAGCGATATGGACCGCGCGTACAGATGGCTCCGTGAGAATAAAGTCGAGCATGCTTCTTCCGGTCCGCAACGTCTTCCGGAATGGAACAAGAATGCCGGCGGCATTCAAGCGTTCTACTTCCGGGATCCAGACGGACACTTTCTTGAAGCGCTGGCGTTTCCACCGGACAAGGGAAATGCCAGGTGGCACGACTCCACTGGAAAGCTGTTCCTGGGAATAGATCACACCGCAATTGTGATCTCAGATACAGATGCCAGCCTCAAATTTTATCGCGATCTTCTCGGCCTCCACGTCGTCGGCGAGAGCGAAAATTACGGTCCAGAGCAGGAGCGTCTCAACAACGTCTTCGGGGCTCGCCTGCGCATTACTTCTTTACGCGCGGCCTCAGGCCCAGGCCTCGAATTTCTCGAATATCTCGCGCCGCACGATGGGCGCCCATATCCGCCGGAGGAGAGGGCCAACGACCTCGTCCACTGGCAAACCAGATTCTTGGGGACCGACGTGGCGCGAGCCGCGCAGGATCTTCAGAAATTCCGGTCGCCGTTCATCTCGACCGGGGTTGTGGAACTCACGGGCGGAAGTCCCGCGTTCCGCAAGTCAATTGTGGCGCGCGATCCGGACGGACACGCCGTCCAGCTCGCACAGCAATAGATAGTCAATTCAAATCAATCGTCAAAGGAGAACTACCGTGAAACTCAACCGCATGTTGTCTGTCTTCGCACTGTTCGTTACGCTTGTCACAGCCACTGTTTCATTCGCCGCCGACGGCGCCCATACTTCTTCGAAATTTGAAGGGCCAAAAGCGAACACCGGAACCGTGACGCACTCGATCGAAAATGGCAAGAGTATCTTGCGCGTTTCGGCGGATTTCAAGGTGCCGGACACCCCGGCTCCTACCTGGAGAGTAGTCGACTCCAAGGGCAATATCTACACGCTAGACGCCTTTAAGATCAAGGGCGGTAACGGCCAAAAGCGCGAAGTAGTGGTGCCGTCGTACGTGCATGACATCGTGAAGGTGCAAGTCTATTGCGCCTGGGCCGAAGTCATCCTGGGCGAAGCGAACTTTGCCTCTGCCGTGAGCTAAACCAACCTCGACAATCTTCCCTCCGGGCGCTGCTAGGCTTCTTTGGCAGCGCCCTTTCTTGTTTAACAGGCTGTCTTATCAGTGGGTTATACTTTGATTGGAAAAATATTTAATTTCCGGAATAAAATACCCGCAGGGCGGCATCTGATCTGCGTATGGCAGGCCCTCAAGTAGCGGAGAACTGGATGGCAGGCGACGGTCAACCTACCGCGGATGCTTGGTCTCCCGATAGCTCGGCCGCCGAGCGATTCGAGCTGGAGGCCATGCCCCATCTGAGCGATATCTTCCGCACTGCCGCTCGTATTCTGGGCGACCGCGCCCGCGCCGAGGATGTGGCTCAGGAAGTCTACTTGCAAGCCTGGAAATCGTTTCACCGGTTCGAGTCGGGCACCAATTGCCGCGCCTGGTTATTCAAGATTCTGTTTCACTGCGTCAACCATCACCGGCGAAAGTGGTTCCGCTTCCCGCAATTGAAGGAGACCGAGGAATTTCTGGAAGTCAACTTGACTGCGCCGGAACCGATCCCGGATCAACTGACCGACGAAGATATTCTTTCCGCGCTCGACCGCATTCCGGCGGATTTCCGCGCCGTCATTTTAATGGTGGATGTCGAGGAGTTTGCCTACAAAGACGCTGCCGAAATTCTCTCGATCCCGATCGGAACGATCATGTCCCGCTTGAGCCGGGGTCGAAAACTGCTGAGAGAACAACTGATTGAGGTCGCGCAGTCTTACGGAATCGGACGAGCTGCGGGGCAAGGCCAAGAGTCATGAGCGAGAAGCCAGAAACGAATATCCGCCTGAAAAAGGCGGTAAACAGCGTCGCGGCGCCTCCTCATCTGGAGGCGCGCATCCGCAGCCGAATCCGCGCGGAGAATTCCGCCGACGGCTGGCTAGAAGATCGGTCCGCCGCGAATAGCCGTTTGAAAGCGGCCGTGCGGAATATTGAAACACCTCACTTTCTGGAAGCGCGCATCCGGCATAGCGTTCGCACTGAGAGGCTGCCCAGGCGCTGGCTGCCCAGGCTTGTTCCAGCAGCGGTGGCCGCAGGCGCCGTCGTGGCGCTGTTGATTACTTATCAGCTTGGCCACTTGCGACTCACTGTCCGCTCCCAGCAATCCTATATTGCGTCGGTTTCCACGCGCATCCCGATGCTTATGCGCGTTGGGCTCGGCGATCATATTCATTGCTCGGTTTTCCGCAAGTATCCCAAGAATCCTCCCGCGGTTGAGCAATTCGTACACGATCTGACCCCGCAGTATGCGGGACTCATCCCGATTGTCCGCAAGGAAGTCCCGAAGAGCTACCGGATGTCTTTGGCGCATCTGTGCCGCTACAACGGCCGTCGGTTCGTCCACCTGTCCTTGATGAACGATTCGAACATGATGTCTCTGGTGATGACCCGCAAGTCCGATGGCGAATCCTTCAACACTGAGACTATGATGCCGGCACTGGTTCAATCGGGCATCCCGATGTATCAGGCTGGAGTTCAGCGCTTCCAAATGAGTGCGTTTGAAACCCGCGATTACTTGGTCTATTTCATCTCCGACATGAGCAAGCAGCAGAACACCGACATGATGCTTGCGCTGGCGCCGCAGGTGAAGGACTTCCTCAACAAGCTCGAGCTGTAGTCGTTCTTCTCCCCCTCAATATTAAAGCTCACTTTTCAGGAATACTCTCGCGGCCTCGTGGCCTTACACCCTCGTAACGAGAGCACTCCAAGGAGCCCAGCTGTGACCAGCCGAACCACTGCCGAACATCAGAGACTCGAAGAAGCCCGCGACCGCAAATCGCACTGGAAGCGCTGGGGACCTTACCTAAGTGAACGCGCGTGGGGCACCGTCCGCGAGGACTATAGCGCTCACGGAACCGCCTGGGAATATTTGCCGCACGATCACGCCCGCTCGAAAGCCTACCGGTGGAACGAAGACGGAATCGCCGGCATTTCGGATCGCCATCAGCGCATCTGCTTCTCGGTTGCATTGTGGAACGGCCGCGACCCCATTCTGAAAGAGCGTCTCTTCGGCCTCACCGGGAATGAGGGCAATCATGGCGAGGACTGCAAGGAGTGTTACTTCTATCTGGATTCAACTCCTACGCATTCCTACATGAAGTATCTGTATAAGTATCCACAGGCGGCGTTTCCCTATCAACAACTGGTCGAGGAGAACCGCAGGCGCGGCCGCGACGCTCGCGAGTTCGAACTGACCGACACCGGCGTATTCAGTGAGAATCGTTACTTCGACGTCTTCGTCGAGTATGCCAAAGCTTCGCCCGATGACATTCTGATCAAGATCACGGTAGCGAATCGAGGGCCTGAGGCCGCGGATCTTCATCTACTGCCGACCATCTGGTTCCGCAATACTTGGTCCTGGGGAACCGCTAAGAACCGGCCACAGCTTCGCGCGGGAGCTGACGCGATCGAACTGGATGTTCCGCACTATGGCCGTCGTTTTCTCACCTACGAAGGCGATCCGGAGCTTTTGTACACGGAGAATGAAACCAATTCCAGGCGGCTCTACAACGATGACGGAGGTCCGCAGTTCGCCAAGGACGGCATCAACGACTATATAGTTCACGGCGATGGAAGTGCAGTAAACCCAGAGCGAACCGGGACGAAAGCCGCAGCAAACTACCGGTTGACAGTTCCCGCCGGTGGAAGCGTGGCCGTGCGACTTCGGCTCGCCCAGACAAAAAGCCTGATCGGCCGCTCCTTCGATCGACTCTTCGATCAGCGCCAGAAAGACGCCGACGAATTCTACGATACCGTCATCCCGCAGCATCTCTCCGAAGACGGACGAAACGTGATGCGGCAGTCTTTCGGCGGACTATTGTGGTCGAAACAGTTCTATCACTACGTGGTTCGTGACTGGCTGGAGGGAGATCCCGATCAGCCTGCTCCCCCAAGCAATCGCAAGAACGGTCGGAACAGGGAGTGGGGGCATCTTTACAACGCCGACGTCATTTCGATGCCGGACAAGTGGGAATACCCGTGGTACGCGGCTTGGGATCTCGCCTTTCACTGCCTGCCGCTCGCGCTCGTCGATACCGACTTTGCCAAGGAGCAGCTCACGCTGATGGTGCGCGAATGGTATATGCACCCTAACGGCCAGCTCCCGGCTTACGAGTGGGCTTTTGGCGATGTGAATCCGCCGGTGCACGCCTGGGCAGCCTGGCGTGTCTACAAGATCGAAAAGAAGCAGCGGGGTGTGGGCGACCGCACGTTCCTCCAGCGCATCTTCCACAAGCTGCTATTGAATTTCACGTGGTGGGTGAACCGCAAAGATGCCGACGGGCGCAACGTTTTTCAAGGCGGGTTCCTGGGTCTCGATAACATTGGTGTGTTTGACCGCAGCGCTCCGCTACCCACCGGCGGGCATCTGGAACAAGCGGACGGCACAGGCTGGATGGCCATGTACAGCCTCAACCTGCTGGCGATTGCGTTGGAGCTAGCGAAAGAAGATCCTTCGTACGAAGATGTCGCGAGCAAATTTTGGGAACACTTCCTGTACATCGCCAACGCGATCAATCATCTGGGCAGCAACGGCGTCGGCATGTGGAATGAAGAAGACGGCTTCTTCTATGACGTCCTGCGCACGCCGGCCGGCGGCGATATTCCGCTCAAGATACGCTCCATGGTCGGTTTAATCCCGCTGTATGCTATCGAAACACTGGAACCCGACATCGTCGATCGCCTCCCTGGTTTTAAACGGCGGCTCGACTGGTTCATCGAGAATCGGCGCGATCTCACCGTCAACGTGGCGTGCATGCACACGATGGGAATGGGAGAGCGGCGCTTGCTGTCCATCGTGGATCCCGACCAGCTTCGCCGGATTTTGCGATTCATGCTGGATGAAAACGAATTCCTGTCTCCCTACGGATTGCGCGCTCTTTC